>JAYOCI010000044.1:0-781 GCA_038105345.1 Rhodobiaceae bacterium
TGGTCAATTCGGTGATAATGCCCAGCGTGCCTTCCGAGCCAATCATCAGCCGCGTGAGATCATAACCAGCAGCTGATTTCTTAGCCTGACCACCAGTGTGAATCACACTGGCATTGGGCAGCACCACTTCCAGCCCCATCACCGCATCACGCATCGTGCCATAGCGCACAGCATTTGTGCCCGAGGCGCGGGTCGCCGCCATGCCGCCCAAAGTGGCATTGGCGCCCGGATCAATGGGAAAGAACAAGCCTGTGTCACGCAAATATTCATTTAATTGCTGGCGCGTCACACCCGGCTCCACGCGCACCACCATATCGGTTTGATTAACCTCAATTATCGCATCCATACGCGATAGGTCGATACACACACCACCGCGTGGCGCGTTGACTTGCCCCTCTAAAGACGTGCCAATACCAAAGGGAACAATCGGACATTTATGAGCCGCCAGCATTTCTACTGCGGCCACCACATCATCACGCGACTGGGCGAACAGCACCGCATCGGGCCATTGTTCCTCAAGGCCCGTGACCGTATTGGCGTGCTGCTGGCGCAAAGCTGCCGCCTGCGTCAGCTGATCGCCAAAACGCGCCTGCAAAGCAATAATCGCCGCCTCACAATCACCGAATGTCTGGCTGTTTGCCGCACTCATTTTCACCACTCCACACAGCCACAAGCCACTCAGCCTGTGGGCCCGAGCCTATAAGCTAAGCGAAAACTGCGTCATCAACAATAATGTTTAGCCGAAGCTCTCGGCAAGGTCGGCCAATCGACCCCTAGGAAG
>JAYOCI010000044.1:791-12994 GCA_038105345.1 Rhodobiaceae bacterium
GTGTTCAACCAGCCGCGCACGCTCATAATGAACCAAAATACGCTGGCCCCAGCGAACAACCATAGAGACAAGGCGACATGAACGACCAGAGCTGACAATGTGCCAAACATCATCGCCACAAAACCCCAATGACGGGTTTTCGTGCTGACACTGGCAAGCAGCGGCGCAGCAAGAATAGTGCCAAAGACCAAAGACGTAGCCTGAGCGATAAAAACAGTGTCAACCATAACGGCCTCAATCGAGAAATAACGTAAATTATTTTTTTATTAATTTCCGCTATACGCCCAATTTTTTCGTTTTCCAAGCGAAAAAATTCCGGTCTAAAACTTATTTCATAAACCATTGTTCTTAATAGATTAATTATGCTTCTGAGCGGCTAAATTTGGGTCTCAATCCAAGCGGTTTCCAGCTCATCGACTTGTTTTTCGACAGCCGCATAATCGGCCAAAATCTTATGCAATAAATGCTCATCTGCCAAAGCTTCTGGGGCGGACATGGCGGCTTCCAAATCGGCTTTTTGCTGCAGTAATTTTTCCAATTGCGCTTCCAGCTTGGCGGCGGCTTTTCTGTCACCCTTGGTGGCGGCTGGTGGGCTGGGTTCGACGGCATCGGTTTGCTTGGCTTTTTTGTTTTTTCGAGCGTCGGCGCGTTCTTGACGGCGTTGATCCATGATCAAATCACGATAGGCTTTGAGGTCGCCATCATAGGCGCTGACCCCGCCATCTTTTACCAAATATAAACGCTCGGCCACGGCTTCGACCAAATGCGGATCATGGCTTACCAAAATCACACATCCCTCATAGCCATTAAGCGCCTCAATTAAAGCCTGACGCGCATCAATATCTAAATGGTTGGTCGGCTCATCGAGCAACATAATATGCGGCGCGTCATGGCTCATCATGCAGAATAAGAGGCGGGCTTTTTCGCCACCCGAAAGTTTCATAATTTTCGTGTCCGACTTGCCCTTATCAAAACCAAATTGCCCAAGTAGAGCCCGACATTTGGTCTCGGCAATATCGCCAATAGCGGCGCGCATTGCTTCATAGGGCGTCGATTGCTCGTCTAATTCATCCGACTGGTGCTGCGCGAAATAGCCGATACGCAATTTACCGCTGCGGTGCACATCACCGACCATGGCCGAAAGATTGTCGGAGATCAGCTTCACCAGCGTTGACTTACCATTGCCATTGGCCCCCAAAAGCGCCACGCGATCGTCGCTGCTAAAGCCGAGATTAATATTGCGCAAAACCGGCTTGCCCGTCTCATAGCCAACATCAGCCCCATCAATCGTGATAATCGGTGAGGCGATTTTTTCCGGCTGCGGAAACTTAAAAGAAATGGCGCGTTCGGCAATCAAGGCATCGACCATATCCATGCGCTCAATCGCCCGCAGGCGGCTTTGCGCTTGCTTGGCTTTGCTGGCCTTGGCGCCAAAGCGGTCGACAAAAGCCATCATGCGCTTTTTGTGCGCCTGTTGTTTGTCAAATAAGGCTTGGTGACCAAGGCGCTTTTGCGCATGAGCATTTTCAAATTGATCATAATTGCCAGTGTAAAGCGTCAGTTTCAGCTGATCCAAATGGGCTATATGCGTCACCACTTTATTCAGGGTTTCGCGGTCATGGCTGATGATGATGAAACTATGCTCATAGCTTTTCAGATAATTCTCTAACCAGACAATCGCCTCAAAATCCAAATGGTTGGTCGGCTCATCCAACAGCAGCAAATTGGGCTTGCGAAACAAAGCGGCGGCCAGCGCCACGCGCATTTTCCAGCCACCGGAAAAATCGCTAATCGGCTGGCTTTGCTGCTCTGTGCTGAAACCCAAGCCGGACAAAATAGTCGCCGCCTGAGAAGGCGCCTCATAGGCGTTAATATCTGCCAAACGCATATAAATATCCGACATGCGCTCAACCTCAATCGGCGTTTCCAATTCGGCCAATAGGCTGGCGCGTTCAGTATCGGCGGCCAGCACCACATCAATCAATGGCGTGTCATCATCAGGAATATCTTGGCGCACCATACCCATTTGCGTGTTCGACATCATCGAAATCTCGCCACCATCAAGCTCCAGCTCTTTGGCAATCAGCTTAAACAGCGTCGATTTGCCAGTGCCATTGGGGCCGACAAGGCCAACATGGTGGCCCGATGGGATCGACAAAGACGCCTGTTCAAAAAGCGTGCGTCCGGCGATGCGGTAGGTAATGTCTTTAATATCTAGCATGGAGGATAAATCAATCTGTGGCTTGGCGCGAATATGTCGAAACATCGCCCTTCTCACAAGCAGTTTATTATTTATTCAGCCCAGAGCTTACATTTGACAGCTTTGCGCAAAACAGGCAGAGTTTTAAAAAGACAAGAGGAGGAAGTGCTGTGGGATACCAGTATAAGCCAAAGTCAGTGGAGTCCATTGTCATTCGGGATTTTTCCTTCGAGTTTCCTGACACGCTGGATCCGAAATGGATCCCGGGAAAAACCGTGCGTAGCCATCTTTTCAATGGCATGTCCTTAACCATGCCTTATCTTGAGCCATTTCTGGTCAAGACTGGCAAAGAAGCAGCCCAGCATATTGAGTGCGAGGAATTGCGCGAGGATATTCGCGGCTTTTGCGGCCAAGAAAGTCAGCACTATAAGTGCCACCGCCGCCTTAATGAAGTCATCAAAGCCAATGGTTATCCGGAGTTGGCAGAGGTTGAAGCGCGTTTTGATAAAACCTGGAAAGATTTAATGACCCGCGACCTCGAAAAGCGCCTCGCCTATGCGGCTGGCTTTGAAAGCATGACCAATGGCTTTACCCGTTGGATGCTCAAAAAGCGCCTCACTTTGTTCAAAAACGCCGATCCGCACATCACCTCATTTTGGCTGATGCATATGATTGAAGAAACCGAGCATAAAACCGTCGCCATTGACGCTTATCGCGCCTATTCAGGCCGCTATTGGCCGCGCTTCAAAGGCGTATTCCATGGCTCGTGTCATGTCGTCGGCAATGGTTTGATTGCCATGATGGCGGCCTTACGCAAAGACGGTAAGCTGAAACATCCGCGCACTTGGTTTGAGATTATCCGCGAAATGTCCGGCATGATTTACAATGTCGGGCCGTTCATGCTGCGGGCGCTTTTGCCCGGCCATGACCCGCGCGGGGAGACCGATCCGGCCTATATGAGGGATTGGCTAAAAGGCTATGCCGAACTGCCGGCCAACGCCCCCATACCGCTTATTGACACCCACCATCCGGCCATGCCTGTGCCGTTTGAAAAAATTTAATCTGTCGGGAGGACATGATGGATAGATATCAAAAACTAATGATCGCCAATGGTTTCTTGGTGATGTTTGTCGGCATGTTGGCTGGCTTCATGCTGATGTTCAACCTGATTGGCGGTGTTGAAGTCTGGCCCGGTAAGATTATTGAGTTTTCAGTCTATGGCACGACTGAGGGCTGGGTGCGCGCCCATAGTGGCGGCATTACCAATGGTATGTTGGTGGTGATTGTCGCGCTGGCCCTGCCAAAATTAGCCCTCAGCAAAGCGATGAACCGATTTTTCGCATGGGGTCTTATCTATGTGGCTTGGTCGTTTACGCTTTTCTATTGGATCGGCAATGCGGCGGGTAATCGGTCGCTGACCTTAGGCGACAGCCAGTTGGGACAGAGCGATTGGCTGAGCATTATCGGCTTCTTGCCCGGCGTGCCGAGCATTTTCTTAGCACCAATTATTCTCTATATCGGCGCCCGCGCCGTCATGCGGCAGGGTGATTAAGTCTAGCAACCGCGCTCAATATCGCGGCCATTAAGGCGTTGGCGTTTGGCCTTCCAATCGGGCAGAAACTTGTCCATCAGCCGATAAAAACGCGCATTGTGATAGCGTTCGAACAAATGCACTAATTCGTGCACCACAACATATTCCAACATATCTTGTGGCTTGTGCACCAGTTCGGTATTCAACCGAATGGTGTGGCGGCGAATATTGCAACTGCCCCAGCGGCTTTTCATGCGCTGAACATAAAGCCCTTTCGGCACCACGCCCATATGCTGCGCCCATTGAGCCATCATCGGCTCGGCCGCTTGGCGCAATTTTTGCCGCAGCCATGCCTCCATCACCCTTTCAATTTGTGTCGCCGTCGCACCGGCCGCCATATGCGCGAAAAGCTGGTCGCCCTCTAGGCTGATATGCTGGCGACCCGTCGTTGGCCTCAAACATAGGCGATAATCCTCGCCCCATAATTGATGTAACTCGCCATTTTCATAGGTTTTCGGCGGCATGAGGGGGCGGGCTTGAAGGCGCGCTTGATGTTTTTCAATCCACGTTTTTTTGTCACTGATAAAATTTTCAATGGTCTGCAGACGCATGCCCAAAGGGGCAGAAATCTGCACCCGCCCGTCGGCTGGCGAGAGACGCATATTGAGGTTTTTAATCCGCTTAAAGGTGATATCGACCTCAACACCATGAAGAATTTTTTGCTGCACGGCGGCACCACTTTCTGCAAATCATTGGTATCCTTATCATAAGCCCATTCGGCGATAAAATACTTGCCAAATAACCGCCAGTGACGTGTAAAGAAACCACAACAGCCAACGCATAGGAGAGAAAAATGATTGGACGTTTGAACCATGTAGGTGTCGCCACACCATCTATTGATGACAGTGTGAAACTATATCGCGATGTCTTGGGCGCGACCCATATTGGCGAAAAATTCGCCCTTCCCGAACAAGGCGTGTGGGTTTGTTTTGTCGACGTTGATAATTCACAAATTGAGTTGATTGAGCCTTATGACGAAAACAGCACCATCAGCGGATTTTTGAAAAATAATCCAGCCGGTGGTCAACACCATGTCTGCTATGAAGTCGCCGATATTCATGTCGCGCGCGATGAAATGCTGGCCAAGGGTGTCCGCGTGCTCGGTGAACCGCGCATTGGCGCACATGGCACGCTGATTATCTTCCTTCACCCGAAAGATATGGGCGGGGTTTTAATCGAATTAATGGAAACACCCAAATAAGGCATATGGACAAGTGGCAAATTTGACCTATTTCTCTGCCATACAATGGCGGGAGAAAACATCATGAGCACGGGTCTGAAAACCGACTATTTAATCATTGGCAGCGGCGTCGTCGGCATGGCTTTTGCCGATACTTTGCTGACCGAGACAGACGCCGATATTATTATCGTTGACCGCCATGCCAAGCCCGGCGGCCATTGGAATGTCGCCTATCCATTTGTCACCTTGCATCAGCCATCATCTTTCTTTGGCGTCAGCTCAACCGAGTTAAGCCGCGGAACCATTGACCATACGGGCCTCAATCAAGGCCTCGCCGATTTGGCCAGCGGTGCCGAAGTGTCAGCCTATTTTGACGAGGTGATGCGGCAACGATTTTTGGCCAGCGGGCGGGTGCGCTATTTCCCCATGTGCGATTATACGGGCGATGGTCAGTTCAGCCATAAATTGAGCGGCGAAGAGTTTACAGTCGATTACAAACATTTGGTCGACGCCACTTTTATGACGATTTCCGTGCCATCAACCCATACGCCAAATTTTGATATTGCCGAGGGCGTGACCTTCATGCCGATTAATGATTTGCCGAAAATCACCAATAGCCCCGCCGGTTATGTGGTGATTGGCGGGGGCAAAACGGCCATTGATGCGTGCCTGTGGCTATTGCAGCAAGGCGTCGATGCTGACGCGATTCAGTGGATTATTTCGCGCGATGCGTGGCTGCTCGATCGCGCCAATGCCCAGCCCGGTGAAGCGTTTGTTGGCACAATAATCAACACCCAAGCCAACCAAATCGAGGCCATCGCCAATGCCGAGTCGATTGACGATATGTTTGATCGGCTTGAAGATTGCGGCTACCTGCTGCGCCTTGACCCCTCTGTGCGCCCGCGCATGTTCCATGCCGCGACAATCAGCCAAGCCGAATTGGCGCAATTGCGGCGCATAAAAAATATTGTCCGCATGGGGCACGTCCGCCTGATTGAGCCAGACCGTATTGTGCTATCGCAGGGCGAGATCGCCACCAGCCCGGGTCACATACATATTGATTGTTCGGCCAGTCTTGCGCGGTCTTTTGAGCATAAGGAAATTGTCCCGATCTTTCAGGGCAATGTGATTACCCCGCAGCCTATTCGGGCCTATCAACCGGCCTTTAGCGGGTCAATGATTGCCTATGTCGAAGCCAATTATGACACGGATGAAGAAAAAAACCGGCTTTGCACACACGTGCCCCTGCCCAATCAAGATGTCGATTTTATTCCCATGACATTGGCGATGATGATGAACCAATTTAATTGGTCTCAAGATGAAAATTTGCGCGCTTGGATACGCGACAATCGCCTCGATGGATTTTCTAGATCAATCGCCAATATCGATAAAAATGACACTGAAAAAATGGACATTATGAAACGTATAAGAGACAATGCCTTCCCTGCGGTGGAGAAATTACAAAAATTCGCTGCATCATTGCAAAAATAAAGGAGCCTTCCGGTGAGCGAATTTCAGACCTTTAAAAAAGACCTAACAAAAAACCGATTGGTAGCCACCGATCAGGCGGCCGCCTTGGCCAATCTGAAAGAGGGCGATGTTCTGGTCCGCATTGATCGCTTTGCCTTTACCGCCAATAATGTGACCTATGGCGCGTCAGGCGATACGATTGGCTATTGGCATTTCTTTCCGGCGCTAGATAATGAAGCGGGTGAATGGGGCTGTTTGCCGGTTTGGGGTTTTGCTGAAATTATCGCTTCCAATGTCGCCGGTCTTGAGATTGGTGAGCGGCTCTATGGCTATTTCCCACCAGCTAGTTTTTTGACCCTGACGCCAACCAAAATATCACCGCAAAGATTTATGGATGGCGCGCCGCATCGGGCCGAGCTGCCGCCGGTTTATAATAATTATATGCGCATGTCGGGCGAACAAAACTATGACCCGAAAATGGATGATATTCGCGCCCTGCTGAACCCGCTTTACGTCACTTCTTTTTGCCTATGCGACGCCCTACAGGACGCACAATATTATCAAGCCGAGCAAGTGATTATCGTCAGCGCCTCGAGCAAAACAGCGATTGGATTGGCTCAGGGTCTAGCCGACGAGAAAGACGCGCCAGCAACCGTCGGGCTTACCTCAGCCAGCAACCGCGCCTTTGTCGAAAGCCTTGGCTGCTATGATCAGGTCATCAGCTATGACGAGCTTGAGAAAGTTGATGCCAGCAAACCAACTGTGATGGTTGATATGTCGGGCAATCGTGTGGTGTTAGGCACAGTGCACGGCGCATTGGGCGATAATATGCTTAATTGCATTAACGTTGGCATGACCCATTGGGAAGACCGCGACACACCGAAGGATCCGCTGGCCGCGCAAATTATTCGCGAGCGCAGTGCGTTTTTCTTCGCCCCCTCCCATATTCAAAAGCGCATCGGCGATTGGGGACAAGATGGCTATAATGCGCGCACTGAAGCGTTTATGAACACGCGTGCCGAGCAGAGTAAAAGCTGGATGAAAGTTCAGCATATCGCCGGTTTGGACGCCTTCCCTGAAGTTTACAATGATGTCGTCGTCGGTAAAATGAATCCGGATGAGGGCTTGGTCGTTATCCTCTAATTGCGGGTTCGTTTATGGCGAAAATACT
This sequence comes from Rhodobiaceae bacterium, assembly GCA_038105345.1. Lineage (GTDB taxonomy): Bacteria > Pseudomonadota > Alphaproteobacteria > RS24 > RS24 > JAHEGN01. The sequence continues at coordinate 8,404 of JAYOCI010000044.1, forward strand.
TCTTCTTGGCAGCGGTGAGCTTGGCAAAGAGCTGGTCATCGCTTTACAGCGTCTGGGGCAAGAAATCATTGCCTGCGATAGCTATGAGGGCGCACCTGCCATGCAAGTGGCCGATGGCTGTGAAGTGTTTAATATGCTCGACGCCAACGCCCTAGATGCAGTGATTGAACGCCATCAACCAGACTATATTGTGCCGGAAATTGAAGCCATTGCGACCTCATTACTGGTCGAAAAGCAACAGCAAGGCTACACTATTGTGCCTTCCGCCAAGGCTGTCGATCTGACCATGAACCGCGACAAAATCCGCGATCACGCGGCCGAAATTGGCTTGCGGACAGCGCGTTTTGCCTATGCCGAGTCAGAACAAGAATTGCTAGAAAAAGCCGCCGAAATTGGCGGCAAACTCGTGATCAAACCAGTGATGAGCTCATCTGGCAAAGGCCAAAGCACGGCCAGCAATGAAGCCGAATTGCGCGCCGCCTGGGCCTATGCGCTCAAAGGCATGCGCGGCGACCGGCAGCGGGTGATTGTTGAGGAATTCATCGACTTTGATTATGAAATCACCCTTTTGACCGTCCGCCAATATGACGGCGACACATTGTTTTGTCCGCCGATTGGTCATGTGCAGGCGCGAGGCGATTATCAATATAGCTGGCAAAGCACAAAATCATCGCAAGCGGTTATCGAGCAGGCGCAAAATATGGCACGCCAGATCACCGACGCTTTGGGCGGGGCCGGCCTGTTCGGTGTCGAATTTTTCGTTACCAAATCCGGCGATGTGGTGTTTAGCGAACTAAGCCCGCGGCCGCATGATACCGGTCTGGTGACGCTATACACACAGAATTTGAGCGAATTTGACTTACATGCGCGCGCCTTTTTGGGCTTGCCGATTCCGACCATTCGCTTGCTACGCGAGGGCGCCAGCCAAGTGATTTTGGCGGCCGAAGATGCCAGCGGCCAATATCATTTTTCCGGCGTCGAAGATGCGCTGGCGGTTGCCGATTGCGACATTCGCCTATTCGGCAAACCAGTGGCGCGGCCCTACCGACGCCTTGGTGTGGTGCTTGGCCCCGATGTCGAAACGGCACAAACATCGGCCGCTTGTATCCGCGTGCATACTCATTAGGTGCTAGGCAAGACCGCCTTGGCTTGTTAAGTTTTTAGCAATAGCGAAGGAGAAGCCATGTCAATTTCTGCCAATCAAAAACCTATTGAGACCGGATTAGGCCCTCGGCCAGAGCCATCTGAAATTCTTAAAGACATTGATTTGTCTGGGAAAAACGCTGTCGTCACGGGCGGTTATTCGGGCATTGGGCTGGAAACTGTGCGGGCATTGGTCAATGCTGGCGCGCATGTTCATGTTCCGGCGCGCGATCGTCAACGCGCCATTCAAGCGCTCGAAGGTATTTTACCTGCCGAACAAATTGGCACTATTGATTTGAGAGACATTGCCTCGGTGAAGAGATTTACCGAATAGTTTTGCGACACGCATCAAAATATTGATATTCTCATCGCCAATGCCGGCGTTATGGCTTGCCCTGAGCAGCGCACGGCGCAAGGTTGGGAATGGCAAATTGGGGTTAATCATTTTGGCCATTTCGCCTTGATCACCGGCCTGCTTGACGCACTCACAGCCGGCAATGGCGCCCGTGTGGTAACGCTGTCGTCAATCGGTCACCGCATCGCCGGTATTGATTTTGATGATATGCATTACACCCAGCGTGCCTATGAAAAATGGAATGCTTATGGGCAATCCAAAACCGCCAAATCATTGCTCGCGGTTGAATTGCACAATCGCTATGCCGATCGCGGCATTGAGGCTTTCGCCGTGCATCCGGGTGGTATTTTCACGCCGCTACAACGGCATTTGCCAAATGAAGAAATGGTGGCGCTCGGCTGGACTGATGAAGATGGCAAGCCAAGCGAGCGCGCCGCTGCCGGTTTCAAAACACCATCTTTAGGGGCTGGCACCAGCCTATGGGCCGCCACTAATCCGAAACTTGCCGGTCTCGGCGGGGTTTATTGTGAGGACTGCAATATCGCCGAAGCTGTGGCCGCCGATTCAGCTAATTTTGATGGCGTGCGGCCATGGGCGATTGACCCAGAACTGGCGTCGCGGCTGTGGGATGTCACGAAACAAACCCTCGGTGCCATTTAGCCTCTAAGAGACGCCGCCCAGCTCAGACGGGTCGGGCCATTTTGTTGCCTGCACGGCAGGGCGCGCGGCGATGACTTGTTGCCAAGCGCTCAACGCCGGCAGACGCGACAATATATCTGCCCCTTCCGGCGTCATGGCGGCGCTTTCTATGACGCAATACATGAAAATATCGGCCAGCGACACCTCGGTTCCGGCAAGGAAAGGCGCCTCATATAGTCGCTTTTCGACGACCTGCAAGTGATAGGCAATATTGGGCAAGGCCTCGGCGATGAGGCTTTCATCAGCCTGCCGCCCCATAAGCGGTGCCACGAGGCGCGGCAAAACCAGCCGTTCTTCGATGATGGGGAAAACATAATGGCTCATAATGCCGACCCATTGCAGACAACGGGCACCAGCTTCTGGCGCCAAGGGCTGCAAGCGGCGTTGATTATATTGACTATCAACATAGCTGGTGATGGCCAGCGCTTCATAAAAATGCAGACCATCAATATAGGCCGCCGGTGTGCGCAAAAATGGGTGGTGGGCGGCACTTTCTTTGGTGCCCGTGCCAGTGGCGTGCAATTGCCAAGCAATACCCGCCTCTTCAGCTACAGTCGTGCAACACCGCACAAAGGTTGAAATTTGCGGGCCATATAAATCCAGTTTAGCTGCCTCCGCCATAGCTCAATCGCCGATCAAGCCAAAACGCGGGCAACGAAACTGGCAATCGCTTGATTGCAAATCTGCGAGATACGGGCATTGGGCATAAAACCATTAAACCCGTGCACCGCCCCAGGGAATACGTGCAATTCGCAGGCATTGCCGGCTTTGAGCAAACGATGGGCATAGTCAATGTCTTCATCAAGAAACAAATCAAGCTCACCGACTGGCAAATAAGTTGGCGGCAAGCCCGATAAATCTTCGGCCCGTGCCGCCGCCGCATAGGCTGGCACATCATCGCCGCCCGGGGTCTTGCCAAGATAAGACGTCCAACCAAACAGATTGCCCTCGCGCGACCACACGGCGGTATTTTCACGCGTCGCACTTGGCGGCTCAACATTGCGGTCATCAATCATTGGATAGAGCAGCACTTGCCCGACCAATTTCACCGGCGCCTCATCACGAACCCGCAAGGCCAGACCAGCCGCCAAACCGCCGCCAGCACTGGCGCCACCAATGGCGATGCGTTGCGTATCAATGTGATATTGCGCGGCATTTTCAATCAAATGCACCAGCCCCTCATAGCAATCATTATGCGGCCCGGGAAAAGCTGTCTCAGGTGACAAGCGATAGTCAACCGATACGGCAACAACCCCCAATTGGCTCGCAAAACGTGCCATTAACGGATCATCTTGTGCCGCTGAGCCGAGAATATAGCCGCCGCCATGCATCCAATAAACCATCGCCATGGGCGTGGCGGCTGGCTTTTTGGGCCGCATCATACGCATATCGACTTGATGGCCGTCAGAACCGGTAAAACGCACCACCTCCAAGACCACATCATCCGGCAGGGTAAAATCTGCCATCATCATGCCATTGCGGGCGCTGGCTGCTGCCCGCGCGCCGGCCAAATCATCGCTCAAATTTGCGCCCAATGGCATGGCCGCTTGCAGCATTTTCAAGCCATCGTGCAACTCAGGGTCTATCCGACTGAAATCCATTTTAACCCTCGATTTTGAAACTCAAACCAGCGTTAGAGACCAAGCGGGCAATCAATTTTTGCCCCATGGCTGGTGCCGTGGTCAACACACCGCCAGCCACCCCATCGCTATCTTGCAATAGGCACATGGCGCTTTCGGCAATCATCCGCGAGGTTGACCCATAGCCCGGGTCGAGGTCGCCACCAACACTGGCGCTTAATGTATCGCCAGAGGCTGTGGTGCCGTGGAATAGAATATCGTAATTGCCAGCTTCACGAGCCTCTTTGGACGGGCCTTCACCCGGCTTAGGCACGTCATCGCCTGCCAAAGGATTGGTGCTGGCAACAAATTCAGCGACCGCTTTGCCTTCATCACCGGCACCGGTCAGCATCATTTCGTCATAGCAAAAATCTTCACCATAGGGGTGCCCCATAAGCGCATTTGAACGATGCACATTTTTAGTGTTAATGGCGGCCATAATAAATGGGGCAAGCCACTGTCCCAGAACTTCATCTTCAACCGGCTTGCTGTCGTCGGGCTGAGCTGGGCCTTGGAACCCATTGGCCAGTGAAAACGGATTGGCCAGAACATTGAATAATTCTGGATTCTTTGCCAGAGCTTCCATAGTGGCGCCGAGAGAGGCGGCCGTGCCGCCCGAAAATTCACCATTCATCGCCCGCACGCGACCGCGCACACGCGGACAAGTCTCGCCGAATTTCTCTTTGGCGGCATCTTGCAAAAACAAAACGCCCAAATCAAAAGGAATAGAGTCAAAGCCGCATGAATGCACAATGCGCGCCCCCGAGGCTTTGGC
>JAYOCI010000186.1:0-2301 GCA_038105345.1 Rhodobiaceae bacterium
GCCGTCGGCGGCGAGCATCCGCATATTTGCATGGGGCCACGCGACGCCGATATTGACGCCATGACATTGGTCATTGACGGCGACGCCGAGGCGCAAGGCCGCGATTTTTTCAAATTGGCTGGCTATGAAGCCGACCGACAAGGCCGCCATTTGGCCTGGAGTTTTGATGATAAAGGCTCGGAATATTTCACCATATGCGTGCGCGACTTAGCGACGGGCAAAGACACGCCAACCCGATTGCTGGACACCACTGGCTCTATGGCTTGGTCAGCGTGTGGTGCGTATTTATTCTATGTGATGGTCGACGAAAACCATCGCCCCAATCGGATTATGCGCCATGCGCTTGGCACGCAACAAAGTTCCGATATTTGCGTCTATGAAGAGAGCGATGCTGGGTTTTTTATCGGCCTGTCAGCCACGCGCAGTGGCCGTTTTCTGGTGATTTCAGCGCATGACCACGAGACCAGCGAGGCTTGGCTTTTACCGACAGACGCGCCTTTATCAACGCCCTTATGTGTTGCCACGCGCTGTCCGGGCATTGAATATAGTGTCGACGATGACGCCCAGCGCAATCGGCTGATCATTGTCACCAATTGGCACAGTGATGGCAAAGCTGATGATTTCCAAATCGTCACCAGCCCCCTGCCATTGTCGAGCAATGCCGACACTGCCGGCAATGCGATGCAGCACTGGCAGGTTTTGCGACCCCACCAAGCCGGTTGTCTGGTGCTGGACGCCCTGCCCTTTGCTGATCATCTGGTGGTTTTATTGCGCCATCATGCCTTGCCGCATATTGAAATCATCAACTGGCAAAGCGGTGACAGCCAGCCGATTGGCTTTGACGAAGAAGCCTATGACTTGGCTCTCGGTGGCATGGCCGAATATGACACAAGCATTTTGCGCTTCACTTATGCCTCTATGACATCACCGACCGCGACCTATGATTACGATATGGCGAGCGGTGCCCGTGTCTTACGCAAAACCCAAATCGTGCCGAGCGGCCATCAGCCAAATGATTACGTCACCCGACGCCTGACCGCCATTGGCCATGATGGCGCCGAAATTCCGGTTTCGGTCGTTTACCATAAGGATACGAAGCTCGATGGCAGTGCGCCGGTTTTGCTCTATGGCTATGGCTCCTATGGCATCACCATTCCTGCGAGTTTTTCTGTTACCCGCCTGAGCTTGGTAAATCGCGGGTTTATTTACGCCATTGCCCATATCCGCGGCGGCAAAGCCTGCGGCCATGATTGGTTCATGCAAGGCCGCGGGCCGCAAAAAACCAATACATTCAATGACTTCATCAGCGTCGCCCAAGATCTTATCGCCCGTGGTTGGACGCGTGAAAAACAAATCACCATTCATGGTGGCAGCGCTGGCGGCCTATTGGTCGGGGCCAGTGTCAATATGGCGCCATCGCTATTTTGCGGGGCTGTCGCGGAAGTGCCATTTGTCGACGTGCTGACCACCATGCTCGACGCATCCTTGCCGCTGACCCCGCCAGAATGGCCCGAATGGGGCAATCCGATTGCCAGCGCTGAGGCCTATCAACTGATTGCCGGCTATGCGCCTTATGAAAATATCGCCGCCACGGCTTATCCGCATATTCTTGCCACGGCTGGATTAACCGATCCACGCGTGACCTATTGGGAGCCAGCCAAATGGGTGGCTCGTCTGCGCGACAGGCGCACAGATGATGGGCTGACGCTTTTGCGCACAGAAATGACAGCGGGGCATGGCGGCAAAGCCGGACGCTATAATCAATTGCATGAAATCGCTTTTGTTTACGCTTTCGTTTTAGCCATTCATGAAAGCGAAAATCGGGTATAATTGTAAGCTGTAATAGGGAGAGCGAAAATGAAGGAATTTACCACTGCCGAGGCTGAATCATTAGGTTTCAATCGCCAGCGTCTGGATGCCATACCGGCGTTTTTTAACAGCTATATCGAAAAGCAACGGGTCGCAGGCATGAGCGTCTTAGTGGCGCGCGAGGGAAAAGTGGCGCATTTATCGCATTTAGGGAGCAGCGCTTTTGAGGGCGGCTTTGCCGTTGATGACGAGGCTATTTTCCGCATTTATTCAATGACTAAGCCGATTACCTCCGTGGCGCTAATGATGCTTTACGAGCAAGGTCTGGTGCAATTACAAGATCCGATCACCAAATTTTTCCCTAAGTTCAAAGATGTGCGCGTATTCGATAAAGGCACGCCGCAAGAATTCACCACCCGCGAACCGGAGCGGATGATTACTGTGCATGATCTGCTGACCCACCAATCGGGTCTCACATATGATTTCATGCTA
>JAYOCI010000187.1:0-2237 GCA_038105345.1 Rhodobiaceae bacterium
GATATTCGCCCGTTCTCTGAGCAGCCATGGTGGAACAATTAACTTGGCGCCCGCACCGCGATAAGCAGCCGGTTTTGATATTTGGGCTTGCCGCGCCTTTTCGTGTAGGCTTTGAAAAATAACAAAATAAGCTGGTCGCTTTGTGTGTTGCCAAAGCCACGTCGCGACAGTTCGGGGGATAAACACATGCGATGGTATTATTGGGCAGGTCTTGGGTTGGCTGTTATCGCCTTGGCGGTGGGGCTTTTCATCAATAATCGCATGTCGGCGGCGCTGGTCAGCCAGGCCGATATCGACAGTATGCGGCGCGCCTATCAGCAAGAAGATCAATCGGCGTTTCGCATTCCCGCGCCCCAGAGCCTGCCAGCGCAAGCACCCAATCGGCTGCATAATGCGTATTTTGGCGAACTGCATGTGCACACTAATCTGTCATTCGACTCGTATATTTTCGGCAACCGCCTAACCCCCGACGAAAGCTATAAATTCGCCAAAGGCCAGCAGCTTCTATCGCCGATTGGTGAGCCGATGCAACTGGCCGTGCCGCTCGATTTCGCCGCTGTCACCGATCACGCGGAAGGCTTTGGCCTGCTCAAAGAATGCAATAGCGCTAAGCTTGGCAAACCGATGCGGGCGCTGTGTCAGCAAATCGAGCAGCCGAATATCAATTTGTTCATGAAATTGCGCGATGCTGGCACCCAACGCCCGCCCGCCCAATTGATCACGCGAAGCCCTGCCGAAGAAGCGCAGGCGGTGCAATTTGCCGAGCAGACATGGGCCGAGATTGTCGCCGTCGCCAATGCGCATAATGAGCCGGGCCGGTTTACCGCCTTTGCCGGTTTTGAATATTCGCCGCCACTGCCCAATCGCGGCAAAATTCACCGCAATGTGATTTTCCGCAGCGACCATGTGCCGAACAAGGCGGTGTCGGCGTATGACGCGCTGACCGAGATTGATTTGTGGAAGCAATTAAAAGCTGGCTGTCAGGAGCCATGCGCGTTTCTGACGATTTTACACAATCCCAATAAGACATGGGGGCTGGCTTTTGCCAATCATACGATTGATGGCGACATTTATGCGGCTGACGACTGGCGCTTGCGCGATGCCTATGAGCCATTGGTCGAGATGTATCAGATTAAGGGCAATTCTGAATGTGCTTTGGGCGTCGGCACCACTGATGAGGAGTGTGGTTTCGAGCAATTTCTGCCGCCCTGCGCCGAAGGCCAGATCACGGGCTGTGTGACGGCCAGCTCAATGGCACGCGACGGCTTAAAAATCGGCCTGACGCTGGAGGCCGAACTTGGTTTCAACCCGCTTGATTTCGGCATGATTGGTGCCTCGGATAATCACAATTCGGCCCCGGGTGATGTTGAAGAATGGGATTTTCGCGGCGCCTCGGGCATGGTCAGCGCGACGGCTGAGCAGCGTTTGGCCCCGGGCTTTGGCAATGGTTATCGCAATCTGCTCAATAATCCCGGCGGGCTGGCGGCGATTTGGGCACCGGAAAACACCCGCGCCGCGCTGTTTGAGGCGATGCAGCGCAAAGAGGTCTATGCCACCAGCGGTACCCGCATTCGCTTGCGGTTTTTCGCCAGCTTCGACTATGCCAGCAATTTGGCCGACACACCGAGCTTGCTCGAGACCGCCTATCAAGACGGCGTACCAATGGGCGGGGCGTTGAGCAGCCGTGCGGGGCAACCGCGCTTCTTCGTCTGGGCCACGCAAGACCCGCTGAGCGCGCCATTGGATCGGCTGCAAATCATTAAAGGCTGGGTCGAAAATGGCGAGGTGAGGGAGGCCGTGCAAGACGTTATCTGCGCCGATGGCCGGGCCATCAATCCCCAGACCAAACGCTGTGCGCCGACCACGGCCAGTGTCGACCTCAGCTCGTGTGCGCATGACGCCAGGCGCGGCGCGGCCGAGTTAAAAACCGTTTGGACAGATACCGATTATCACCATGATCAGAAGGCCTTTTATTATGCTCGGGTGATTCAAAACCCGACCTGCCGCTGGTCAACCTATGACAGTCTGCGCCTCAACCAGCCGCCGCCGTCGCGGGTGCCGGCAACCATTCGTGAGATGGCGTGGTCATCGCCGATTTGGCTCGGCCCGCAAAACTAGGCGGCTCCAACTAAGCCATCCGGTTTACGTCAGCTCGAATTTAATCGGCACGCTGAACGGGCCGGAGACAAAGCTGGCGCCGACCCGTTTGACCGGCCCCGTCAGCTCAACCGATTTCA
>JAYOCI010000045.1:0-1944 GCA_038105345.1 Rhodobiaceae bacterium
GATCAAAAGCGTTTGGTGGTGGATGCTTTCACCCGCTATCGGATTGTCGATCCGCTGCAATTTTATAAATCATTGCGCGATGAGCGCCGTGCGCGGTCGCGTTTGGCCGCCACTGTATCATCATCTATGCGCTCGGTTTTGGGTGAGGAAGAGTTCCAAGCCGTGGTGCGCGATAAGCGTGATGAGTTGATGCTTCGCATTCGCGATTCAGTGAATGAACAAGCCTCCGACTTTGGCATTGAAATCGTCGATGTGCGTATTCGTCGAGCCGACTTGCCAGCCGCCAACAGCCAAGCGATTTATCGTCGTATGCAAACCGAGCGTGAGCAGGAAGCCTCAGAGTTTCGTGCCCGTGGTCAAGAAGTCTCGCGCGCCATTCGCGCCCAAGCCGATAAACAAGTGACGGTTTTATTGGCGGAAGCAACCCGCGACAGCGAGATTATTCGCGGTCAAGGCGATGGTTGTCGTAACCGCGTATTTGCCAAAGTATTTGGACAAGACCCAGACTTTTTCGCTTTCTACCGCTCCATGCAAGCCTATGAGCGCGCTTTGGAAGAAAATGGCACGACCATGGTGCTGTCACCTGACAATGCTTTTTTCAAATTCTTGAAAGATCCAAATAGCGTATTGGCGGCCAGCCAGACCGGCACAGTGAAACGTGGAAAACGCGTTGATGTGTCAAAGATCATTGCAGATGGCGGTAGCTTGAGCGGTGCTTTGTGCCCGGAGATTGTCGCTGACGTGACTGCGCCCGTCGCTCAATAGGGGCGGGCAATGTTAGCAAAGCTATGCCTGGCAATAGGTTTAGTGCTGGCATTTGAAGGGGCTCTCTATGCCCTTTTTCCGACATTTTTGCGGTCTATGCTAAAGCAAATGGAAACAGTGAGTGATTCTCAGCTCAGAATTGGCGGGTTGATAGCACTGTTCTCCGGCGTGTTTTTAGTTTGGCTAATCAGTTAAGGTGTGATCATGACTTCTATTTCTCAAAACAATACACTCGGCGCTCTTTATGGCGTTTTGCTGAGCTTTGCGGTTTTGCTGGCCAGTGTCGGTGAAGTGTCGGCGCGGCCTGATGGTTTTGCCGATTTGGCAGAAAAATTAATGCCAGCCGTGGTTAATATTTCGACCACGGCAACTGTGGATGCCCGTAGCACCCAGCAGGGCATGCCGCCCTTTAATGAATTCTTCGAAGAATTTTTCCGCCGTGGCCAGCGCCAGCCGAATAATCCAATGCGCCCACAACCAAAGCGCAAAGTGTCGTCGCTCGGCTCAGGCTTTATTATCGATAAAGATGGGATTGTTATTACCAATAATCACGTGATTGATGGCGCTGATGAGATTGTCGTGACGCTTTCCGATGGCACAAAATTAGATGCGACTTTGGTTGGCCGCGACCCGAAAACTGATTTGGCGGTATTGAGCGTCAAAACTAAGCGCAAATTGCCTTTTGTGCCGCTCGGCGATAGTTCAAAATCGCGTGTCGGTGACTGGGTAATCGCCATTGGTAACCCGTTCGGCCTCGGTGGTTCGCTATCGGCTGGGGTTATTTCAGCCATTAAGCGCGATATTCATGCTGGCCCTTATGATAGTTTCATTCAAACCGATGCGGCCATTAACAAAGGTAATTCTGGCGGCCCATTGTTTAATCTCAATGGCGAAGTTATCGGCGTGAACTCAGCAATTATTTCGCCATCTGGCGGCTCGGTCGGCATTGGCTTTTCTATTCCGTCTAATTTGGTGGAAAATGTTGTCGATCAATTACGCAATTTCGGCGAGACCCGTCGCGGTTGGTTGGGTGTACGCATTCAAGCCGTGACTGATGAATTGGCCGAAAGCCTTGGCCTCGACGAAGTGGCCGGCGCGCTGGTTTCCGAAGTTGCACCCGATGGCCCAGCCGATAAGGGCGGGCTGCAAGTTGGTGATGTGATTTTGAGCTTTGATGGC
>JAYOCI010000045.1:1954-5339 GCA_038105345.1 Rhodobiaceae bacterium
AACCGAAATTGATAAGTCGGTCAAGGTGAGCGTTATGCGGCGCGGCAGCAAAAAAACCTTGAATGTGGTCACTGGCCGATTGGACGAGCAGCAAGCCGAAGTATCGGATGCCGGCTCATCAAATAAAGGCGCGACCAAGGATGGTGATGTTGAAATTGCTGGCCTGACTTTGCAAAACATTAACGATGAGAAGCGCCAGAAATACGGTCTCTCAGAGGAAGTTGAGGGCGCCTTAGTGGTCAATGTCGAGCCGGAGAGTGACGCTTATGAAAGCGGGCTGCGGGCTGGTGATGTCATCACGGAGCTTAACCAAGATAAGGTTAAAAAAGCCGATGACGTCGTCGAAGGCGTGAAAGCCGCACGCAAGGCGAAAAAGAAAACCGTATTGATTTTCGTCGAGAGCGGTGAGGCGCGTCGCTTTATTGCTCTGCCGGTCAGTGAATAACTCTGCGGCGCAAATCGGCCTTAGGCGGTAACAAAGTCTTCGGCGCGATAGCCTTGCAAATATAATAAGGCCGTGAGGTCGCCATGTTCGATTGTGATTGTGGCGGCCTCGGCAACGGCTGGTTTGGCGCGGAAAGCCACGCCCATGCCAGCCGCGGCCAACATGGCTAAATCATTCGACCCATCGCCGACGGTCAGCGCTTGGCTGGCGTCAAAGCCTAATTCGGCGCACCATTCATGCATAATTTCAGCTTTTGCGGCGCGGCCCAAAATCGGTTCAACCACTGTGCCGTCCAGCACCCCATTGGAAAGCGCCAAATCATTGCAGCGAAAGCGATGAAAGCCGATGCGCTGGCTGATGCGGGAGGCGAAAAAAGCAAAGCCGCCCGATACCATGCCGCAAATAGCGCCATGCGCACGCATGGTGGCAAGAAGAGTTGCCGCGCCGGGCATGAGGGTTATTTTTTCATCATAAAGTTTTTGTAAATCGCTCTCTGGCATGCCTTTGAGCATGGCGACGCGGGCCCGCAGCGCCGGTTCAAAATCCAGTTCCCCGCGCATGGCCCGTGTGGTGATGTCGACAATCTCATCTTCTTTGCCAATATAAACCGCCAATTCGTCGAGGCACTCCTGTTCGATAATGGTCGATTCCAAATCCGCCACGAGCAATTGTTTGCGGCGGCCTTCGGCGGCCAGCAGATTGACGTCAAACGGCAGGTCTTGCGCATAGGCGCGCACCTCATCAGCGATTGCCGCAGCGTCGCCACCCAGTTCATAGTCGACGGCGTCAGCGCTTAAACAGCGGCTCTGAGGCAAGCGCGGCACGGCTTGCGCCAAAGCCGCAAGCGCGTCTTGTGAGAAATAAGCTGCATCCGGTTTGCCGGTTAGCACCAGAATATGTTTTGTCATTTGCTCGAACCCTATAAGAATGGACATATGACACAGAAAACCCCGTCTCCGCGTGCCTTGTTTATCGCAGGCCCGACCGCAAGCGGCAAGTCAGCAATTGCGCTGGCTATCGCTGAAGCTGTGGGTGGATGTATTATCAATGCCGATAGTATGCAGGTTTATGATCACTTGCAGCTGCTGACCGCGCGCCCCAGTGTCGCTGATATGGCGCGCGTGCCGCATCATCTTTATGGCCATATTGACCCCAGTGTCGCCTATAGCGTCGGTCAGTGGCAGGCTGAGGCTTTGGCAGCCATAGCTCAAGCCCATGCCAAACAGCAAGTGCCGATCATCATTGGCGGTACCGGATTATATTTTAAGGCTCTCAGTGACGGGCTGGCTGATATTCCCGAGACCCCAGCAGCTATTAGAGACAGTTTGCGGCAAAGGTTGAAAGAGCAGGGGGCCGAGGTTTTATATCGCGAATTGCAACAATGCGATGGCGAATTGGCGGCCCGCCTAAAGCCGCAAGACGGTCAGCGCATTAGTCGCGGTTTGGAGGTTTATCAGGCGACCGGCCAGCCTCTATCGCAATGGCAAAAGCAACCAACGCAATCGCCCTTGGATTTTCCCGTCGCTGAGATATTGCTCATGCCAGAGCGTAGCTGGCTGTATGAGCGCTGCGACCACCGGTTCCGCATCATGATAGAACAGGGTGCGCTGGACGAGGTCACAGCTCTGGCGCGCCGCAAGCTCAGCCCCGATTTGCCAGCCATGAAAGCGCTCGGGGTTAGCGAATTAATCGCCTATCAGGCCGGTGAACTAACCCTTGAGCAAGCGACAGAGCAGGCGCAACAGCAAACAAGACGCTATGCCAAACGGCAAATGACATGGTTCCGCAATCAAATGATTTCGTGGAACAGCTTTTCTGAGCAAGATTATGAACATGAATCGGATAAAATCTTTTCATTTATTTCAAAAATAGGGTTGACCTCTGGCTAAACCATGCTAGTTTCGGCAGCAGAAAGAGGTCCTTAGCGGGCCTCTCTTGCATTTTGACGGGTTTACCATGTCGAGCATATCGACTGGCGAGGCGATGAGAGAGAGACCATGAGTGAGAAACTGACAGGCGCGCAAATTGTTTTAAAAGCGCTTAAAGATCAGGGCGTTGGGCATATTTTTGGCTATCCCGGCGGCGCTGTTTTGCCGATTTATGACGAAATCTTCCAGCAGGAAGACGTTGAACATATTCTCGTGCGCCATGAGCAAGGGGCCACCCATGCGGCTGAGGGCTATGCGCGTTCAACCGGTAAATGTGGCGTGGTTCTGGTAACTTCTGGCCCTGGCGCGACCAATGCGGTGACCGGTTTGACCGACGCGCTGATGGACTCGATTCCGATGGTTTGCATCACCGGCCAAGTGGCGACACATTTAATTGGTAATGATGCCTTTCAGGAAGCTGATACAGTCGGCATTACACGACCCTGCACGAAGCATAATTATCTGGTCAAATCAGTCGATGATTTGGCGCGGGTTTTGCACGAGGCATTTCACGTGGCGACCTCGGGACGCCCGGGGCCAGTGGTTGTTGATATTCCAAAGGATGTTCAATTTGCCCTTGGTAAATATGTGAAGCCTGAAACTGTGCGTCATAAAACCTATCAGCCGCAAATCAAAGGCGATATGGAAGCTATTAAACAGGCTGTTGATTTGATCACCAGTGCCAAAAAACCTCTGTTCTACACAGGCGGCGGGGTGATTAATTCTGGGCCAAAGGCAAGCCAGCTATTGCGCGAGTTTGTTAAGCTCACCGGCTTTCCCATCACCTCAACGCTGATGGGTTTGGGAAGCTTTCCGTCGGCTGATGGTCAATGGTTGGGCATGTTGGGCATGCACGGCACATATGAAGCCAATTTAGCCATGCATGATTGCGATGTGATGATCAATATTGGCGCGCGCTTTGACGACCGGATTACCGGTTTATTGGACAAATTTGCGCCCAATTCAAAGAAAATTCAAGTCGATATTGATCCGTCGTCGATCAATAAAAACG
>JAYOCI010000045.1:5349-12657 GCA_038105345.1 Rhodobiaceae bacterium
CGGTGACGTTGCCCATGTTCTTGAAGATATGCTGCGGGTCTATAAGTCGCGCTCAAGCAAGCCAGACGCTGCTGCCATGAAAAAGTGGTGGGCTGAAATTGATGGCTGGCGGGATCGTAAATGCTTGGCCTATGCGGCGGATAAAAAATCAATCAAACCGCAATATGCCATTGAACGCCTGTATGAGCTGACCAAAGGTGAAGACACTTATATCACCACTGAAGTTGGCCAGCACCAAATGTGGGCGGCGCAATATTATCGCTTTGAAGAGCCGAACCGCTGGATGACATCGGGTGGTTTGGGAACCATGGGCTATGGCATTCCGGCTGCGGTTGGCGTGCAAGTGGCGCATCCGAAATCATTGGTGATTGATATTGCCGGTGAAGCCTCGGTTCAAATGACCATGCAAGAATTGTCGACGGCGGTTCAGTATCGCTTGCCGATTAAGATTTTCATTTTGAACAATGAATATATGGGCATGGTGCGCCAGTGGCAGGAATTGCTGCATGGCGGGCGGTATTCCAGCTCTTATTCGGAAGCTCTGCCGGATTTCGTGAAATTGGCCGAGGCCTATGGCGCAACGGGTATTCGCGCCGAGTCGCCGGATGAATTGGATGACGCCATTAAGAAAATGATCGCCACAGATGGGCCGGTTATTTTCGATTGCATTGTAACGAAGGATGAAAACTGCTTCCCGATGATACCTTCAGGGGCGGCGCATAATGAAATGTTGTTGGCCGATGATCAGGGGCTTGATGTCGAAGTCTCTGATGCTGGCAAGGCAATGGTTTAGCAGTCAGCAAACAGGGCTTTCAACAGCTTGGTTGATGCGCTATAGAAGCACGCAAGCGCGATGTTAGCCGTCAGGTTTCAAAACATGACATTCAGGATGTTAAAATGATGAGCGAAGAACAGCCGATTAATACACACACAATCGCCGTATTGGTTGACAATGAGGCGGGCGTTTTGGCGCGCGTGATCGGGCTTTTTTCTGGTCGCGGTTATAATATCGAAAGCCTGACCGTGGCTGAAGTCAATGAAGACGAGCATATGTCGCGGATTACCATTGTAACCACGGCCACACCGCAGGTGATCGATCAAATCAAAGCGCAATTGCAGCGCCTTGTTCCGGTTCATCGTGTGGTTGACTTAACCGTTGAAACCGACAGTGTGGAGCGCGAGCTGGCCTTGGTTAAAGTGACCGGTAAGGGCAATGATCGGGTTGAAGCCTTACGGATGGCGGAAGCCTTTCGGGCGCGCGTCATTGACGCCACGCCGGAGAGCTTCGTTTTCGAAATCACTGGCAATACGGCAAAAATCGACGCCTTTATTGGCCTTATGGTTCCGTTGGGATTGCAGGAAGTGTCACGCACAGGCGTGGCGGCAATCGCCCGCGGCCCTGAGCGAATGTAGGCAAATGAGTTTTAGAGTTTGAGATTATTTAAGGAGCAAAAAATGGAAATGCTATATGACCGCGATGCGGATGGTGAACTGATTAAAGGTAAAAAAGTGGCGGTAATTGGTTATGGTAGCCAAGGACACGCACATTTGCTGAACCTGCGCGACAGCGGCGTGAGCGATATTTGCGTCGGCCTGCGTGAAGGCTCAAGCTCTATTGCCAAAGCTGAAGCTGAAGGCGTGCCGGTTAAGTCAATCGCCGATGCTGCGGCTTGGGCCGATGTGGTGATGATTTTGACACCCGACGAATTGCAAAAAGATATTTATGCCGAGAGCATTGCCAATAATATCCGTGAAGGCGGCACTTTGATGTTCGCTCATGGTTTGGCCATTCACTTTGGTCTGATTAAAGCGCGTCCTGATTTGGATGTGTCTATGTGTGCCCCGAAAGGTCCGGGCCATACCGTGCGTGGCGAATATCTCAAAGGCGGCGGCGTGCCATGTCTGGTGGCGGTTGCACAAGATGCGTCTGGCACAGCCCGCGATTTGGCCCTGTCTTATGCTTGCGGCGTTGGCGGCGGTCGTTCAGGGATTATTGAAACAACGTTCCGCGACGAATGTGAAACCGATTTGTTTGGTGAGCAGGCTGTCTTGTGCGGTGGTGTGGTCGAGCTGATTAAAGCTGGTTATGAAACACTGACGGAAGCCGGATATCCGCCTGAAATGGCTTATTTCGAGTGCTTGCACGAAGTTAAATTGATCGTTGATCTGATTTATGAAGGCGGCATTGCGAATATGAATTATTCGATTTCAAACACTGCTGAATTTGGTGAATATGTGTCAGGCCCACGGGTTGTGACCAGTGAAACCAAAGCCGAGATGAAGAAAATTCTCGAAGATATTCAAACCGGCAAATTTACCGATCGCTGGATGCAGGGTGGTCAGGAAGAAATCAAGGAATTCCGTGCCCAATCAGCAGCTCACCCGATTGAAAAAGTCGGTGCTGATCTGCGCTCAAAAATGCCATGGATTTCAGCTAATAAGCTGGTTGATCAAGCAAAAAACTAAACGGCAATTTCTGCCAAATTAAGAAGGGCTGCCATTTGGCGGCCCTTTTTTATGTTTTGCTTGCGATTGAGGCGTTTTAGAGGGCATACTCATGGGGTGATACAAAAATAAGAAAGGTCACAAAATGAAAAACTACCTAAGCTTACTCGCGCTTTCAGGCGCAGTTGCCGTGACATTGGGCACTTTATCTCTACCGACCGAAGCGGAAGCCGCCAAGGAAAAAGAAAAATGCTATGGCGTTTCTAAGGCTGGCAAAAACGACTGTGCCGCTGGTCCGGGAACATCATGTGCGGCGACGTCAAAAGTTGACTATCAAGGCAATGCTTGGACTTTCAAGCCGCGTGGAAAATGCGAGAAAATCTCTCTTCCTGATCAGGCCGATGGTCAACGCCGGCATGGCTCACTTGAGCCATTGGCGCGTGATCCAGGCTAATCGCTCTCAAATCGCCCAATAGGGGGTTTGAATGAAGCGAGCAGGACATGGTCTTCAGGGTGTCGGGGTTGGTTTCAAACCCCGACACTATGAAGCTTTGATGGAATTGCCACCAGCCATATCATGGCTGGAGGTGCACGCCGAAAACTACATGGTTGCTGGCGGTGAAACGCTGGCGCAACTGAGGGATTTGGCGCAATATTATCCGATTAGCGTGCATGGTGTCGGGCTGTCTTTGGCTGGGCAGGCGGCGCCTGATCCGGCACATTTGGCGCGTTTGAAGCAGCTGATTGACTGGCTGAAGCCAGCGCAAATATCAGAACATTTGGCGTGGTCGTCGCATGGCGGTGTGTATTTTAACGACTTATTGCCCATCAGCTATGACCAGCCCAATTTTCAGCGCCTCTGTCAGCATATTGATCAGGTGCAACAGGCATTAGGGCGCGCCATACTTATCGAAAATCCGGCAAATTATTTAAGCTTTAGCAATAGCGCCTGCGAAGAGGTGGATTTTCTCTCCGCTTTGGCCTCTGAAACTGGCTGCGGCCTTTTGCTTGATATCAATAATGTATATGTCTCGGCGCAAAACCAGCAATGGGATGCGATGTCTTATTTGTATAAATTTGACTATAGCCGCGTGGGTGAAATTCACTTGGCGGGCTTTGCCAGCGACACAGATGCCTTGGGTCACCCTCTATTGATAGACAATCACGGTGCGCCCATTGACCAGCGGGTCTGGCAATTATTCGATTTTGTCTGTCAAAATATGGGGGCGTTTCCGACCCTGATTGAGCGCGACAATAATATTCCGCCATGGCCGGAAATGCTGGCTGAGGCGCAGCGCGCTGGTCAAATATTGGCCGCCGCCGCCGACCAATTGGTGCGCGCATGACCCGCTATCAAAAAACCCAGACGGTTCAGGATTTTGATAAATTCGCCGATGCTTTGCGCGACCCGAATGCCAATTTACCGGCCAATTTGCGCCACTCTCTCACTGGTCGGCATGAGGATAGTTTCGCCAGTTTTGCCGTCTATCGCAACAATGTGGCCTTTGGTTTGCGCCAGGTTTTGCGCGACAAATTCCCATTGCTGGGCGTGCTTTTGGGCGCCCAAGCATTTGAAGATTTGATTGGCTATTATGTCGATATTGAGCCACCGCGATCTCCCTTATTGGTCGACTATGGTGAGAGTTTTCCAGACTTTCTCGATGGTTTGCCGAGCTTGGAGAGTTTGGCCTTTGCCAGCGATGTGGCGCGTTTGGAATGGGCCATGCAACAGGCCTATTATGCGGCCGATCATGTGCCGATGGCGGCCACGGATATTGCCAATTTGACGCCTGAAGATGTGCTGAATTTTTGTCCGCGATTTGCGCCATGTGTTCAAATTCTAGCCTCGCCTTGGCCGATTTATCAGCTTTGGCAGTTTTTGAAACATGACAGTGAACAGCCGACATTCAGCGCCACGCAAGCAGAGACTGTGATGGTCTTTCGTTTTGATTATGAAATCCAGCTGACCCTATTAACCCCCGAGAAACACGCGTTTTTGATTTATCTCGCCGATGGTCGATCGATTGGCGACGCCATGGTTGAAGCGCATTTAGCGCTGGAAGACTTTGACGCCATTTTTGTCCAATTGGTGACCCACAAATTGATCGCTTCATAAAGGAATTGCCATGATATCATTTATTTTCAGATTAAATCAGTTGATTGCGGTGCAAATTAATGCCCTTTTCGAGCCGTGGTTGGTGCCTTTGGCCGCCCGTTTTGCCTTTGCCGCCGTGCTGATGAATTATTACTGGGCCTCTGCGCTCACAAAAATTGGTGACACAATTCTCCAGCCGAGTACGGGTGCTTATTATCAAATTTTCCCAGCCGCCACTGAGGCGGTGGCTTATGATGTCTCGCAATTAAGCGGCTTTCACACGAGTATTGTCTTGCTGGGCACATATGCGGAATTTATTTTGCCGGCTTTGATTGTCTTTGGCCTGTTCACACGTATAGCGGCCATTGGCATGATTGGCTTTATTATCGTTCAATCGCTGACCGATATTTTCGGCCATGGCGTTGATGCTCAAACCATTGGTGCCTTATTTGATCGCGCCTCCGATAGCGCCATACTCGATCAAAGACTGATGTGGGTGACAATCCTATTGATTATATTTGCCCGTGGCCCGGGCGGTTTGTCATTGGACAAATTATTCGGGACGGAAATACACATTGACGATATTTAGCAACACCGGAACTGCGTAATTGCAGTTATGCATATTTGCAGTTATATAATTGCAAATATGAGGCATATGGATTGGGACGATTTGCGGTTTTTTTTGGCGGTTGCCAGTGCGGGCAGTCTGTCGGCGGCTGCGCGGGCGCTGAATGTCAACACCACAACTGTGTTGCGCCGCATTGCCAATCTTGAGGAAGCGCTTGATGCGCGGCTGTTTGAGCGTTTGCGCTCGGGCTATGAATTGACCCAAGATGGTGCCCGATTGCTCGAAACCTTGGCGCCGGTCGATCAAAGTCTCTCGTCTCTGCATCGCGATTTTAAGGCCGGATCAGAAAATTATCGCGGCGAAGTGCGGGTCAGCGCCAGTGAAATTATTGGTGGCACGCTTTTGGGGGCGGGCATTGCGCATTTTGCCTCGCAAATGCCGGATATTGGTTTGGATATTATTCCCGAAGCGAGAGCCAATAGTGCTGCGCCGCGCGTGGTGAATGGCCTGCGCGATGTGGATATTGCCCTGCGTCTGGCACGGCCAACGCAAGGCGATATGTTGGTGCGCAAATTGGCGGATATTGGCTATGGGCTTTATGCGCATGAGGATTATCTGCAAACCCATGGGCCAGTGCCAGCCAATGGCGACTTAAGCGGTCATCAAATCATTGGATTTTCGGAAGAAGATCGGCCATTTGGGCCAATTTGGTGGCTATCGCGCGCCGAACGCGCCGGTCATGTGGTGATGCGCTCAACCAGTCCGATGACACGGGCTGGGGCGCTGCAAACTGGCCTTGGCATTGCCGCCTTGCCATGTTTTTACGCCCATTCTCTGCCAAATGTGAAACTTTTGGCTGGTCCCGAATTGCTCGGTTCATTGGAGCTATGGATGTTGACGCGGTCAGATTTGGCGCGCTTGGGCCATGTTCGCGCCGTGATGGATTTCATTATCGCGGAAGTTCAAAAAAACACACGTCTTTTGGCAGCTGTTTAGCGGCCGATGAAAATCGCTTGCCATTGATTTTTTCCTTGGATAAACAGTGATATGGGCTATGCTCATGAAATTAAGAGAGTGGTTTTATGATGGTTATTGAGCGCACGAGAGGAAGTCACCCATCAGCGGTTGTTATCGACACTGCTGAGCGTGCTGGCGCGTGCGCATTAACCTGTCATCTGAACATCCTTCTCCTTATCTGCCCCTGAGTTCGGACAGGTCGCAAAGACGCGTTCTCAGGGGGTAAGAAAGCAAAGGACGGTTTGAAACACACCTCGAGAAGGATGAGAGATGACACAGAAACAACAAAATAACGGATCGAAAAACGATCGGGTTTACATTTTTGACACCACATTGCGCGACGGTGAACAATCGCCAGGCGCCTCCATGACATTGGAAGAAAAGCTGCAAGTCGCTGAATTATTGGACGCTATGGGTGTCGATATTATCGAAGCCGGTTTCCCAATCGCTTCAAATGGCGATTTTGAAAGCGTCACAGAAGTGGCAAAAATTGTAAAAAACGCGCAAGTGTGCGGTTTGGCGCGGGCCGGTGCCAAGGATATTGATCGCGCCGGTGAAGCGCTGAAACACGCCAAAAACCCACGTATTCACACCTTTATATCGACCAGCCCCGTGCATATGAAGCACAAGCTGCAAATGTCGCCAGAAGATGTGATGGAGGCTGTGGCGTTTTCTGTTTCGCACGCGCGCCAATATACTGACAATGTTGAATGGTCGCCGGAAGATGCAACGCGCACGGATCGTGATTATTTATGCGCCGTTGTCGAAACGGCGATTAAGGCCGGTGCCACGACGGTTAATATTCCAGATACGGTGGGCTATACCATGCCGCAGGAATATGTTGAGACCATCACTATGTTGCGCAATCGCGTGCCGAATATTGATAAGGCGATTATTTCGACCCATTGTCACAATGACTTAGGGCTGGCTGTGGCCAATTCTTTGGCCGGCGTGCAAGCCGGTGCGCGGCAAATCGAGTGCACCATTAACGGCATTGGCGAGCGCGCGGGTAATGCGGCATTGGAAGAAATTGTCATGGCCTTGAATGTGCGTGCCGATTTAATGCCGCAATGGACGGCTATTGAGACCACTATGTTGGCGCGTGCCTCGAAATTGGTGTCGAGCGTGACGGCGTTTCCGGTGCAATATAATAAAGCGATTGTCGGGCAAAATGCCTTTGCCC
>JAYOCI010000046.1:0-12623 GCA_038105345.1 Rhodobiaceae bacterium
GGTTCGGATGATGTATGGGAGCGCGCTGAAAATGGTCTGCGCGAAGCTCTCACAGCAGCTGGTTTGGACTGGGATGAATTGCCCGGCGAGGGGGCGTTTTACGGCCCGAAAATTGAATACCACTTGCGCGACTCGATTGGCCGCACTTGGCAATGCGCTACTTTGCAGCTCGATTTTGTGCTGCCAGAGCGTCTCGATGCGACCTATATTGGCGAAGATGGCAATAAGCACCGGCCCGTGATGTTGCACCGCGCCGTGCTCGGCACATTTGAACGCTTCATCGGCATTATGATTGAGAGTTATGCCGGTAAATTGCCATTATGGTTGTCGCCCGAGCAAGTGGTGGTCTGCCCGATCACCACTGAAGCAGATGACTATGCCCATCAAGTGGTCGCTGCGTTAAGCGCGCAAGGCGTGCGGGTGCGGGCTGATACGCGCAATGAAAAAATCAATTATAAAGTGCGCGAACATTCGGTCGCCAAAGTGCCAGTGATTT
Source organism: Rhodobiaceae bacterium (assembly GCA_038105345.1). Classification (GTDB taxonomy): domain Bacteria; phylum Pseudomonadota; class Alphaproteobacteria; order RS24; family RS24; genus JAHEGN01. Next base: position 497 of record JAYOCI010000046.1, read on the forward strand.
TAGCCGTCGGCATGCGCGAGGCCGAGTCACGCACTGTATCGATGCGCCGACTTGGGTCGAATGATCAAAGCGTTCAAGCCCTTGATGAAGTGGTCGAAGCCTTAAAAACGGAAGCCACACCGCCGGATTTGCTGCCTTAGAACATTTTACGCCATTCTAATTTTGCGCTGTCGAAAGCATGCGGCTGGCTGCTGTCACGCTTGCTCCCAATGAGCAGAACGAGCGACATATGCGACACGGGTTGGCGCCATTCGACATAATAGCCATGTGATAAATTGGCATAATCGGATGGCCGATCCCAAAAGGCCTCGCTGACTTGCCCGATCTGCCATTGCGCGCCCAATCCCACTTCGAAGCGATAACTCCATTTGTGCCATTGTTGAAATTGGTCGCCGCCAGAGGCCCATTGAATTTGCTGCATGACGCTGAAGCGATTTATCAAAACCTTATCGGCCAAAGAAAGCATGAGGCCGAGGTCTGTGTTATCGGCCCGCGCGCTTTGTTGGTCGTAGCGGCCGGTGAGTTCTAAACTGGCCACGCGGTCGCGGTGCAACTGGCAGTCTTGGCACAGCCCTTCAATCAGTCGGTATAGAAACGGCGGCATCAAGCTCGATTGCAAAATGGGCGCATCGCGTCGCAGACCCACAGCCACTTGCCATTCGTCATAGCTCGTTGCGTCAATTTGCAAAGTGCTTTCAAAGCCTTTGCCAGTCAGTGTCCATTTATCGCTCAGCCCATATTCGACATTGATCTGCAAGCTGTCTTGGCGGGCTTTGCGGCTGACGCTCATCGGCGCACCAGAGCTGGGTAAGCTCTGGCGATATTGCAAGTCATTGGCCTCATGGCTCAAGCTGACCTTGGTTTCCCCTTCGGCCATCACCCATGCGCTGGCCGCCGCTGGCGTGTCGGTGAAGATGAGGGCGAGGGTGATGATATAGGCGGGGTAACGTGTCATTATTCTTCTGATTTCTTGACTTTATCATGGGCCAGCGATAAGCCAAAAGCAATTCAACAAATCATGGTGGTATCATGTCGGCGTCTCACATTTTGGAATTCATGAACACGCGCCGCTCGGTGATGGCAAGGCATATGGTCGAGCCGGGGCCGGATGCGGCAGCGCTTGAGCAAATTTTGACCATTGGGTCGCGCGTGCCTGACCATGGAAAATTGGCGCCATGGCGGTTTGTTGTTTTGCAAGGCGCTGATCGTGAAGCGCTCGGTGCGGTCGCTGAGGCCGCTTTTTTAGCCCGCAATGGCGATGGCGAAGCCAGTCTGCAAAGCGCAGCGGCACAGCAATTTTTGCGCGCGCCTTGTGTGATTGCAGTGCTGGCGTGTCCGGTTGATCATCCGAAAATTCCTCGCTCAGAGCAAATTCTGAGTGCTGGCGCTGTTTGTATGAATCTATTAATGGCGGCGCAAGCCATGGGGTTTGCAGCCCAATGGTTGACTGGTGCGGCGGCCTATGAGCCAGCGGTTTTGGCTCGTTTGGGCGGGCAGGCGGGTGATGAAATCGCCGGTTTTATGTATTTTGGAACGGCGGCGGAAGCGCCCAGTGAACGACCGCGTCCAGCCTTGAGTGAGATTGTGCAATTCGGCTTGCCGGAAGCTGCACATTGATGGCGCAATTATTCAAAGATTTTCTGACATTGGCCAATCTGGCATGGCCTGTGGTCATTTCGCGGATTGGCATTATGTCGCTGACTGTTGTCGATACGGTTATGGTTGGCCGCTATGCGTCCGAGCATTTGGCTTATCTCGGCGTCGGTTTAGTGCCGCATAATATTTTTATTCTCATCATGCTCGGCTTGATTATGGGCACATCGGTTCTTGTGTCCAATCGGTTTGGTGCCGGAGAGTTATCAAAGACTGGTGAGATTTGGTGGATGGCGCTGCCTTGGGCCTTGGCCATTGGCCTTATTGGTTTTACCGTTTGCGCCTTTGGCGAATTGCTATTGCTGCTATGGGGAATTGAGCCAGAAATTGCCGCCAAAGCGGGGCATATATCTTTCATTGCCGGCATGAGCTTGCCGCTCGCCTCTTTGCATATGGTCAGTGGCATGTTTCTCGAGGGCGTGCGTAATCCACGGCCCGGCATGGTGATTATGCTGATTGCCAATATCGTCAATGTGGGGGCCAATTATGTTTTGGTTTATGGTCTATATGGCCTGCCGGAATTGGGCGCTGAGGGCTCGATTTGGGCCACTTTCATTGTCCGATTGTTCCAGATGATTGGTATTTTTTCCTATATATGGTTTGTTCTCGACCGCCAGAAATTTGGGGTGACGCCGCGCCGCAAATTCAGCTGGCGGGCTGGCGCTCGATTGCGCCAAATCGGCTATGCCACAGGGCTTTCCATGGGTATTGAAAACACCGCCTTTAATGCGCTTGTGGTTTTTGCTGGTTGGTTGAGCATGACAGTCGTAGCCGCACACGTGATTTCGATCACGGCCTTTGCGCTGTTTTTCATGATGGGGCTGGGCTTTGGCGTCGCCACATCGGTCAGCGTTGGCAATGCTTATGGGGCAGGCGATTTCAACCGCGTCAGACGCTGGGCTTGGTTGGGGCTTGGCGTGCAGTCGCTGCTGATGACTATTTGCGGTCTATTTCTGGTGGTTTACGCCGAAGGCTTTGCCGGCTTTTTCAGCCAAGATCCGGCGGTTATTGCCTTGGCGACCCAGCTTTTGGTGTTTATGTCCATGGCGCTGATTTTTGATACTGGCCAATCTTTATTGTCCATGTCTTTGCGGGCTCGCGGCGACACATGGTGGCCGACGACGATTCACATCATCGCCTATGCCGTCTTAATGATACCATTGGCCTATGTGTCTATCTTCATCTTCGACCGTGGCGCCATGGGGCTGGCCGACGCGGTTGTCTTTGGCACTTTATTTCCATTTGCGATGTTGGTCGGCCGATATATTTATCTCGACCGCCAACAATTCCGTCCAAAACTTAATGCTGGCGAATGATTTTATTCTCAAGCAAAGAAGAGCAAGTCGTCTCGTCTATGCCCAAATCGCGCAGCACGGCTAATGTATGCTCGCCAATTTCTGGGCTTGGGCCTTTTGGGTCCGTATTGGTATCGGAAAACCGAATGGGTGAGGCTGGCGCTTTATAGCTGCTGCCATCGGCTTTAGGCATATCGACAAACACACCAGCGGCTTCCATTTGCGGGTCTTCCAGAGCTTGCTCAAAAGATTGCACGGGCGACCAGATAATCCCCTCGGCATCAAGCCGCTCTCCCCATTCGGCCAAAGGCCGTTTGGCAAAGGCTTCATCCATAATTTTGACCAGCGCTGGGCCGTTTTTTCGCCGCGCGCGGAAAGATGAAAAACGCTCATCGCCCTCAATATGCTGAAGTTCCAAAGCCCGCACCATTTCCGGCCAATCCGGCTCACCAGGGCGCGAATTGAGGAATAACCAAAAGTCGTCAGCGGTTTTGAAAAAATTACTCGACGGCACAACTGCTTCCTCGCGCGGGCGCGAGCGGGCAATGCGGCCATAGCGCATATAGGTTGAGAAATCCGATCCCACAACATAGGCGCCTGAGCGCACGAGTGAACCCTCGACCAATGTGCCTTGGCCGGTATCGCGGGCTTTCAGCAAAGCGGCGAGAATACCGCTGGCTGTGCTGATGCCGGTGATATGATCACCGACCGCAACGCGCAAGGGCACGGGTGAGGCCCCTTTCGGGGTCATCATCCAGCCAATGCCTGATTTGGCCCAAAACGCGGCTGTATCAAAACCCGGCTTATCGCGCTCATCACCCTCGAGGCCGAAACCAGTGACACTGGCATAGACCATTTTCGGATTAATTTTATTGAGGCTGGCAAAGTCGAGGCCTTGTTTTTCCAATTGCGCTGGACGCACATTGGTAATGAACACATCGGCATCGGCAATAATCTGCCGTACGAGATCGGCGCCTTCTTGCGTTGAGGTGTTGATTGAGACCGCCCGTTTGCCGCGATTATCCAGCGCGAAAACAGGATTGTCCGGATAGTCATCGGTCATGGCCGTGGCAAAGAAATTGCGCATTGGGCAACCGCCCAGAGGTTCAATTTTAATAACATCGGCGCCCCAATCAGCCAGCATACCGCCAGCGGCGGGTGCAGCGATATAGGTAGCCATTTCGACGACTTTAATACCTTCAAGCATGGTCATTTTCTCCCTTTGGCGATAATCTATACGGATGGTGGAAGAAAATGCAATCACTGAGAAGAAAATTCGCGCGCTTTTGCTCGAGCAAAAAAGCGAAATTGAGAGCCTCCTAGCCGCAAGTTCTCAAGATGCGGCACCGGTTGAACTTGACCAAACCCAGCAAGGGCGCTTGTCGCGTATGGATGCGCTGCAACATCAAGCCATGGCCGCCGAAACGCAAAGACGGCGGGCTCGCAAATTGCAAATGATTGATGCCGCCCTCAATCGACTTGAGACGGGGGAATATGGTTATTGCGTTGCTTGCGGCGAAGCCATTGATGCCGATCGTCTGGCTCTCGATCCGGCGGTGGCCAGCTGTATTGAGCACGCGAAATAAGCATTAACCGCTTGCCCAACTGGCAGCGAGAAGGTAACAAATGTCGGTGACGTATTTCAGTTTTCTTCGCCGCCATGCTGGCTTTTTATTCTTCGGCTTTAGCATGATGGGGCTATCCAATTTCGGCCAAACTTTTTTCATTTCCCTTCATAGCGCAGAAATAAAAGCCAGTTTCGGCCTCACCAATACGGGCTTTGGCGCGCTTTATTCATCCGTCACTTTGCTCAGCGGGCTGACACTTTTATATTCCGGTCGTTTGATTGATCACTGGTCTTTGCCGCGGTTTACAGCTCTGACATTTCTCGGCTTTGCCGCTGGCTGTTTGCTGATGGGGGTGGCGCAAAATATTGTGGCGCTGGCCATCGCCCTATTTTTACTTCGCCATTTTGGCCAAGGGTTGAGCAGCCATACAGGCATGACGGCTATTTCGCGGTCTTTCACGGCACAGCGCGGTCGGGCGGTCGCCTTTATTCAGCTTGGCTATGCGACCTCAGAGGGCGTGCTGCCGCTTTTGCTGATTGGTGTGCTGATGTTTGTCGGCTGGCAGCAGAGTTGGCTTTTGGCCGGTGGCTTTTTGCTTTTGGTGGCTCTGCCCGTGCAGGTTTATTTCTCGCGTCTTGCACCATCCATGCAAGCCGAAGAGGCCGACACGGGCAATGGCGTGATAGCTGCTGGGCGCCGCGAAGTTTTGCGCGATGTGCGGTTTTATATGCTATTGCCGCTCTACACCGCCTCGCCATTTTTGCTGACCGGTATGTTTTTTCATCAAGTGCAATTGGCCGAGGCTTATGATTGGTCGCTGACCGCCTTGGCCAGTGCCTTTAGCTTCTATGCTGCAACAAAAATCATCTCATCATTATTCTTTGGTGCTTTGATCGACCGCTATAGCGGCTTGCGTTTATTTCCTTTCACCTTTGTGCCGCTGGCCATTGGGTTTGTGGTCTTGCTCTTGCCAAATTTTATTCCGGCATCAATTGCGCCTTTTGCTTATTTGATTTTCATGGGCGTGAATTTGGGCATGACGGCCCCCTTGAGTGGCGCTTTATGGCCGGAATTATTTGGCACGAAAAATCTCGGGGCCATTCGCTCCATGACCACATCAATTATGATTTTTTCAACCGCCGCCGCGCCCATTTTATTCAGCGCCTTATTGGATATGGGCGTGGGCTTTGGCGCCATTAGTGCTGCTTGTATTGGCTATTTGATTGTGTGCGGCGGGCTTGCCTTTCTTGCCTCACGCATTACACTCGCCACCAGATAGGGAGACAATAATGAGTGACTCAGAAAATTTTATCGCTGCGGCGACAGTGATGATCGTGCGCGATGGCGCCGCCGGTTTGGAAGTTTTTATGGTGGTGCGCCATCACGAAATTGATTTTGCTTCTGGCGCACTGGTATTTCCAGGCGGCAAGGTGGATGCGGCAGATTATGATGTTGCCTTGCGCGATTATTGCCCAAATTCTGGCGGGTTTTCCGACAATGAGCTGGCTTTACGCATTGCCTCTATCCGCGAGTCTTTTGAAGAATGCGGTATTCTCATGGCTCGCGAAAAAGGTCAGAGCGGCTTTGTTTCGGCCGAACGATTGGCGCAATTAGAAACATGGCGCACGCGATTCAATAATCGTGATGCAACCATGCTTGCTTTTGCTGAAGAAGAAGGGCTGGAGTTTGCCGTTGATGCGCTCGGTCATTTCGCCCATTGGAAAACGCCCGATATGATGAAAAAGCGTTTTGACACATATTTCTATTTGGTGCGCGCGCCGCAAGATCATATTGGTCTGCACGATGGCAGCGAAAGCGTCGACAGCGTTTGGTTGACGCCGCAGCAAGCCATGGACGATGCCGATGCTGGCACGCGGACAGTTATTTTTCCAACCCGCATGAATTTACAAAAATTAGCCGAGCGCAGTGACGTCGCCGAAGCCATCGCCAAATGCGGTGATGTGGTGACAGTGCAGCCGTTTATCGAAATTGATGGTGACAAAAAATATCTCCGCATTCAGGCCAATGCGGGCTATGGCGATCCGAGAGAAGATATTACCGGCGGTATGTAATTACTGGCTGAATTGCTCGGCCAAAATCCGTTCGTCGAGACTGTGATCGGCATCAAACAGCATGAAGAGCTGGTGACTGCGGTCTTGCTTGATCTGCACCTCAATGACGTCACGAAATTCAGCGTGATCGGCGACCGCGCTGACCGGACGTTTCTCGGCCTCTTGGGTTTTGACAATGACTTCCGCTTTCTCAGGCAAGATGGCGCCGCGCCAGCGTCTTGGCCGGAAAGCAGAAATAGGTGTCAGAGCCAAAAGCGCGGCATCAATTGGTAAAATCGGCCCATGGGCAGATAAATTATAGGCCGTGCTTCCGGCCGGCGTCGACACTAGAACCCCGTCGCAAATTAACTCTTCCATGCGCACGCGCCCGTCGACGGAAATTTCCAATTTGGCGGCTTGCGCGGTTTCGCGAAGCAAAGACACTTCATTGATTGCCAAAGCCTCATGGGTTTCGCCATTGGCGGTTTTGGCCACTACTTTTAACGGGTGCAGCAAGGATAGTTTGGCTTGGCTGAGACGTTCAATCAGCCCGTCTTCTTCGAACCGGTTCATCAAAAAGCCGATGGAGCCGTGGTTCATGCCGAAAATCGGCGTGCCATTTTTCATATTGGCGTGCAATGTTTGCAACATCAGCCCGTCGCCACCCAGCGCGATAATCACATCGGCTTGGTCGACATCGACGCCATTATAGCGGGCATGCAAATTCTGCCGCGCCGCTTCAGCATCTGGATTATTGCTGGCAACAAAAGCCAGCTTTCGGGTATCGAGTTTCTGTGTCATTTTACGCCCTATAACACGGTGCACTTATATTGCATAGTTTGAGTAACACGGTTTTGCGTGAAATGCATTAGCTCAACGAGCAGGAGATAAATGTGAGCGACGAATTTATTCTCAGTATTGATCAGGGCACAACGTCATCGCGGGCCTTGGCCTTTGCCCGCAATGGTCAAGTGCTTGGCCTCGGGCAGAGCGAATTTCGGCAGATTTTCCCCGCCGATGGATGGGTTGAGCATGACGCCATGGAAATTTGGCAAACCACTTTGCAAGTGTGCCGCGAAGTATTGGATGAAAAGGGGGCGGCGCATTGTGCTGGTATTGGCATCACCAATCAGCGTGAGACTGTCGTGCTGTGGGATCGCGCGACCAGCCAGCCGCTGGCCAATGCTATCGTCTGGCAAGACCGGCGCACGGCGGATTTTTGTGACAATCTGAAAGCGCAGGGTCATGAAGCCATGGTCACCGCTAAAACCGGCCTTTTGCTCGATCCGTATTTTTCGGCCAGTAAATTGGCTTGGCTATTGGATAATATTGACGGCGCACGGGCCCGTGCCGAGGCTGGAGAATTGGCCTTTGGCACGATTGACAGCTGGCTGGTATGGCAATTGACCGAAGGTCAGGCGCATGTGACAGACGCCAGCAATGCGGCGCGCACGTCGCTGTTTAATATTCACGACAATCAATGGGATAATGACCTATTGGCGCTTTTCAATATTCCCGCCTCTTTATTGCCCGAGGTGCGCGATAATGCGTCGGATTTCGGCCATACACAGGCGTCGGTTTTAGGGGTCAGCCTGCCGATTTGTGGCATGGCTGGCGACCAGCAAGCGGCAACGATTGGGCAAGCGTGTTTTGAAACCGGTATGATTAAATCGACCTATGGCACGGGCTGTTTCGTTTTGGCCAATACTGGCTCGCGGGCGGTGGCGTCGCAAAACCGACTGCTGACGACCATTGGCTACCGGCTCAATGGCGAGACACATTATGCGCTAGAGGGCAGTATTTTCATGGCGGGGGCGATTATTCAATGGCTGCGCGACGGATTGCAAATCATTGAAAAAGCCTCACAAACTCAAGCGCTGGCTGAGCAGGCGCGGGCGGATAGCCAAGTCGTCATGGTGCCCGCTTTCACTGGCCTTGGCGCACCACATTGGGCGCCCAATGCGCGGGCAGCGATTTTTAACATGACCCGCGATACGGGGCGGGCTGAAATTATCCGCGCGGCGCTTGAAGCGGTTAGTTTGCAGACAGCAGATTTAATGCAAGCGATTGGCGATGATATGGCTGCGGCCGGTCTTGATGTGCCGCCTCATTTGCGCGTCGATGGCGGCATGGTGGCCAATGATTGGCTGTGTCAAAACCTTGCCGATATTTGCGATTGTCCGATTGATCGGCCAGAAATTACTGAAACCACCGCCCTTGGTGCGGCTATGCTGGCCATGTTGCAGCTTGGTTGGTTCACCAATTTGCAAGATTTGGCGGCCAATTGGGCGCTGCAAAGTCACTTCGAACCGGCCATGGATGCGGCGCAAAGGTCAGCAAAAAAAGTCAATTGGCAACTTGCTATCAACCGTGTTTTGCATGATGATATAAATATCTGAGGCGCGCCGCCTTTCAAGATTCGACCGCGCGCGTCATCGCAGTAACTGGGGAGAAGAAAATGTCAGCAGCAGAAGAAATTAAAAGCGTCAGAGATCAGGTCAGTGCCGAAGAATGGGCATTGCGGGTTGATTTGGCCGCCACTTATCGTTTGATCGCCATGTATGGTTGGGATGATATGATTTTCACGCATATTTCCGTGCGTGTGCCAGGGCCAGAGCACCATTTTCTGATCAACCCATATGGCATGTTGTTTGAAGAAATTACCGCATCAAGCTTGGTTAAAATTGACCTTGAGGGCAATATCGTGATGGAGAGCCCTTATTTCGTCAATCCAGCTGGTTTCACCATTCACTCGGCAATTCACTCAGCGCGTGAAGATGCGCAATGCGTTTTGCACGTGCATACAGATGATGGTGTTGCCGTTTCAGCGCAAAAAGACGGTCTATTGCCAATCTCACAACCTTCGATGTTGGTGATCCCGAATTTGGCTTATCACGACTATGAGGGCGTGGCGCTCAATCTGGAGGAACGCGAACGTCTGATTAATGATATTGGCGACAAGAAACTGCTTATGCTGCGCAATCACGGCACTTTGGCAGTGGGTGAAAATTGCGCCTTGGCCTTTGTTGCGATTTACTTCCTTGAGCGGGCTTGCACGGCGCAAGTTCGGGCACAAGTTGCTGCCTTGAACATGCCAACAAAAGAAGCCTTGGCAACAACCAAAGAGCAGTCATCGACCTTGTTCACTTCCGGCGTTGATATGCTGGCGTGGCCGGCTTTGTTGCGCAAGTTGGATCGTTTGGATCCATCATTCCGCGATTAATTGGAGCCTAATTTGACACCGCATCGGCATATTTTTTCCGCCCTTTTAGCTGCTGGCATGGTGATTGCCGTGTCAGCACAGGCGGCTCATCATGGCAGTCATGTATCCAATGTCGATGCGGTTGTCGAAAAACGCATTGATAATTTCAAGACCAGTGGTCGTGATATTCAAGCGATTTTCAAGACCCATTTGGGGGCTGGCGATTTTGCCGCCATTGAGGCCGCGGCCACGAAAATGGCTGATTGGGCTGATAAAATGCCCGTGTATTTCCCCCAAGGCAGCAAAAGCGAGGGCGCCAAGCCAGCGATTTGGGAAAACCAAGATGATTTCTCAAATAAGGCCAGCGCCAATGCGGCGGCGGCGCGTCATTTAGCGGCCATGGCCAAGACTGGCGATAAAGCCAAAACCGCACAAGCGGCGAAAGATTTGGGGGCCACATGCAAATCGTGTCACCAGTCTTACCGCAATAAGAAATAATCAAAAAGTCGGCGTCAACAAAGCCAAAGACAAAGCGCCTGTGATGCAGATAATCAACAGCACCACACCATAACGGCTGCGTGTCGAGCTTATCGGCGCGGCCATGGTGTCGGCGAAATCTGTGCCGCGCACCATGCGCGATACCAGCGGTTCTTTGAGCCAAATTCTATGCACCAAAATCGCCAATAAGTGCAGGGCTACCAGCGGGATGACCAAAAAATGCAGGCGCTCATGCCATTTTCCAGCAGTGGCGCTGACTTGAGAGAAAAGCTCGGGGGCGACGGCGGCCATCGGCCCCTCATATAAAATATCGTCGCTATTCCAAAGGCCGGTGAGCGCCATGCCGCCGGTGACCAATAAAATCGCTATGACGGCCAGCCCACCAAGTGGATTATGACCGGCATAATGTGGCGGTTGTCGCATGAGAACGGCTTTGGCATAGGCCCAAATGACCTTCGGGCTGTGCCATAATGTCGAAAAGCGGGCTGTTTCATGGCCGAAAAATCCCCAAATGAAGCGGAATATCAATAGGCCAAAGGCGGTGAGGGCAAATATTTCATGCACATTGGTGAGGCCTTTTTCGCCGCTAATATAAGCGCCAATAATGGCGACGGCGAAGCCCCAGTGAAATAGTCGCGTTGGCAGGTCCCAGCTCATCGACTGACCGACATGGCGGCTGGCTCATTGTTTGGCGCGACGGCTGGCGCGTGAGCATGAGGGTTCAAAAGGCGGGTAAGGCTGGCGTCATCGGGCATATCGGGTTTACCAATCAACACAAAATGGCCAGAGGGGGTGGCGTCAAAAGCAGACAAAGAGGTTTGCCCGCCAGCATAATGCAGCACATAGGCCCCTTCGGCATCTTGCAGAACGGCTTTGGCGCGCAATAAATTCGGCGCCAAACTCTTGAGGCGATCGAGCAAAATTTGCCGCGGCACAGGCGGCACAATATGCGCCGACCAGTGCCGCAAATCATGTTTAATTTCCGGCTGCACCGTCATTGTCTGGGTTTCATTCAGGCCGAGCAGAACCCGCGTGTCAAATACGCCATGTTCAATAATAGCGATTGGCGTGTCGGGTTTTTGCGCCGCCAATTGCTCGGTGACTTTTTGCGTCTGGGCGGCGCTTGCCAAATCGGTTTTTGATAACAGCAGAAAATGTCCGGCGGCAATTTGGCGCTGATAATTATCGGCCAAATGAGGGTCAGAGCTGTGCTGTTGATGGGCGAGGGCGTCGACCAGCGTGATAATGCCGTCGAGGCGCAAATCTCGGTCAACTTGCGCAAAGGCGGCAATCCGCGCCGGATCGGCCACGCCGCTGGCTTCAATCAATATATGGTCAGGACGCGGCGCTTGGTTCATCACTTGCGCTAAAGCAAGTGTTAAATCATCGCCAATCGAACAGCAAACGCAGCCATTGGCCAATGAAATTTGATTACCATTTTGCGCAGCAATTAATTCGCTATCAATATTCAGCGCACCAAAATCATTGACCAGTGCGGTTAAGCGTTGGCCATCAGCATGGGCCAAAAGATGGTTCAGCAGGCTGGTTTTGCCGGAGCCGAGAAAGCCAGCAATAATGGTGATGGGAACGACTTCTTGGTTCATTATTTTTCGCCGCGCTTGTTGAGGTTAACTTTACCTCCCAAAATTGTGCCATAGACGGAGACGTCTTTCAAATTCTCGCCGCCGACCAGCAATGGGTCGTCATCCAAAATTGCGACATCGGCGCGTTTGCCGACTTCAAGGCTGCCTATTTCATCATCCATGCGCAGCGAATAAGCAGCCCCCATGGTGATGGCATAGAGTGCTTGCTCAACGGTTAGTTTTTCCGTCTCGCCGCCCAAAGTAACGCCATTAGAGC
>JAYOCI010000188.1:0-1321 GCA_038105345.1 Rhodobiaceae bacterium
ATTTGCGCGGCCAGAATAAGCTGGCGATTGACCGTGCTTTCTTGTCGGTCGAGCAGGGCGAAATCGCTTTTGGTCGGCTTCACTTTTTCTGCAAATTTTGAAACGCGGCGCAAAAAAGTGCGTGAATTGAGCCGGTCATCGCCGGTCACCGGCATATGCGCGCCAATGGCCGTCAAAACCTGTTGCGCGTTAACCCGCAAATGCAGCCGCGCCGTGCCCAAGCCGCAGCGTTTAATATGGGCGCGCAAAATCAACAGCTTGTGTTTGGTTTTTACCTGCGCCGTCTGTTTGATGGCCGCATTGAGCGCTTTCAAAGCGGGGGCGCTATCGAGCCAGCGCCCGCTTTGGGGCGTGGTCAGCAATTTGGCTGCTGCCGCCAAATTATTATCAAGGGTCAGGTCTTGGGCAAAAGCCGCTTGCTCGGCTTGCGCAATGGCCAACGCTTTTTGCGCTGCCGCGATAAAATCGACAAGTCCCTTGGGCGGCTTTGTTTCGCTTGCGGCAATGGCTTCGCCTTTGGAGCAATAATCGGCCAGCTTGGATACTTTCTCGTCAATTTTGAGACGGATGGTATCGCTCCATTGAATGTCGCGCCGCCCGTCCAAATCATATCCGACCCAGCTGGCCACAGTGACCAATTGCGGCGTCAATTGTTGCCATTGGCGCGGAAAGCTTTTGGCGGCTTGCGCCAATATCATCGCATTGGCGCGGTCAATCACCTCATGCATGTTGGCGATACATGCTTGCGCATCGCGATGTTCATCGCCCAAGCGGGGCGGCTCTTGCCGGATAATCGCCGCGGCGGAAAGCTTTTTTCTTTTCGATGTGCCAATGGCGGCAGCCAGCACATAATCGCGCATGGCCTCGGTCATGGCAAAAGTCGGATGCGCCGTGGCAACCAGGCCAATGGCTTCGCTTTCGGCCCATTTGCGATAAGCGGCAAAGCCGCCTTTGGCCTGCTGCGCGAGAATTTTTTTGAACTTGCGCTGCCAGTTTTGCAATTCCGGCAAGCCGGCCCGTGCCGCCAATTTCTTCCCGCGATCGCGCGCGGCTGCGGTGCATAAATCGGTCAAAATGGTTTCAAGATTATCGAGATTTAAGGTCTCGGCGCCGAGTGCGTCGGATAGGCGATAGGCCAATAATTTGGCGGCATTGGCATGCGGATCATGCGCCCGCATCGGCAAATAATTCATCAGCTGCCGTCTTAACGCGGCTGCATTATTCAGGGGTTGGCTCATCTTTTATTCCTCAAGCGCGAATTTGCTGTTCAGCCTATGAGCCCCGGGCTTCCCATTCACCGCGGGCGAGGGCGGATTATGTG
>JAYOCI010000188.1:1331-2211 GCA_038105345.1 Rhodobiaceae bacterium
CACCTCTGGTGACCACATTGGGCAGTTGCGAATTTTGTAACATATTTTCGCGGTCAATGCTGCCCCTGGCAAAAAAATTTCGACCCATATGCGGCAATAAGGCTTGCCGCATCACCGGATGGGGTAAATATCTCGCCGGCTCAGGCATGCCCTTTTTCATATTGCAAATAATGGGCTGCGGCCCCGACCAGCGGTGCCAGCGGATTGACCAAAAGACGAATGGGAATGTGCTGCAGAAAATCGCCCTGCGGCCAAACCGCGGCAAAGCGGTCAATGGTTTGTTTATCGGTCAGGAATTTTGACAAATGCCGCGCCACACCGCCGGCGACGACTATGCCGCCGCGCGCGCCACCGACCAGCGCCATATTGGCGAGGCTGGAAATAATGGCATCCGCCCTGATTTGGCATATATCGCGGCAAAGCGGGTCACCGGCTTCGCCATTTTCGATAATTTCTTGCGGCGATAGGGCCGGGGCTTGAACGCCATGTATTGCGGCAATCGCATCTTTCAATTCAGGCAAATAGCCGCCGCCGCAAATGCGTTCGACAGATACTGCATCATGGCTGCGCGAGAGAATCTCCAAAACGGCGCGGTCCAAATCATTGCGCGGCACAAACAGGCTATGCCCGCCTTCGCAGGCCAATGCGTGATATTTCCCATCGCTGGGTATCAGCAGGCAGGAGCCGAAACCGGTGCCCGGCCCGGCCACCAGCATGGGGGCATGCTCCAGCGCCTCGCCCTGTTTCAAATCAATATAGCTGTCATCGCCAATACGGGTGACAGAGAATGCCATTGCGGTGAAATCATTCATCAAGCACACTTCGTCAATGCGGCAGCTTTGCGCCAAATCATTGGCATTAAGCTGCCATGACCGATTGG
>JAYOCI010000047.1:0-2360 GCA_038105345.1 Rhodobiaceae bacterium
GGCTAAGGCGAGATTGGCATATATAAGGGGCGATAACACGCAAGCGAAAGGCGACATATGTCTGATCAGCCCAAAATTGTGACCGCCGCCATGATCATTATTGGCAATGAGGTTTTGTCTGGCCGAACGCAAGATAAAAACCTAGCCTTTGTCGCGCAAATGCTCGGTGAAATCGGCGTCGATATGCAAGAAGCGCGGATTATTCCCGATGTGCTGGAAACTGTGGTGGCGACAGTGAATGAGCTGCGCTCGCGCCATGACTATGTTTTCACCTCTGGCGGCATTGGCCCGACCCATGACGATATTACCGCTGATTGCATTGCCGCGGCTTTCAATGTGAAGCTGGAAAAACACCCGCTGGCCATGCAGGCTTTGCAAGCCCATTATGATGCGCAAGAGGCTGATTTTAACGAAGCCCGTCAGCGCATGGCGCGTATTCCAGAAGGCGCCAGCTTGATTGAAAATCCGGTCAGCACAGCACCCGGCTTCAAAATGGAAAATGTCTATGTCATGGCCGGCGTGCCTAAAATCATGCAAGCGATGATGGAAAATATTTTGCCGACGCTCAAAGGCGGCGAGACTTTATCGTCAATCACCGTGACCTCAAGCATTCCAGAGGGCAGCATTGCCGCCGAAATGGGCGCGCTGCAAGAGCAATATGCTGAGGTCAATATCGGCCTTTATCCGTTTTACAGCGCCCAAGGGGCGGGTGTTAGCGTGGTCGCGCGCGGCCGAGATATGGCGCAATTGCAGGCAGTTGAGGCGGCGATTAAGGCACATTTAGCCGCCATTGGTGCGCCTCTGGTTGAGCGCCCCAAGGCGATTGCTGGCCAATAAATAACATTACAAAAATTTTAGTTTTACTTTGCCGCGAGAGCAGGCATTGTGGTGTCATTCATATGGAGGGTTTATTATGAAAAAAATGATTTCTACTTTGGCCGTCGCTGCCATGTTCGCTCTGCCAACATCTGCTTTGGCTCTGGATTCAGGTTTTGACGCAATGGCAAAATCTGGTAGCCACCAATTCTACGTTTGGTGCACAGGTAAAGCTGACTACACAGCAGCTCAAAATGGCGACAATGCTAAAGCCGCTCAGTTGGCTCTGTCAGCTAAAGCTGGTGGCAACTGCTGGCCAGTATGGCAAGGCCTGAACGACTAATCTTGAAAGATCGGTTGTTCAACCTAATTTAAACGGTGGCTTCGTGCCGCCGTTTTTTTTGAGGTTATTATGAAAATGTCTACGATCTGGGTGGTTACAACACTTATTGGTGCGGCCATGGTTTTGTCGTCTTGCGCTGGGCCAGGGGTTCCGCGCGGCAAAGGTGCGCCTTACCATCATCTAACTAATGGGTTTCGTAATCCGCCCGATAGTCCCAAGCGCGACACCAGCCTGTCGACGCGTTTATCGTTTTTCGGCTCGATTATCAGCCGCAACATAAGTGGCGCAAAGCCGACGATCCCTGACAATCATATTGTGCCGGCCGAAGAAGCGCGCGCGCAATTGGCGGCGCTTGGCGATGGCGACAGCATTAGCTGGATTGGCCACGCCAGTTTTCTGGTGCGCCTTGACGGGGTGACAGTGTTGACGGATCCGGTTTTGACCGCGCGTGCCTCGCCGGTTTCTTTTGCCGGTCCTGAGCGGGTTTTTGCCCCGGGGCTGAGCGTTGAGGATTTGCCGCCGATTGATGTGCTGGTCATCAGCCACGCCCATTATGACCATCTTGATGTTGGCACTCTCGACATTTTGCCCAATCGTCACTTGATTACCGCCATTGTGCCCTTGGGCATGGGCAAATATTTCACCAGCCGTGGCTATGGCACGGTTCACGAGGTCGATTGGTATGACGAAATCACCATGCCGAGTCGCAGCGGCACTTTCCGCCTCACCGCATATCCGGCTGTGCATTGGTCGAATCGCTCGCCTTTTGACATAAACCGCATTCTTTGGATGTCTTACGGCTTCAGCGCTGGCGGCCGCTCGGTGTATCATACGGGCGACACGGAAGTGCATCCTTATATGTTTTCCGACATTGGCGCGCATATGCAAAAAACCCATGGTGGTTGCGATATTGGGCTGATGAGTGCGGGCGCTTATAATCCGCGTCCGATGATGACCGGCGCTCATGCTGACCCAGAGGGGGCCATGCAAATTGGCCGTGACGTTGGCTGTCAGCGCATGGTGCCGATGCATTGGGGGACATTTGTTCTGGCCTTGGAGCCGTTTGACGAACCGCGCGAGCGATTTGTGGCAGCCGCTGGCAATCAAGCCTTGGTGATGAAAATTGGTGAAAGCCTGAGCCTGTCGGATGTGCCCTTGAAGGTGCAATAGCTGGTGAATTAGGCTTGGCGAGATTTCAATC
>JAYOCI010000047.1:2370-12531 GCA_038105345.1 Rhodobiaceae bacterium
AATCTATGCTATACAACCGCCAGTCCGACACTCATCATGGCCTCGTGGTGGAATTGGTAGACACAGCAGACTTAAAATCTGCGGCCCGTAACGGGCGTGACGGTTCGAGTCCGTCCGAGGCCACCACCATCGGCAGAAATCTCACAAAATTTACGCTTTGAAACGATAGCGCGTCGAGCAATAGGGGCAGATGATCTCGTCTTCGCCGCCCATGTCGAGATAGACATGCGGGTGATCGTGCGGGGCGCTGGCGCCGGTGCATTCGAATTCCCGAACCGCGATGAAAATCTCGCTGTCGCCATTATCATTGCTGAATTTCGGTATTGCTACATTGGCCATATCGGTCACTCTCTCGTGCTATGCGTGAGCTTGGTATAAACCCAGCCGCCTTGGGCTGCAAGTTTTTAGCAACAACCACAGCCACCAAGCGCCGCATCGCCGTCGCCATGGCCATCAGCACCATGCCATGCGGCAACCAAAGATTGAGCAGAAAATTCAGCGGTTTCGTCGAATTGCTCATGTGCCTTTTGCCGCAAAGCCTGATCACCCAAAACGTCTAGGGCGGTCATGGCAAGCGCTTTGGCGCCATCTATCACCGCCGCATCGCCGCTTTCCGAACCAGCGAATTTGGCAAATTCCGGATTGTGAATCACCACATGCGGTGGGGCACAAGCAATCATCGGATGAATCGATGGCACGCGATGGCTCACATTGCCCATATCGGTTGAGCCGCCACTGCCATAGGGCACTTTATCAATCGGGAAAAATGACCGCCCAAGGCTCTCGGCATTGGCTTGATAGCGTTCGGCAATCGCCCAGCTATCTTTGATTTCCAAATAATCACCCAGCGCCCAATCGATTTGCACCTCGCAGCCAGCCGCCAGAGCGCCCGCTTCAAAGCAATTTTTGACCCGCTGTTTCAGCGCACTCAACGCCATGCCATCAGCGGCGCGTACATAAAATGTGCCAACCGCCCGATCGGGAACAATATTCGGCGCCAATCCGCCCTCATTGAAAATACCATGAATGCGTTCGCTTGTTGAAATATGTTGGCGTAATTGCGCAATGCTTTGATAGGCAGTAACCAGCGCATCAAGCGCGTTCAGGCCAGCCTGTGGCATGGCCGAGGCATGGGCTGCTTTACCAGTGTAAGTCACCCGCACTTCATTAACCGCAAGGCTCGGCATGGTGATCAGATCAATGCCCGCCGGATGCACCATCATCGCCGCATCCAAGCCGTCAAAGGCGCCTTGGCGTGCCATTAATTCCTTACCATTGCCCGATTCCTCGGCCGGTGTGCCGAGATAGCGCACGCGACCTGGCAATTGTCCGCCGAGTTTCGACAGGGCAATGGCGGCGCCGAGGCCAGTGGTGGCAATAATATTATGGCCGCAAGCGTGGCCAATGCCGGGCAGGGCGTCATATTCCGATAGAATACCGACTTGCGCGTCACCGCTGCCAAATTCAGAAATAAAAGCTGTCTCCAATCCGCAGGCATGGCGGGTGACATCTAGCCCTTCATTGGCGACAAAATCCGTCAGCAGGCCGTGAGCGAATTTCTCTTCAAAGGCAATCTCGGGGCGTGCGTGAATCGCATGGCTGGCATTGACCAGCTGATCGGCCATTTGATCAATGGTTTCGCAGGCTTGTTTTTTCAGTTGTTCTAGTGACATGGTAACTCCTAATTGGCTGGCATTCCCAAAAGCATGCCGCCATCGACAACCAGTAATTGTCCGGTGACATGTTGGCTAAAGCGGCTGGCAAAAAATAAAATCGGGCCGGTAATATCTTTAGCGCCGGCGACTTGATTCATCGGCGTGACAGCTTTTTGGCCTTCAGAGATTTGATTGAAAATCTCTTCGCCAAAAGCATTGAGAAACCAATCCGTGCCGACAAAACCCGGGCAAACCGCATTGACGCGGATTTTATCTTTACCCAGTGCGCGGGCCAAGGACATGGTTGCTGTATTGAGCGCGCCTTTCGAGGCGGCATAGGCAATTGATGAGCCAATGCCGCGCACACCGGCGACTGATGAAATATTGACCACTGACGGGGCGCTGCTTTTTTTCATATGCGGGCGCGCCTGTTTAATCATTTGATAGGGGGCGATTAAATTAAGGGCATAAATTTGCTCAAAATCGGTTTTGTCCAAACCCTCCAAATCATCGTGATTCATAAATTTTGTGGTACCGGCATTATTGACAACAATGTCGAGCTGGCCCCATTGGTCGACGGCTGCCTCAACCAAGATTTTGCAATTAGCGTCTTCCGATACATCAGCGCCAACGGCAATGGCGTCACCACCAAGCTGTTTACATTGCGCGACAATATCTTCACCGGCTTGCTTATTGGAGGCGTAATTGACCACGACTTTGCCGCCATGGCGGGCAATGCCGAGGGCCGCTTCGGCTCCAATACCATTGGATGACCCTGTAACGATGGCAACTTGACCAGAAAAATCCATTATACTCTCCTATTTACCGGTAAACACGGGTGTGCGTTTCGCCATAAAGGCCTGACGTCCTTCAGCATAATCAGCGCTCTCAAGACAATCGGCCAGACGTTGAGATACATCTTCAGGCGAAGCTTGTCGGTTTTCAATGATAAATTTTGAAGTGCGCAAACTCATTGGCGCATTGGCGCAGATTTGTTTAATCAGCGCGTCGCGGCTTTCGGCAAAATTTTCCGCCGTACTGACTTGATTGATCAAGCCCATGCGCATGGCTTCATGGCAGTTAAATTTGCGCGCTGTGAAAATGATTTCCTTGGCATAGGCGGCACCGACTGTGTTGACCAAACGCGCCGTGGCATTGGCTGGATAAGCCAGCCCAAGGCGACCGGCGGGAATACCAAACTGGCTATCATCGCGCGCCAAACGCACATCGCAACTCAGCGCAATGCCCAATCCACCGCCAATGCAATGGCCCTCAATGGCTGCCAATGTTGGCACCGGACAATTGGCGATGGCATCAAAACCCTCAATCGTGGCGCGGTCATATTGTCCGCTGGCGGGGCCAGAAAACGCTTCTTCAAATTGCGAAATATCAGCCCCTGCGACAAAGGCTTTGCCGCCAGCGCCCGACAATACAATCAGCCGCAGGTCATCATATTGCTGGAGCTTATCGAGCAAAGCCGGCAGTGCCTGCCAGCCCTCGAGATCGACGGCATTCAGGCGCTCAGGATAGGCAAAGCAAATATGCCCAAGCTGACCAAAATCGGTCTCCTCTATATGCGCCTTGAGACGGGCGGCATGGGTCTCAACAATCTGTGTTTTCATATTACGAGCTTTGGCTTTTGAAAAAATGGATAAGGTCAGGAAATACGCGGCCATCCTCAGTCATGAATAAATGACCGCCTTCATAAAATGTCAGTTCGGCATTGGGCAGGCGGCTGGCCATATTCTGCATGGCTTGCGGCGTGGCGATGCCATCATAATGCCCGCCTGCTAACCATACGGGGCAGATGATATGGGGCAATGCATCCCAGCACTCATGATATTTGCGCGCTTCTAATTGTTGCTGGCGTCCCCATTCGTGAGTGGGCTCATCAGCATATTGCGAATGGTCGGCTCGGGCGATGGTTGCGGCCACCACATCAGGGTTTTCGGCAATGAAGGCATCGGTCACCCGCGTGTCTGCCACTTTCATATAAGTCGTCAGTGAGGTTTGCGGATCAAGTGTGCGCAAGTCGTGTAACGGATATGAAGCGCCACCTTCACCGCCAGCAGCGGTGCAAAACATAGCGAGGCTTTTAATGCGGTCGCCATGTCGAGCTGCCATATTTTGCGCAACCATGCCGCCAAAAGAAATGCCCAAAACATGGGCGCGATCGATATTCAGCGCATCCATTAAGGCGGCGGCATCATCGGCATAGGCGGCCATTGTGTAGCCATCATCAGGTTTTTCGCTTTGGCCAAGCCCACGTTGATCATAGGTGGTGACTTGAAAATGACTGCTCAGCGGACTGTCCATAATATTCGGTTTTTTGCGCAAATCAGCGCCTGAACCACCCAAAACAAGCAGCGGCTCGCCGCTTCCCGATTGTTCATAGTAAATATTCAAATTTGGCGTTGATAAAAAGGGCATAGATTTTGTCCGACTGATGACTTGCATGAATTTCGAAGCCGATGGTATCCTCACAGTCGTATTTGCGCAAAGCCTAATCATGGGTCGCGTGTTAGGAATTTTGAAATATGTCAGATATCGCGACAAATTTAGATCATGTAGATCCGGTCTGGGCTCGCATCCAAGAAGAAGCGCGTCAATTGGCCGATAAGGAATCGGGCATGTCGGGCTTTGTGCATGCCACGGTTTTGCAACATGCTTCATTGGAAATGGTGATCGCTGCCCATTTGGCCGAAAAAATGGCCAATTCAGAATTTGGTGCCAGTCATTTGTGCGATGTGTTTGGCGAAGCGTTTATTGGCAATGCCGATTTTTCCGAATCCGTGCGCGCCGATATTGCCGCCACTTTTGATCGCGATCCGGCGTGCCGCGCCTATCTCGACGCTGTGCTTTTTTATAAGGGCTTTCTGGCCTTGCAAGCCTATCGGGCGGCCAATTGGCTTTTGCATCAAGAGCGTCGTGGCATCGCATTATATATTCAAAACCGCGCCTCAGAAGTTTTTCAGGCTGATATTCATCCGGCGGCCAAAATCGGCCGCGGCGTGTTTATCGATCATGCCACTGGTGTGGTCATTGGGGAGACGGCTGAAGTTGGCAATGATGTGTCAATGCTGCACTCAGTGACTTTGGGGGGCAGCGGCAAAGAGGGTGGCGATCGCCATCCGAAAATCGGCAATGGCGTGTTGATTTCTGTCGGCGCCAAAGTGCTGGGCAATATTCGCATTGGCGATTGCGCCAAAATCGGCGGTGGCAGTGTGGTGCTCACCGATGTGCCAGCCTATACGACGGCAGTCGGTGTGCCGGCCAAAATCATTGGCAAGGTCAGCGGGCCAGAGCCGTCGCGACAAATGGATCATAGTGTCGACCAATCTGATGACGACGCGTAGCAAAACTTTTATCACAGGGAGATGATCATGAGACTTGAGGGAAAAACGGCATTTATATCTGGTGCGGCACGCGGTCTTGGGGCTGAAATGGCGCGACTGTTGCACAGTCATGGCGCCAATGTCATGGTCACGGATATTCTCGAGGAAGAAGGCGAAAAATTGGTTTCGGCGCATGATAATATGCGCTTCATGCGCCATGATGTGCTCGACGAAGATCAGTGGGCTGCGGCCATGCAAGCCACGCAAGAGGCTTTTGGCGGGCTAGATATTATGGTCAATAATGCCGGTATCGCTCATGACGCCTCATTAACCGAAGAAACCACGCTCGAGCAATGGCGCAAAGTTATTGGCATTGATTTGGATGCGGTGTTCTTGGGCTGCAAACACGCTATTGGTCTGATGAAGAAAAATGGCGGCAGCATTATCAATATTTCCTCGATTTATGGCATTGTCGGTTCGGCTGGCCAAACCCCCTATCATGCCGCCAAAGGCGGTGTGCGCTTGCTGACCAAAGGCTTGGCGGTGGAATTGGCACAATTGCAATATGCTATTCGCGTCAATTCAGTTCATCCTGGTTTTGTGGTGACCGATATGGTGCGCCAAGGGCTGAAACAAGCGGTTGACGGTGGCCTGATGCCGGGCGAGAACGAAGCGATTGAAATGCTCACCATGCAAACCCCCTTAGGACGTTTGGGCGCGCCGCGTGACATTGCCAATGCAGTATTATTTTTGGCCTCCGACGAGTCGTCATGGATGACCGGCGCTGAAGTGGTTGTTGACGGCGGCTATACCGCCCAATAGTTTGTGCCGATTGTCAAAGCGGTAATGATGAGGAGAATGTAATGAACACGGATGAAATCCTGCGCGTACAGGCCTATTTGCGTCTCAAGTTTCAAAATGAATCAATGACCTTGAAGCGCGGTGCCAAAGACGACATGGTCGAAGTCTTCCTAGAAGATGAGTTTATTGGCACGCTCTTTCGCGATGACGAAGAAGGCGAAGTGTCTTACGCCTTCAGTATGGCAATTCTTGATTTCGATTTGCCGACGCTTTAATTGGCGGTGCGGGTGGCCGAGCGGAAGCTTTTAATCAGGTCTTTGATATTGCCATCAATGGCCCGCCAGTCTTTCAAATAATGGCGCTTGAACAAATAGCTGACCTCAGCTGAACGCCCAAGATCAAAGCGGGTTTCACACGTCGCACTCGGCTTGCCTGCGCTGTCACAAATATACAAAGCAGCATTGGTGCGCAAAAGCTCCTTGCCCGCATAGGGCGTGTCGGCACCGAAATGATAGCTTTGCAGGTCATTTTCTATCGTGCCATTTGCCGCATCAAGATAGGGTTTATAAAGCGCTTCAAAGCGTCGCTCATTGGGCAGTTCGCGACTGACCTCGCGGATTGAAATAATCAGCAGGGGCGAGCTTTCATCAACCCGCAAAAAGCTGCTCTGGGTCTTTTCTTGATAGCCGCTCAGCGATGGCAAAAGCGCGTGTAATTCAATTTGTTTATGATGTCCGGCGCGGCGACCAGCGGCATTGCGCGTATAATTGGCCGGCACGGCAAATAATGTGCCGCCAACTTCCAGCTTAATCGCGTGTGTTTTGTCGCTTGGGCTATAGTCGAGCCCGCGCCAAAACGACAGGCTGGGGGCAAAATAGAGGCCGTAAAACAGCACGCCAGCAATTATAAAACCAATAAAAAACACCAGCGGAAGGCGCCAAATCGGCCATTCTTCTTCTTTGATTGTGCGCGACAAAATGCGTTTTATCATGGTTTCCTCTCGACAGGAATATTTTTGCTATTACCATGCAGTAAACGTCATCCTAGCACGTTTGAACAGGGGAGAGAATATGGCGATTTACGCTTTAGGGGATAAACAACCGGAGTTTCCGCAATCGGGCAATTATTGGGTAGCGCCAGATGCGCAAGTTATGGGTGCCATTAAGCTGCTGGAAAACGCCAGCGTGTGGTTTGGCGCCGTGCTGCGTGGCGATAATGAGCTGATTACGATTGGTGAAAATTCCAATGTGCAAGACGGTTCCGTGATGCACACAGATATGGGTTTTCCGCTGACCATTGGCAAAAACGTGACCATCGGCCATCAGGCCATGCTGCATGGTTGCACAGTTGGCGATAATTCACTCATCGGCATTGGCGCGACGATTTTAAATGGCGCCAAAATTGGTAGAAATTGCCTCATCGGTGCCCATGCTTTGGTTGGCGAAGGCAAAGAAATTCCAGACAATTCAATGGTGTTGGGCATGCCTGGCAAAATTGTGCGGACGCTGGACGAACAAAATGAAAAAATCATGATCGCTTCGGCTGAACATTATGTTGAGAATTGGCGGCGCTATCAAAATAACTTGAAGAAAATAGGGTAAAATGACGGATACAGTAGATTTCATAATTGTCGGCGCGGGCAGCGCAGGGTGTGTTTTGGCCAATCGTTTATCGGCCGATGAAAACGCCACAGTCATGCTGCTAGAATCAGGCAAACAAGACAAAAACTTATTCATCCATATGCCAGCCGGTTACTCGCAATTAGTGCCGGAAGCAAATGATCAAAATTACGGTTTTGAGACGGAAGCGGAAGCCGGCTTAAATGGCCGCAATATGTATTGGCCGCGTGGTCGCGGTTGGGGTGGCTCATCGTCGATTAACGCCATGGTCTATACGCGCGGCCATGCGTGGGACTATGACCATTGGAGCCAGCTCGGCAATGCCGGTTGGTCATATGAGAGCGTGCTGCCATATTTCCGTCGGGCCGAAGATTTCTCTGGCGATGGCGATGACGACTATCACGGCAAAGGCGGGCCGCTATCGGTGCAAAAATCCGACCGCGAGAACGATATTTTGCTCGATGTCTTTGTCGAGGCAGGCCAGCAAGCGGGTTTTCCTCTCACCAAAGATTTTAATGGTAAAAATCAAGAGGGATTTTCGCGTTATGAGCACACAATTCGCGGGTCAAAACGCTGCAGTGCCGCGCGCGCTTATTTGCATCCGGTTTTGAAACGCAAAAACTTGTTTACCGAAACTGAAGTCACTGTCGACAAAGTGATTTTTGATGGCAAAAAAGCCGTTGGTGTAGCCTTTAAGCAAAATGGCCAAGACCGCGTCGTGCACGCTAATCGCGAAGTCATTTTATCGGCTGGGGCGATTAATTCGCCGCAAATTCTCATGCGCAGCGGCGTCGGTGCCGTTGATGATATCAAGCCGCATGGCATTGAGATGGTGCATGAGCTCAATGGCGTGGGCAAAAACCTGCAAGATCACCTAGGCGTGGTGAGTCAGTTTGAATGTTTGCAAGATGTGACTTTGCATCGGTCGGCCGTATGGTGGCGCACGCAATTGGCTGGCATCCAATATCTTCTTTTTGGCAAGGGCGACGCCTCATTTCCGCCAACGGCGGCGGGTGCCTTCTTTAAATCGCACCCGAGCAAAGATATTCCGGATATGCAAATCCATTATGTTTCGGTTGCTGTGCCGGACGTCCATGGCCGCAGTGATTTGCCATCGCGTCATGGCTTCAGCTCGATTGTCTATGGCTGTCGGCCCGAAAGCCGTGGCTATATCACGCTGAAAACTGCGCGTCCCGAAGATGCGCCGGCCATGCATCCAAATTATTTGTCGGCTGAGCAGGATATTATTGACTTGCGCAATGGCTTTCGTGAAACCCGTCGGGTGTTTTTACAACCAGCCTTTGACGCTTATCGCGGTGCCGAGTTGAAACCGTCTAAAGATGTGAATGTCGATAATGATGCCGAGCTTGACGCTTGGATTCGGGCGACCGGCGAGACGCTGTATCACCCCGTCGGCACCTGCAAAATGGGCAAGGATGATATGGCGGTGACCAATGAACACGGGCAAGTGCATGGCATGCAAGGGCTGCGTGTGGTTGATGCCTCTCTCATGCCAACCTTGGTCGGCGCCAATACCAATGCGCCGACAATCATGATGGCGGAGAAAATTTCCGACCATATTCGTGGCAGTAACTTCCTGCCGCCGCAACAATTGGCTGGTGCGTAAGATGACCAAATTTGAGTTCTTTTTCGATGTTTCCAGCCCTTGGACTTACCTCGCTTTTTCACAGGTGGAAGCTGTTGCTGCGCGTTGTGGGGTGGATATTATTTGGAAGCCAATTCTGGTTGGTGGTGTGTTCAATAGCGTCAATGAAACGGTCTATGAGCAGCGCGCCAATCCGCATCCGGTGAAGGGTCGATATTATGTCAAAGATCTGCGTGACTGGGCCAATCATTGCAATGTGAAAATTGGCAATCCGCCGGTGTTTCCAGTGCGTGCTGTCAATATTATGCGGGCTTGTTTTGTCGCCCTTGATGCCGGTTGTCTTCCGGCTTTTGCCAAGGCGGCTTTTGAGGCCTATTGGGGTGAGTTGAAAGATATCAGTCAGCCAGAGGAAATCGCCGCCATTGCCCAAAGCGTCGGGCTTGATGTCGCGCATTTGGCAGAAGCCATGCAAAGCGATGATGTGAAAGCACGGCTGCGCGATAATACTGAGGAGTTGATCGCGCGCGGCGGCTTTGGCTCGCCGACCATGTTTATCAATGAGCAAGACATGTATTTTGGCAATGACCGTTTGGTTCTTGTTGAAGCAGCTTTAATGGCGGCGCAAAATCAAAAGGCGCAGGCTTAAGATGAGCCAAGAGCAAGCGCCGGCAAAACAAAAACAACCATTTTTGCGCGCGCCAGCAAGTGTGCTGGTGCTGATTGGCTTGATTGTCATTATGCAAGTGCTGATGGCGACCGGCGGACCGGCAACAAGGACTGGCTTTATCGTTGATATGGGGTTGTTTCCGGCGCGGTTTTTTGCCGAAGGTCTGGGCGGTTTGCCCGGCGGCTTGGGGCAGGGCATTGCGACATTATTCACCTATAGTTTGCTGCATGGCGACTGGGCACATTGTCTGATCAATGTTGCTTTTCTTTTGGCCTTTGGAACACCAGTGGCCAAGCGGCTCGGTGCGCGGCGGTTTATTTATCTCTATGTGCTATGCGTCATGCTGGCTGGCTATGGACAGCTATGGATGACGTCTTTTGATGGCTATCTAACGCCCATTATTGGTGCCTCGGGCGGCGTCGCTGGCATGGTGGGTGCGGCGGCGCGTTTTGCCTTTACGCAAGGCGTATGGGGCGGT
>JAYOCI010000189.1:0-2207 GCA_038105345.1 Rhodobiaceae bacterium
GTCCACGGCTTCCGAGATGATTTGGTCTTCGCGGCAGAAAATATGCGCATCATCCTGCGTCATCTGCCGCACCCGCATCAAACCATGCAAGGCACCATGTGGCTCATTGCGGTGGCAACAGCCGAATTCAGCCATACGAATAGGCAAGTCGCGATAGCTTTTAATACCCTGTTTGAAAATCTGCACATGAGCCGGACAATTCATCGGCTTCAAAGCCATCAAATGGGCATCAGGTGAAATGACTTGTTCCCCGTCATCGGTTGTCGGCACTTCATCTGGCACGACAAACATATTCTCGCGGAATTTTTCCCAATGGCCCGACTGCTCCCAAAACCGGCTATCGAGCACTTGCGGGGTTTTGACTTCTTCATAATCATGCGACGACAAGCGGCGGCGCATATATTGTTCCAGCGCCTGCCAAATCACATAGCCCTTAGGGTGCCAGAACACTGAGCCTTGTGCTTCTTCTTGCAAATGGAATAAATCCATTTCGCGGCCAATTTTGCGGTGGTCGCGCTTTTCAGCTTCCTCGACCATATGCAGATAGTTTTTCAAATCTTTTTCATGGCCCCAGCAAGTGCCATAAATCCGCTGCAGCATTTCATTCTTGCTATCACCGCGCCAATAAGCACCAGCCAATTTGGTCAGTTTGAAGGCTTTGCCAAGCTTGCCGGTTGACGGCAAATGCGGCCCACGACACAGGTCTTTCCATTCGCCCTGACGATAAATGCTGACATCCTCGCCCTCGGGAATGGATGCAATAATTTCTGCCTTATAGGCTTCGCCAATTTCGGTGAAATGGGCAATCGCTTCATCGCGCGGCCAAACTTCGCGGATGATTGGCTCATTGCGCGCGACAATCTCATGCATACGCTTTTCAATGACTTCCAAATCATCAAGGCTGAACGGGGTTTCGCGCGCAAAATCATAGAAAAACCCGTTTTCAATCACCGGCCCAATGGTCACTTGCGTGCCGGGGAATAATTCCTGCACGGCTTCAGCCATCACATGGGCGCAATCATGGCGCATCAAATCAACGCCTTCTTCGTCATCGGCGGTGATAACGGCGATATTGGCATCCTTTTCAATGGGCGTCGCCAAATCGACCAATTCACCATCGAGCTTAATCGCCAAGGCTTTTTTGGATAGGGATTTGGAAATCGAGGTCGCAAAAGCCAAGCCGTCGAGCGGTTCATCAAATTGGCGTGTGGCGCCATCGGGTAAAGTGAGCGTTATCATCTTATACTTCCATCAATTTCTATCATGGGCGTTTTGCACGCACGCCCCAAGGTGCATACCAAGCTCCGCGCAAAATCTCAACAGGAACTGGGTCAAAACCATGACCTGCACCTAATTTTTCAAATGGATGGCAGCGCGCCAGTCTTTTGAGCGTTAGCCAAAAGCCAGCCCATGCGCCGTGTAAACGCACGGCATCGACGGCATATTCTGAGCAACTCGGCGCAAAACGACAGCGCGGCCCGAGAAGCGGCGAAATGACATAGCGGTAGAAATATACCGGTAATAGAACAATAAATCGAAAGACACGCGAGATCATGACCGCTAGCATATCATATGCTCAGGATTTGGATGGAGGAAATATGGAAGATTTAACCTATCGCTTCACCAGTGAAATTTGGCCATGGACTGGCAAAAAGGGCGGCGCTTGGTATTTTTTGACCATACCCGTCGATGACGCCGACCATATCCGGTTTTTTTCGGCCCATTTGCAGCGCGGTTTCAAATCTTTGCGCGTCAGTGTCACCATTGGCGATACGCAATGGAAGACGTCTATTTTTCCAAGCACTGAACGCCAGTCTTATATTCTGCCAATCAAAAAATCTGTGCGGCAAAGTGAAAATATCGACATTGGCGACCACGTCGATGTGTTTATGAAAATTCTCGATTAAACACCCAAATCGGCCAGACAACTCTCGACGGCATCGAAAGTCAGCAAGGTTGATGCATGGCGATTTTTGAACTCTTTCACCGATTGCAAAACTTCTAAATCTTGCCAGCGACCGCTGGGCGGCGGGCCGTCTTGTTTTAGCATGGCGCGCATTTGCTGCCCGATTTGACGCAATTCATCGGGCGTTGAACCAATAATCTCTCGCGCCATCACAGAACTTGACGCTTGCCCAAGGGCGCAAGCCTCAACCTGATGAGCAAAGGCGCTGACCCTGCCCTCACTTAAGGATAATTCAACATGA
>JAYOCI010000190.1:0-2168 GCA_038105345.1 Rhodobiaceae bacterium
CGACAATCGTTCGTCCCAGAATAAAATGGGAATATCGGGAAAGCTGTCGCGGCTGATGCAATTACGGACAAAAGCTCTCGTCGCTTGCACGCGCGGACCAGCCGAGCCATCCATATTGAGCGGCAGGCCCATCACCAAGCCGCCAATGTTTTCCTTCTGAAGCACCGCCTCCAGCGCCTCTACATCAAGGCCAAATTTCTTGCGTTTAATGGTATCAAAGGGGGTGGCGATTTTATGGTCGACGTCGGCGGTTGCCATGCCAATGGTCTTAGTGCCCAAATCGAGGCCCATCAGCCTCTGGCCGCGGCTCAAAAGCGGCGGTAAATCAGATGCATTTTCAACAATCGCCATGGCGATGTCATATCATAGCTGTCAACAAAGAGATAGCAGAAGTGAATGGCGTATTGCACCCATGGCGCGGCTTTGCTAGTTTCGCGCGAAATCTTCCGCACACCACCGACTAAAGGTCTAAAAATGTCTGTAGATGAAAAAATGGCACGCCGCATTGCGACCCTTGCCCGCATTGGCGTTAGCGATGAGCAATTGCCCGCCTTAGCAAAAGAATTAAGCGCAATTTTGGGTTTTGTTGAGCAGCTCTCTGAGCTTGATACAAGCGGCGTGAAACCGCTGACCAGTGCCGTTGAAAGCACGATGTTGGGGCGCGAGGATGTGATTAATGATGGTGGCTATCCAGCTGATGTTTTGGCCAATGCGCAAGAAAGAGATGATGTTTATTTAGCTGTTCCGAAAGTTGTAGAATAATGAGCAATCTGACCGATTTAAATTTGGCGCAGGCCCGCGATGGTTTGCGCGACAAGCAGTTTTCGGCGCGCGAGCTGACGCAAGCCCATATTGACCGCGTCGCCAAGGCCGAAAAGCTCAATGCTTTTGTTTTGCAAACGCCGGAAAAAGCCCTTGAAATGGCCGATGCCAGCGATGCCAAAATTGCCCAAGGCGAAGCCCGCCCGCTAGAGGGTATTCCGCTTGGCATTAAAGATTTGTTTTGCACCAAAGGCGTGCGGACAACGGCGTGTTCAAATATTCTGGCTGAATTCACACCACCTTATGAAAGCACAGTGACCGGCAATCTATGGGCCGATGGTGCGGTCATGCTCGGCAAATTGAATAATGATGAATTTGCCATGGGCTCATCGAATGAGACTTCGCGGTTTGGTTCAGTGATTAATCCATGGCGCGCGGCCGATCAAAAACCATTAGTGCCGGGCGGTTCATCGGGTGGCTCGTCGGCAGCTGTTGCGGCGCGTTTGGGGATTGCGGCGACGGCCACGGATACAGGTGGCTCTATTCGTCAGCCGGCCGCTTTCACGGGCACGGTTGGTTTGAAGCCGACCTATGGTCGTTGCTCTCGTTGGGGCGTGGTGGCATTTGCTTCGTCGCTTGATCAAGCTGGGCCGATTACGCAAACTGTGCGCGATGCGGCTATTATGCTCGGCTCCATGGCCAGCTATGACGTCAAAGACTCGACCAGCGTTAACCTGCCAGTTCCCAATTATGAGGCCGCTTTGACGGGCGACATTAAAGGTATGCGGGTCGGTATTCCGGCTGAATATCGGGTCGATAATATGCCGTCTGAGATTGAAGCTCTATGGCAGCAGGGCATTGATTGGTTGACCGAAGCTGGTGCCGAGATTGTCGATATTAGCCTGCCGCACACGAAATATGCTTTGCCGGCTTATTATATTATCGCGCCGGCCGAAGCCTCTTCGAATTTGGCGCGCTATGATGGCGTGCGTTATGGCATGCGTGTGGCCGGCAAAGACATTGACGATATGTATGCCTCAACCCGCGCCGCTGGCTTTGGTGATGAGGTCATTCGCCGGATTATGATTGGCACATATGCCTTATCGGCGGGTTATTATGACGCCTATTATGTGAAGGCCCTGCAAGTGCGCCGCTTAATTGCCGAAGATTTCACCAAGGCTTATGAAAAATGCGATGTGGTGCTGACACCAACGACGCCGTCATCAGCCTTTGCGATTGGTGAGAAGTCTGACGATCCGTTGGAAATGTATCTCAATGATGTGTTCACCGTGACGGGCAATTTGGCTGGCTTGCCAGGCATTTCTGTGCCAGCCGGTATGGATAGCAAAGGTCTGCCACTCGGATTGCAGCTGATTGGTAAAACCTTTGGGGAAGAAGATTTATTG
>JAYOCI010000191.1:0-564 GCA_038105345.1 Rhodobiaceae bacterium
ACCCCCGACACGCGGATTATGATTCCGCTGCTCTAACCAGCTGAGCTACTCCGCCAAAAGCTTTTTTCTTCGGCAAGCTGAGCATGATATAGAGCAAAAATCCGACGCTGGCAATGTTCAACCTGCACGCAATTTCGCCGCCCGACGACGCGCCGAAGATGACGGAATTTTAAGCCCCTCACGATATTTCGCCACCGTGCGCCGGGCAATCAAAATGCCCTCCTCAGCCAACATCGCCACAAGTTTCTCATCCGATAAAATAGCCCCAGCACGCTCCGCCGCAATATAACGCGCCAGCCGCGCCTTAATGCTCGCAGCCGACACAATCTGCCCATTTTGACGCTCACTTTGATCGCCAGATAAAGCAATCGAAAACAAATCCTTCAAGGCCAATTGCCCGCTCGGAGTCTGCACGATCTTCGCCGCAACAACCCGACTCACCGTGCTTTCGTGCAACTCTAATTTATCGGCAATGTCGCGCAATACCATCGGCTTCAACGCTTCCATGCCATGGCTGAAAAACCCCTGCTGATGCTCCACCACAGCACGCGCCACACGCAACAT
>JAYOCI010000191.1:574-2159 GCA_038105345.1 Rhodobiaceae bacterium
CGCAACATCGTCGCCGCACGCTGTTGCGTGGCCTTGCGCAGCCAGCGCGCCGATTGCACATTGCTTTTCATAAAGGTTTTCTCTTTTTCGGTCATTTTGCGGTTCGCCATTTCTTCCCAATCGCGCTCCAGCACCAAAACCGATGGCAAATTATCCTCATTCAAATAAGCGCGCCATATCTCACCCTCTCGCCGCACCAGAATATCCGGCCCGCGAATAACCTCTTGCGTGGTGTCAAAACCAGCCACCGGACGCGGGTCTAAGGCTTGCACTTGGGCCAGCATCTGCCCCAACTCCGCTTGCGAAACAGCGCATAAATTGGCCAGTTTCTCCAACTCACCACGCGCCATTAAAGCGAGATTGGCCAATAATTGCTCATAGGCCGGTGTCCATTTTTCCTGCGCCCGTAATTGCAAGGCCAAACAATCAGGCAGATTGCGAGCAAAGACACCGCTCGGCTCCAGCCCCCGCAATACCGCCAAGGCCTGCTGCAAGGTCGCCAAATCGCAGCCCAAATGGGCGCATAGCTCGGCGTCACTGTCGCGCAAATAGCCGTCATCATCGAGCCAGCCCACCAATTCCACCGCCAGTCGCAAAGCGCTGCCAGACAACTGACTCAAGCGAATTTGTTGCAATAAAAACTCGCTCAATCCGGCTTCTGGCGCGGCCAATTGCGCAAGATAATCATCACTGCTCTCGGCTAATGACTGGCCCGGCTGTAAACTCAATTCGCGCACTGAAATCGTGTCGCGCACTTGCGTATCTTTAGCGGCGGGGCTGTCGGGTTTTTGCGGTTGCGCGGCACGGTAATCAGCCGCGTCAAAGGCCAGAAATGGATTCTGCTCGATCTCCTGCGCCAGCATATCGTTCAATTGCACATTGGTTAATTGCAAAAGCTGAATCGCCTGCTGCATTTGCGGGTTCATCATCAGCTTCTGGCTTTGCTTGATTTGCAGACGCGGTGTTAACAATTTGCGATCCCCTCGACGCATGGATAAGCCTCAAAGGTAAAAAATTGGCACGAATATTGCAAGCGCCGCGAAATCGTCGGGGCCGTTAGTTCAGCGCCGTTGAGGCAATCCAGCCACCGCCCAGCAAGCGTTCTTCATCTGCGGCGTAAAACACACAGGCCTGACCGGGTGAGACGCCCTCCTCGGCGGTTGCCAAGTGAATCTCCGCCTCGTCTTGGCCGATCAATTTGATTTGCGCGGCGGCTGGCTCGCTGGTCGAACGAATACGCACCCGCACATTAATGGCTTGGCCATTGGCATCGCCGCCCAGCCAATTGACCTCGGAGAGAAGAATTTTTTGCCGCGCCAAAGCCTCGCGCGGGCCGACAATCACCTGCCGCGCGTCAGCGTCAATCGACACCACATAAAGCGGGTCACCAACGGCAACGCCTAAACCGCGACGCTGACCGACTGTATAATGCAAGACGCCTTGGTGTTGACCCAAAACGCTGCCATCCATATGAAGAATTTCTCCCGGCAAGCTGCAATCGGGCCGCAAGCGCTTAATCACGCCGGCATAATCGCCATTTGGGACAAAGCAAATATCCTGACTATCAGGCTTTTCAGCCACCACC
>JAYOCI010000048.1:0-12202 GCA_038105345.1 Rhodobiaceae bacterium
ATATTGAGCTGGCCGCTGATGCGCAATTGACTTTGGTGCATATGCAGCAGTCGGGGCAATATGTTGGCCAGTGTCATGTTGACTTGGCGGCCAAGGCGCAGTTTAAGCAAATCACCTTATTGACCGGCGGCGATGTAGCCCGTCATGAAAGCAATATTTGCCTGCGCGAAACTGGCGCCAAAGCGGATATGCATAGTGCTGTTTTGGGCCATGCGGCGAGCCATAATGATGTGACCTATACGATTAATCATCAGGCGGCCGACACCTATAGCCAAACCACGTCGCATCAGGCGCTGACGGATGCCGCTCGCGGCGTGTTTCAGGGCAAGGTGATTGTGCAGCGCGACGCCCAAAGAGTTGAGGCGCAAATGCAAGCACGCGCCATGATGTTATCGCGTGAGGCAGAAATCAACGCCAAGCCAGAGCTGGAAATTTACGCCGATGACGTTGCCTGTGCGCATGGCACAGCGATTGGCGAAATTGATGCGGATGCGCTGTTCTTTTTACGCGCCCGCGGCATTGATGAGGCCAGCGCCCGACAGTTATTAGTGGCTGGCTTTGTCGAGCAATTGCTCACCCATTGTGATGATGACGCTCTGGCTGATGTTTTGCGACGCCATATTGAGCAGAAGATTGCCACCCTAAGTCTTACAAAAGGGGAGGCTGATCATGCCGTTTGATGTGCAAAAAATTCGCGCTGATTTTCCGGTTTTGTCGACGCAAGTTTATGACAAGCCATTGGTCTATCTCGACAATGCCGCTTCGGCGCAAAAACCCTTGCAAGTGACAGAGCGCATGCAGGCGTTTTCAACCTATGAATACGCCAATGTTCACCGTGGCTTGCACTATTTATCAAATACCGCGACCAATGCTTTTGAAGCGGCGCGCGGACACGTGGCTTCGTTTTTAAACGCCGCCAGCGATCAGCAAATCATTTTTACCGGCGGGGCCACAGATGCGATTAATCTGGTGGCTTATGGATATTTGGAGCCGCGCATTAAAGAAGGCGACGAAATTATCCTATCGGTCATGGAGCACCATTCGAATATTGTGCCATGGCATTTCATGCGCGAGCGTCATGGGGCGGTTCTGAAATGGGTCGGACTGAACGATTTGGGTGAATTAGATATGGAGGCTTATGCGGCGGCCTTCAGCCCACGGACGAAATTTGTCGCTCTGACGCAAATGTCGAATGCGCTGGGCACAATCACGCCTGCGAAAACATTGGTTGATATGGCGCACGCCCATGGCGTGCCGATTTTGCTCGATGGTTGCCAAGGCGCCGTGCATTTGCCAACCGATGTGCAGAGTTTGGATTGCGATTTTTATGTCTTTTCGGGCCACAAGGTTTTTGGCCCAACCGGAATTGGCGTGCTCTATGGCAAAGCCGATTTGCTGAATGATATGCGCCCTTGGCGCGGCGGCGGCGAAATGATCCGCGAAGTCAGCCTTGACGCTGTGAGCTATGGCGACGCGCCGCATCGGTTTGAAGCGGGTACGCCGCCCATCATTGAAGCGGTCGGGCTGGGCGCTGCCTTGGCCTATATGCAGGCCATTGGTTTTGACGATATGCAGGCCCATGAAAACGCTTTGCGTGACCATGCGATGGAAGCTGTCGGGGCGATAAATCGCGTGAAGATTTATGGCACGTCACCGGATAAGGGGGCGATTGTCTCATTTAGTGTCGATGGCGTGCATCCACATGATTTGGCAATGGTGATGGACCGCAGTGGCGTGGCCATTCGTGCCGGCCACCATTGTGCGCAACCATTAATGAAACATTTTGGCGTGCCAGCGACAGCGCGCGCTTCTTTTGCAATTTATAACACTCATGAGGAGGTTGACGCCTTAGCTGCTTCTTTGAGTAAAGCGATAGCGTTTTTTGGATAATCATATGGAAGACGAAAAAAACAAAATGCCGATCATCGACACGAGTGACCCGCAGCAAGCCGCGGCGCAAGAGGCCGAGGGGCCGGTTGCGATTGAAGATTTATCACCGGAAATGGCGGCCCTTACCGATGATTTAATCGGCGCCTTGAAAAGCGTTTATGATCCAGAAATTCCGGTCGATATATATGAGCTTGGTCTGATTTATAAGGTCGATATATCTGACGATCGCGATGTCACCATAGATATGACTTTGACGGCGCCGGGCTGTCCTGTGGCTGAGCATATGCCGCGATGGGTTGAAGATGCTGTTCGTTCAGTGGACGGCGTGGGCGATGTTATGGTAAATATGACTTTCGATCCGCCATGGGATGTAAGTCGTATGTCCGATGAAGCCCGTGTCGCCCTGAATATGTTTTAGGGATAGGAAATGTGATGAGCCAAGTCTATGAAATGCCAAAAGCCATTCGTTTGACCCAGCGCGCCGCTGATCGCGTGAAACAAGTGATCGCGCGCGACGAAAAAGGCCGCCGTTACATTCGCCTTGGGGTGAAAAATGGCGGCTGCGCCGGACTCGAATACACAATGGATTATTGCGAAGACAAACAAGCCCTCGACGAAGTGGTGGAGGACAAAGGGGTGACCATATTGATCGACCCGAAAGCGATTTTGTTTTTGCTCGGAACTGAGATGGACTTTGAGGAAACTGTTCTGTCATCCGGTTTCACTTTCAACAACCCAAACCAGACAGATGCTTGTGGTTGCGGTGAGAGCGTTACCATTGTCCCCGTCGCATCACAGGACGCTGTGCGTAAGTAAGCGCGTTACTCATTTATAATTAATCTCCACATCAGAACCGAGGGCGGTGCTATGGATCAAACGCTTGATGATATTCTTAAATTGCTCAAATTGGAGCGCCTTGAAGTCAATTTGTTTCGCGGGCAAAGCCCCAATGAACAACGCCAACGCGTGTTTGGCGGGCAGGTGCTGGGGCAAGCATTAAGCGCGGCAAGCTATACTGTTGGCGGTATGACTTGCCACTCTTTCCATAGTTATTTTTTGCGCCCGGGTGATCCCAATACGCCGATTATTTATGAAGTCGATGCGGCGCGCGATGGTCGCAGTTTTGCTTCCCGCCGCGTGGTGGCGATTCAGCATGGCAAGCAGATTTTCAATATGTCGGCCAGCTATCAGGTTGAAGAGAAGGGCCACGAGCATCAAATCGATATGCCCGAGGCGCCCGATCCCGAAACATTGATTAGCGATTATGAGTTGCGCAAAAAAGTCGCTGATAAAGTGCCGGAAGATTGGCGCGAGAGTTTCCTGCGTCGGCGTCCTTTTGAAATGCGTCCGGTTGAACCGAAAAACATATTTAAGCCAGAAAAATTAGAGCCAAAACAAATGGTGTGGTTTAAAGCCGATGCCGGCATGCCATCCGATGTGCCAGCCAATCAAGCCATGTTGGCCTATATGTCGGACACGACTTTGCTGGACACCTGCCTGCGGCCGCACGCCTTGACTTATATGAACCCGAAATTGCAATCCGCCAGCCTTGACCATGCCATGTGGTTTTACCACCCGTTTCAAGCCGATCAGTGGATTCTCTATGTGCAAGACTCGCCGGCCTCAGCTGGTGGGCGTGGCATGAATTTTGGGCATTTCTTCACCCAAGATGGCAAGCTGATCTGCTCAACCGCGCAAGAAGGCCTTATTCGGGTTCGCGACTAGGCTTACGGCGCTTCATTATGTCCCAAATGCGCCGTTAAGACGGTGATTAATTCCTCAGCCGCTTGCGGAATGACAGTGCCGGGCGGGAAAATAGCCTTGGCGCCAGCATCGCGCAGCGCTTGGAAGTCTTGCGGCGGAATAACCCCGCCGACAATCACCATCATATCGTCTTTGCCTTGGGCAGCCAGTGCGTCTTTCAATTCCGGCACCAATGTCAAATGACCCGCCGCCAATGAGCTGACGCCGACAATATGCGCGCCCGCAGCAATGGCATCGCGGGCGGCTTCTTCTGGGGTTTGGAACAAAGCACCGGTAACCACATCAAAACCTAAATCGGCCAAGGCCGTGGCGACGACTTTTTGCCCACGATCGTGACCGTCTTGCCCCATTTTAGCGACATAAACGCTGGGGGCGCGGCCTTCGCGCTCGGAGAAGCGGGCAACCATATCGCGGACTTTGACGATGGATGGATTATCCGTGCCAAAGTCTTGCTGATAGACATTTGAAATAACTTGCGGTTTGGCTTCGTGGCGATTGTAAACCACTTCCAAAGCGCTAGAGATTTCGCCGACTGTGGCTTTGGCGCGGGCTGCATTGACGGCAAGCTCCAGCAAGTTGCCTTGGCCTGTATCGGCCGCTTTGGTCAGCGCGTCGAGCGTCGCTTTGGTTTCGGCCTCATCGCGGCTGGCGCGCAATTGTTTCAACTGCTCGATTTGGGCTTGGCGCACGGCTGAATTATCAACCTTCAGCACATCCACCGGATCTTCATTTTGCAGTTTGAATTTATTGACCCCAACAACAGTTTGGCGACCGCTATCAATCCGCGCTTGCGTGCGGGCGGCGGCTTCCTCAATGCGCATTTTCGGAATGCCTTTTTCGATGGCTGCTGCCATGCCGCCCATTTCTTCGACTTCTCGAATATGGGTGAGGGCACGAGCCGCCAAATCATGGGTCAGGCGTTCAACAAAATAACTGCCCCCCCAAGGGTCGATGACTTTGGTGGTATTGCTTTCCATTTGCAGCAGCAATTGCGTGTTGCGGGCAATGCGTGCTGAGAAGTCGGTTGGCAGGGCGAGGGCTTCGTCGAAACTATTCGTGTGCAAAGATTGCGTGTGACCCTGCGTCGAGGCCATGGCTTCGATACAAGTGCGCACCGCATTATTGTAAATATCTTGTGCTGTCAGGCTCCAACCAGAGGTTTGACAATGCGTGCGAAGCGCCAATGATTTGTCATTTTTGGCTCCCACACCTTGCATGAGCTGCGCCCAAAGCAAGCGCGCGGCGCGCATTTTGGCGATTTCCATAAAGAAATCCATGCCAATCGCCCAAAAGAAAGACAGGCGCGGGGCGAATTTATCAATGTCCAATCCGGCCTGAATACCGGCGCGGGCATATTCCACCCCATCGGCCAGCGTATAGGCTAATTCCAAATCAGCCGTCGCACCGGCCTCTTGCATATGATAGCCGGAAATCGAGATGGAATTAAACTTCGGCATATTTTGCGATGTATAAGCAAAAATATCTGAGATGATGCGCATGGACGATTTTGGCGGGTAGATATAGGTGTTGCGCACCATGAACTCTTTCAAAATATCATTTTGAATGGTGCCGGCGAGTTTTTCAGGCGGCACGCCTTGTTCTTCGGCGGCGACAATATACAGCGCCATAATCGGCAAAACTGCGCCATTCATGGTCATGGAGACGCTCATTGTGTCGAGCGGAATGCCGTCAAATAATTTGCGCATATCCAAAATCGAGTCGATCGCCACGCCAGCCATGCCAACATCGCCAAACACGCGCGGGTGGTCACTGTCGTAACCGCGGTGGGTGGCCAAATCAAAAGCAATCGACAGACCTTTTTGTCCGGCTTTCAAATTGCGCCGATAAAATGCATTGGATTCTTCTGCAGTCGAGAAGCCAGCATATTGGCGAATGGTCCATGGCTTGTTGACATACATGGTCGCATAGGGGCCGCGAATATAGGGCGCAATGCCCGGATAACTATCCAAATGCGGCAGGTCAGCCGTATCATCTGCCGTATATAGCGGCTTGATATCCAAGCCCTCTGGTGTTTGTCGCAATGTGGCGCCCGATGCATTTTGTGCGTCGCGGGCGGCGTTTTCCCAGCTATGAAAATCAGCTTTGTGGTTGGTGCTGAGGGCAATTTTTGAAAAATCAGGAAAATTTGTCATTGTCTTACTCCGCCAACCCAAGTTTCGTATGAATATTTCGCAATAAGTCATAGGCCGGGCCGCCAGCGAAACAATAATCTTCAATCTCATCAATGGCGCGCGGTTTACCCGCCAGCGCCAAATGAATCACGCCAGCCTTGCGCAAGGCGGCTGCCAGCGGCTGAGCGAGGGTTTCATAATCATCATCAGTGCCGCAAATCACGGCGATTTTGGCTGTCGATTTGCTGAACGCATCGGCAATGGCGTCAACATCCGTGCCGCCGGTGCCGGCGACGGCGTGCAAGCCACCCACGGCATATAAATTAGCCGCAAAGTTGAGGCGCGGCGTATAGCTGGCCATCGTGCCAATACAGGCCATAAAGACTTTTGGTTTGCTGGCTTGAGCGGCGCGGCGCAGGTCTTCATATCGGGCCGCAAGGCGGAAACCCTCGTGTGCGCCGTCGGTTTTATCCGCCGCCGGCAAAGGTGCTTCGTCTAAATTCGGAAACTCGCTCACCCCGACAAGCGGCAGGTCGCGATTATCGATTGCCTTATTGAAGGCTGCCCGCTGGTCGATGATGGCCTGATTGATTTCGCCTTTCTCAAGCGCTTGTTGCAAACCGCCCTCGCTTTCAAGGCGTTGGAACAAGGCCCATGCTTGTTCAGCCAAATCTTGCGTCAGGCTCTCGACATACCAACTGCCGCCAGCCGCATCCGCTACTTGGCCGATATGGCTTTCCTCTTGCAAAATAATGTTGGTATTGCGGGCAATGCGTCGGGTCAGCTCATTGTCGCTGGCGCTTGTGGCCGTGCAGGGGGCGATTGTCATCATATCGACGCCAGCGATGCCAGCGGCCATGCCCGACACAGTGGCGCGTAAAATATTGACCCATGGGTCAACATCCGACAAAGCCCGCAAACTGGTCTCGACGTGAATTTGCGGTGCGGTCGTGCAGGCGAGATTGGCGGCGATATTGGCGAAAATCAACCGTGCCGCACGGATTTTTGCAAGGCTGGCGAAAAAGTCGCCGTCCGTCGCCAAGCTTATGGTGATTTTTGGCAAAGCCTGCGCAGGTGCGAGGCCTGCGGCATCAAATTGGCGTAAATATTCGGTAATGCTGGCCGCCACCCAAGCCAATTCTTGCACCACGCTGGCGCCAAGATCGTGCCATGTGGCACCTGAAGCGGTCATTAAACGCAGACCATCATGGGCTTGGCCAATCGCCACCAAACGCGCCATATCAATGTCGCGCGTCGCGCCATAGCGAATATGCGCCGATAGGGGGTCGAGGTTTAAAAAGCCGATAGTGTCTGGTGACAGATTCCGCTTCTCGCGCAGACTGACAATCAGCTCGGCGGCTTGCATGCCATGCGCGGCTAAATTGGCAGTCAGCGGCGCGATATCCAGCATCACCCCGTCGAGCAATGAATCGAGCTGTGCGAGCGTTGGTAGCTGCTGCGAAAAATCGAGCATAATGGCACTGACGCCGCCGTTCAAATCAGTCATCACGGCTTTTTGGTCGCTACCTTTGCGGCCCGGTGTCAGGCGCTGGGCAATATGCCATGGCAAAAATTTATCATTCACCGCTCGCGCACCACGTGTATAGGGCGCAAAGCCAGGTAGGCTAGCTGAGTTGGTATTGGCCGCTTCATTTTGTGTGTATAGCGGTTGGCGGGTAAAACCGCCGAGGTCTGTGCTGACCAAACTGTCCGCTGACTTGCCGCGCAAGGCCGCGTCAACGGCCTCGAGCCATGCCTCTTGGCTGGCCGCAGGCATATTATTCCCCAGTTCAAGCGTGCTCATAAATAGTCTCCCTAACCATCTTCGGCGCTCAATAAATAGCCCACTGCGAGCAGGCCGGCAATCAAACATGGCGTCCAGCTGGCGATTAATGGGGGCAATATATGCAAACGCCCCAAGCTGGCCACAAAATCAGCCCCCATGTAAAACGCAAATCCGGCCAGCACAGCTAAGCCCATGGTTGCGCTGGCGCTGAATATACGCCCTGTCGGCAGAGAAAAACACGCGGCGACCAGCACCATAGCGGCCAACATAAAGGGCAGGGATATCAGCGAATAAAACCGCACTTCATGGCGCGTCACATCGCTACCGGCGGCTTTTGCTTTGGCGATATAGTCGCTTAATTGCCAAACATTAATGGTTTTCGGCGAGTTGAATTTCTGCGCCAAATTCTCACCATCGAATTGCGACTTAAGTGTCAGACTGGCGCTTTTTTTGACGTCTTTGTCAGCGAAAATACTGGCGACATTGGTCAACTGCCAAGCATTGTCAATCAAGCGCCCGCCTTCGGCTTGCAAGCGATGGGTGAACACGCCTTGGCGATCAAACATCAGCACTGTCATGTCTTTGAAAATCCGTTTGTCCCAATCAACAACTGTTTGACCGTGCAAAATATAGCTGCCGTCAGTCGATATCTCGCGCAGCCAAATGCCATTGTCGGAAATTCTCACTTCGGTTTTCTGTTGGGAGAATTGTTTTTCAATATTTTGGAATGTTTTGAAATTATGCGTGCCCAAAGGTTCAAGCAAGGCGACGAGCAGGGCGCCGATAATCAGTGAGGTAACAATAAACGGCGTGAGAAATTGCCATACGGAAATACCGGCGGCGCGGATGACCACTAATTCGCGCGATTGGCTCAGTCGAATGAGGCATAAAACCGCGCCAAACAAAAACACAAAGGGTGCGAATTGCAAAAATACCAGCGGCATGCGCAGGCTGGTATAATAAAGCGCCTCAAGGCTGCTTTGGCCATGCCGATTGGCAAAGGTAAC
Organism: Rhodobiaceae bacterium; assembly: GCA_038105345.1. Lineage (GTDB taxonomy): Bacteria > Pseudomonadota > Alphaproteobacteria > RS24 > RS24 > JAHEGN01. The sequence continues at coordinate 8,580 of JAYOCI010000048.1, forward strand.
CATTTCTAAGTAATCGCCTAAAGTGGCCAGCGCCAAAAATGCCAGACTGGTAATCATCAGCCATAACGCAAACTTACGGGTCAAATAAAAGTTCAGGGTTCTCACCGTCATGCGCGCTCCCGACGCATCAAACGATGCAATAAGGCGCGGTCATTTTGCAGCGTCAGTAAAATTATCAGCAGGCAAAGGACACTCAATGGCCAGATAAGCAACAATCCGTCATAGCCGCCGCGGGCCGCCAGACTGGCCACGGCAATAATACTAATTTGAAACATCAGAGCGGCAATAATGGCGACAAAAATACGCCGTCCATAGCCATGGCGATTCAGCCCGCCGGCTAAGATGGCGCAAAAGCTGATCAGCATAAAAATAAGCGGGCTTGCGAGGCTGGCAATAAGTTCAAGGCCGCGCGTTTTCATCCGAATAATTCGGCCTTGTTCGGTGACCCCATGAGCCGCAGGGTCGAGCAATTGATGAATCATCATGTGATTGCGATTGAACCTTGGTGCCTCGGGCGCGCCAGCTTTTGGCTTGGGGGTGAGCGACAAATCATATTCACCAAATTCTGCCGAGTGATCGGCTTGGCCTTTTTCCTTAGTATATAAATGGCCGCGCGATAGCACCAAATAAGGGCCATCGCCACGCATATCAAATCGCCCCGATTGCGCGACATAAGTGGTTTGCAACTGGGCTTGGGTGTTGTCGTGAATCATCAGCTGTGACCATGTGCCGTCGTCATTTTGGGCCTGCGCATAGGCGGTCATATTGGGCAAGATTTCACGGAAGGAGCCGGCTTGCAAGGAGGCGACGACGACCGCGCTTTGCAACTCAACACTGCGCTCGCGCAGATATTTATTGGCAATTGGTGCCAGATAAAATGATATCGCCGCCTGCAGCACAATTACCAAGCCGACTAACAGCAACATGGGACGCAATATGCGCAAAGGGCTTAGTCCGGCGGCGGTCAGGGCGAAATATTCATGGTCTTGCAGCAAGCGCACCAGCAGCGCCAGAACCGTGATCAGCAGAGCCGGGGCAAGCGTAAAGCCAAGCATGCGTGGCCATATTAGAAAGCTCAGGGTTATAAAATCAAAAGCGTCAATTTGTGTGCCCAGCAAATCATCAAAAAGCTGCAACGCCTGAACCAGCCACAGCACACTTGCCAATGTGAGGGTGATGGCGATTTGAGAACGCAAAAGCCGAGCAAATAGAAATCTATCAATCATTTCGCCATTGTTTTACACCAGATATGTCGGTCGGTCAGTAAATTTACCGCCATGGCATTAGGGTGATTGCGTTTTTTTAAATCAAGCTCTAACCTTTTCCCAGATTGGGAGCAAAAAATGGATTTAAACTTTACAGCAGAATATGAAGAATTCCGCGCCGATGTGCGGGCTTTTTTGGATAAGCATAAAGCTGATGCGCCGAGCATGGCGAATGTCGGTCTACGCAGTGAAAAGCGCCTGAATTGGCAGCGTATCCTTCTAGATCATGGATTTGCAGCGCGCACTTTGCCTAAGCAATATGGCGGCTATGGCGCCGAGCCGGATGCGCTGAAGCAGCGTATTATCGCCGAGGAATTTGCCCGCGCTAAAGTGCCGGGTGGCATTTCTGGTCAGGGCATTAATATGCTGGTGCCGACACTTTTGGAATTGGGCACGGAAGAGCAGAAAGAAAAATATATCGCTAGGACATTGAGCGGCGAGTTGATTTGGTGTCAGGGCTATTCAGAGCCGGGCGCCGGTTCCGATTTGGCTGCCTTGCGCACGTCGGCTGTGGTGGATGGCGATGATTTTGTCATTAACGGCCAGAAGATTTGGACCAGCACGGCCAATCAGGCAGATATGATTTTCTGTTTGGTGCGCACCGAGCCAGATGCCCCTAAACACCAAGGCATTAGTTATTTACTATTCTCAATGGACACGCCGGGCATTGAAGTGCGGCCTCTTATGACAATGACTGGTCGGGCTGAATTTAACGAAGTGTTCTTTACCGATGTACGCGTGCCGACTTCACAAATTGTGGGCAAACGCGGCGAGGGGTGGATGGTCGCCAATGCCACGCTGACCCATGAGCGCGGCATGTTGGGGGATCCGGATGCGGCTTTGTCGCGCCTGAAAAGCATTGCCGAGATCATGCAAAATGAGCAAGTCGACGGCAAAAGCCTGATGGAAAATCCGGTCTATCGCGATCGTCTGGTGGCCTTGGAAGCCGAAGTCTATGCCATGAAATTTAATGGCATGCGATTAACCACTGCCTCTAGCGAGAAAAAATCCGCCGGATTAGCGGGCATGATTGTTAAATTGCAAGGCTGCGAGTTGAACCATCGTTTGGCTGAGCTGGCGATTGATGTGATGGGCGAATATGGCATTTTGTTTGAGGATAGCCCGTTTCTGCGCGACCATGGTCTGTGGCAAACCCATTATATGTTCGACCTTGGCCTGATTATTGGCGGCGGTTCGGCGCAAATTCAAAAAAATATTATCAGTGAACGTGGTCTTGGTATGCCGCGCGAGCCAAAAGTCGCAAAAGCATAGGAGACGGTCATGTATTTCGGATTATCACAAGATCAAACCATGCTGCAGGACTCAGTGCAGCGTTACCTTGAATCGGCTTCAGAGTTAGAGCATGTGCGCGGTTTTGCCGAAGGCGATAACAGCTTGGCTGAAAGCCTTCAAAACGGATTAATGGAATTGGGCGTGCCTTTGGTGCTGGTGCCGGAAGAATTCGGCGGCCTTGGCCTTGGTGTTCTTGAAGCGGCTTTAATTCAGCAAGCCATGGGACGCTTTGTTGCGCCGACCAGTTTCACATCTGCCTATGCCATGGCCGTCATCGGCCTGCGCGAAGCCGGCGATGAGGAACAGAAGAATGATTGGTTGGGGCGGATTGCTGGCGGCAGTGCGATTATTGGCGTCGGTCTGACCGAGGCGACGGGCGCACGCGAAGGCGCTGGTCTTACGCTGTCGGGCGATAAAATCTCAGGGCGCGCAAGTTTTGTCATGGGGGCTGAATTGGCTACGCATTTCATGCTTACCACGGGCAAAGAATTAGTGATTATCGCCCGCGATAGTGCTGGGGTCAGTGAAACAGCCCTCACAACCATTGATAAAACCCGTCATGTCATCATGCTTGATTTGCAAGATGTGCCTTGCACCGTCTTGGCCGGAGACGCGGCAACGGCGCAAGCGCGAATGATTGATGTGGGTCGGGTTTTATTGGCCGCCGATAGTCTCGGCGCGGCTGATATGATGATTGAAAAATCCGTCGCCTATTCAAAAGACCGCGAGCAGTTCAACCGCCCAATCGGTTCTTTTCAGGCGGTGAAACATATGTGTGCCGAAATGGTGGCTAAGTTGGAACCATGCCGTTCACTGGTGTGGTATGCCGCCTATGCGCAAGATCATGTTCGTGATGAAGCGGCGCTGATGTCACGATTGGCCAAATCACATTTGGCTGAGGTCGGCAAATATGTTGCCCGAACTTCCACCGAAGTACATGGCGGCATGGGCTTTACCGATTTGCTCGGTCTGCATTATTGGTTCAAACGTATTGGTGCCAATCGCCAATTGCTCGGCGGGCCGGAAACTGTGCGCGAAGAAGCTGCTAAATTGCAAGGCTGGGGC
>JAYOCI010000049.1:0-1360 GCA_038105345.1 Rhodobiaceae bacterium
ATCTCGTTTACACCGAGAGGGTCGGCGGTTCGATCCCGTCACCGCCCACCATTTTATTACCGCTTCGGCTAAAGTCATGTTGACAGATTTGAAGCCGACGCGTAAGTGACACAGACGAAGTGCACATGTCCTTTAGGGGGTGTAGCTCAGTTGGTTAGAGCGCTGGCCTGTCACGCCAGAGGTCGCGGGTTCGAGTCCCGTCACTCCCGCCACTTCGTTGATGGAAATACCAAATCAAGCTGTTTTACGGAGCGCCCAATCGGCGCTCTTTTTTTTGCAAGAGATGCGGCATTTGGTTTCCCAAAAACTAGGTTTTGCCTATTGCAAAGCAGCGAAGGCTAACTATACTCGCGGCAAATTACATGGGTGACTTTTGCCCAGATAAATCAGCCGACGGAGAGCCGATGCCGATGCAAGACTTGCTAAGCAATTACTACCCAATCCTGATCTTCATGGCGCTCGCCGCCGCGATTACTCTGGCCCTGATGGTGGTGCCGGTGTTTGCCGCACCGCATAACCCTGACCCAGAAAAAAACGCCCCATATGAATGTGGTTTCGAAGCCTTTGATGATGCGCGAATGAAATTCGACGTGAAGTTTTATTTGGTGGCTATTCTATTCATCATCTTTGACCTTGAAGTGGCGTTTCTGTTTCCTTGGGCCGTGGCCTTTGGCGAGGTCGGCCTGTTTGGTTTCTGGTCGATGATGTTCTTCCTTGGCGTGCTAACAATCGGTTTCGCTTATGAGTGGCGCAAAGGCGCTTTGGATTGGGATTAGGAGCGGATTATGTCGAAAAGCCAAATTGAGACCCCAAGCAAACCAGCCCCAGCCGCTGACCCTTATTATGAGCAAGTCAATGACCAGCTCGCGGATAAGGGTTTTGTCGTTACCTCGGCCGAAGACTTAATCAATTGGGCGCGCACTGGCTCTTTGCACTGGATGACTTTTGGTCTGGCCTGCTGCGCTGTTGAGATGATGCAAACCTCAATGCCGCGCTATGATGTTGAGCGTTTTGGTTTTGCTCCGCGTGCCTCACCGCGCCAATCAGATGTGATGATTGTGGCTGGCACGCTGACCAATAAAATGGCGCCGGCCCTGCGCAAGGTTTATGACCAAATGCCAGAGCCTCGCTATGTTATTTCTATGGGTTCATGCGCCAATGGCGGTGGCTATTATCATTATTCTTATTCTGTTGTGCGCGGTTGCGATCGTGTGGTGCCGGTTGATATTTATGTTCCGGGTTGCCCACCAACTGCTGAAGCATTGCTCTATGGCGTGTTGCTCTTGCAGAAGAAAATTCGCCACACCGGCACGATCGAGAGATAGAGGGTATTATGGCAAGCGTCGAGCAACTTACGCAG
>JAYOCI010000049.1:1370-12189 GCA_038105345.1 Rhodobiaceae bacterium
CGGTCATTTTGTTGCCTTTGGTGAACTGACCCTTGAGGTTAATTCTGGTGACATTGAGTCGGTTTTGCGGTTTTTGCGTGATGACGCCGATTGTGCTTTCACGCAATTAATTGATTTATGCGGTGCCGATTATCCGCAGCGCACTTTGCGCTTTGATGTGGTTTATCATCTTTTATCAATGACCAAGAACCATCGCATCAGGGTCAAGCTGCAGGCTGGCGAAGAAACCCAAGTGCCGAGCGTCACCGCTCTGTTTGATGCCGCCAATTGGTTTGAGCGCGAGGCGTTCGATATGTATGGCATTTTATTTTCCGGCCATCCGGACTTGCGCCGTCTTTTGACCGATTATGGTTTTGAAGGTTATCCACTGCGTAAAGACTTCCCGCTGACGGGCCATGTCGAATTGCGCTATGATGATGACCAGAAAAAAGTTGTTTATGAACCTGTATCCTTGGTTCAAGAATTTCGTGATTTTGATTTCGAAAGCCCTTGGGAGGGTGCGCGTGCGATGGGCGCCAATCTGCCAGGTGATGAAAAGGCTTCCGGCGAAAACAGCTCAAATGAGCAGGAGAGTTAAGTCTCATGTCAATGTCTCCTGAAAAACCGGTCGAGGACGACCGCAAATTTACCATTAACTTTGGCCCGCAGCATCCTGCGGCCCATGGCGTTTTGCGTTTGGTGATGGATTTGGATGGTGAGCGCGTTGAGCGCATTGACCCGCATATTGGTCTCTTGCATCGCGGCACAGAAAAATTAATCGAGAACAAAACCTTCCTGCAGTCAGTGCCATATTTTGATCGCCTCGACTATGTGGCGCCAATGAACCAAGAACACGCTTTCGCTTTAGCGGTTGAGCGCATTGAAGTGCCAAAGCGCGGGCAATATATCCGCGTGCTCTATTCTGAAATTGGCCGGATTTTGAGCCATTTGCTGAATATCACCACTCAGGCCTTGGACGTTGGGGCGCTGACGCCGCCGCTTTGGGGCTTTGAAGAGCGCGAAAAGCTGATGATTTTTTATGAGCGTGCCAGTGGTGCGCGTATGCACTCAGCCTATTTCCGTCCCGGTGGTGTGCACCAAGATTTAACCCCGCAATTGCTGGCCGATATTGACGCATTTTGCGACCCGTTTTTGAAAGTGCTCGACGATATTGAAGGTCTGTTGACCGACAATCGGATTTTCAAACAGCGTAATGTGAATGTCGGCATTGTTAGTGTTGATGATATTCACAATTGGGGTCTGACCGGCGTCATGGCGCGCGGTTCAGGTTTGGCTTGGGATTTGCGCCGCGCCCAGCCCTATGAAGCCTATAATGATTTCGATTTCGATGTGGCGATTGGCAAAAATGGTGACTGCTACGACCGCTATTTGGTGCGTGTCGAGGAGTGCCGTCAATCCATCCGCATTATGAAGCAATGTATTGCCAATATGCCAGATGGGCCTGTGTCCTCGGTTGACGGCAAAATTGTGCCGCCAAAACGGGCGCAGATGAAGCAGTCCATGGAAGCCTTGATTCACCACTTTAAATTATACACTGAGGGCTATCATGTGCCGGCTGGTGAAGTTTATGCCGCGGTTGAGGCACCGAAGGGTGAATTTGGCGTCTATTTGGTGTCGGATGGTTCCAACAAGCCATATCGTTGCAAAATCCGCGCGCCGGGCTATGCCCATTTGCAAGCCTTAGATTATTTAAGCCGCGACCATATGTTGGCAGATGTCTCTGCCATTTTGGGGTCGATGGATATTGTTTTCGGAGAGGTTGACCGATGAGTGTGCGCCGTCTTCATGCAAGCCAGCCTGAGAGCTTTGCTTTCACGCCGGAAAATATTGAATGGTCGAAAGGCCAGATTAGCAAATACCCTGAGGGGCGTCAGGCAAGTGCCATCATCCCGCTTTTGTGGCAGGCGCAAAAACAAGAGGGCTGGCTGTCCGAGCCAGCGATTCGAACCGTCGCTGATATGCTCGACATGCCCTATATGCGGGCGCTGGAAGTGGCGACTTTTTACACCATGTTCAATTTGTCACCGGTTGGTGAGTTTTTTGTTCAACTATGTGGCACCACGCCATGCTGGCTGCGCGGCGCCGATGATTTGAAATCTGTGTGCCGCAAAGTAATCGGCGAGCAGGGCGACATCACCGAAGACGGCAAATTAAGCTGGCTCGAAGTGGAATGTCTGGGTGCCTGTGTGAATGCGCCAATGGTGCAAATCAATGATGATTTCTACGAAGATTTGACGGCCGAGAGCTTTGAGCAAGTATTGACTGATCTGCGCGCTGGCAAGGATGTCGCGCCAGGGCCGCAAAATACGCGCCACACTTCAGAGCCCGAAGGCGGGCCGACTGTTTTGAAAGGTACGAAATAATGCTGCGTGATGAAGATCGTATTTTTACGAATATTTATGGTTTTGAAGGGGCTGACCTTGCCTCCGCCAAAGCGCGTGGCGATTGGCAAGCCACGGCTGAACTCATCAAAAAGGGCAGCGATTGGGTGATCGACGAAGTTAAAGCCTCCGGCTTGCGTGGCCGTGGCGGGGCTGGTTTCCCAACTGGTTTGAAATGGTCGTTCATGCCAAAGGAAAGCGATGGTCGGCCGCATTATCTCGTGGTTAACGCCGATGAATCAGAGCCTGGCACGTGTAAAGACCGCGATATTATGCGCCATGAGCCGCATAAATTGCTCGAAGGCTGTCTGCTGGCTGGTTTCGCCATGGGTGCTCATGCTTGTTATATTTATGTGCGCGGCGAATTTATCCGCGAGCGCGAAGCTCTGCAACGCGCCGTCGACGAGGCCTATGCGGATGGTCTGCTCGGCAAAAACGCGGCTGGCTCGGGCTGGGATTACGATATTTATGTTCACCACGGTGCTGGCGCCTATATTTGTGGTGAGGAAACCGCTTTGATTGAGAGCCTTGAAGGCAAAAAGGGCATGCCGCGGTTGAAGCCGCCATTCCCAGCCAATATGGGTCTTTATGGCTGCCCAACGACAGTGAATAACGTCGAGAGCATTGCCGTTGCGCCGACGATTTGCCGCCGAGGTGGCGCTTGGTTTGCGGGTCTTGGCCGCGAAGGCAATAGCGGCACAAAATTATTCTGCATTTCTGGTCATGTGAATAATCCATGCAATGTCGAAGAAGAAATGGGCATTCCGCTGAAAGAGCTGATTGAGAAACACGCAGGTGGTGTGCGCGGTGGATGGGATAATCTGCTGGCCGTGATTCCGGGCGGATCATCTGTGCCGCTTTTGCCGAAAGAAATTTGCGACACAGTGCTGATGGACTTCGACAGTCTGAAAGAGGTGCAGTCTGGTCTTGGCACGGCGGCGGTGATTGTCATGGATAAGTCGACCGACATTATTAAGGCGATTGCTCGTATTTCGCATTTTTACAAACACGAAAGCTGCGGCCAATGCACGCCATGCCGTGAAGGCACGGGCTGGATGTGGCGCGTGCTTGAGCGCATGGCCGATGGTCGCGCGCAAGCCAAAGAAATTGATATGCTGCTGCAGGTCACCAAGCAAATCGAAGGGCACACAATTTGCGCCCTCGGTGATGCGGCGGCATGGCCTGTTCAGGGTCTTATTCGTCACTTCCGGCCTTTGATTGAAGAGCGTTTGGCTGCCGGACCTATGCAGGAGGCTGCTGAGTAATGAGCGATCGCATTAAAGTGACCGTTGATGGCGTCGATGTTGAGGTCGAGCCAGGCACAACTATTTTACAGGCTTGCGAAGAAGCTGGCGCTGAAATCCCGCGCTTTTGCTATCACGAGCGTTTGTCCGTCGCTGGTAATTGCCGCATGTGTCTGGTCGAGGTCGAACGTGCGCCGAAACCCGTTGCTAGCTGTGCCGCACCGGTTGCGCCGGATATGGTGGTGTTCACCCAAACCGATAGTGTGAAGGCGGCGCGCGAAGGGGTGATGGAATTTTTGCTCATCAACCATCCTTTGGATTGCCCCATTTGCGACCAAGGTGGTGAGTGCGATTTACAAGACCAAGCGCTGGGCTATGGCGGCGACGCCAGCCGTTTTGCCGATAATAAGCGCGCTGTTGAAGAAAAACATATGGGGCCATTGGTGAAAACCATTATGACCCGCTGTATCCATTGCACACGTTGCGTGCGCTTTGCCACGGAAGTGGCCGGCGTGCCAGAGATTGGCGCCATTGGTCGCGGTGAAGATATGGAAATCACCACTTATCTCGAGGCGGCTCTCGACAGTGAAATGTCCGGCAATGTGATTGATTTATGTCCGGTCGGTGCGCTGACGTCCAAGCCCTATGCTTATACGGCACGGCCATGGGAATTGAAAAAAACCGAAACCATTGATGTGATGGATGCGGTTGGCAGTAATATTCGTGTTGATATGCGCGGGCGCGAAGCCATGCGTATTTTGCCGCGCAATCACGATGACGTGAATGAAGAGTGGCTGTCGGACAAGTCGCGTTTTGTCTGGGATGGGTTGAACACGCAACGTCTTGATACGCCTTATGTGCGCCGCGATGGTAAATTAATGGCCAGCACATGGGATGACGCTTTTGGCATGATTGCTGAAAAAGTGAAGGGCAAGGCCGATAAGCTGGCCGCCATTGCTGGTGACTTAGTGTGCGCCGAAGGCCAATTTGCGCTGAAGACATTAATGGATAATCTGGGCAGCCCACATATTGATTGCCGTCAGGATGGGGCGAAACTGTCTGGCCCGCGCGCCAATTATCTGTTCAATACGACAATCGCCGGCATTGAAGAGGCCGATGCCTTATTGATTATTGGCGCCAATCCGCGCGTCGAGGCACCTGTGCTCAATAGTCGTATTCGCAAGCGCTACACAATGGGGCAATTCCCGATTGCGATGATTGGCACGCCCGCTGATTTGACCTATGACGTCGATCATATTGGTGCTGGCACTGATAGTTTGGCAGATTTAGTGGCAGGCAAGCATGGCTTTGCCGATGTGCTGAAAAAGGCGCAACGGCCCATGATACTGGTCGGCCAAGCCGCTTTGACGCGTGATGATGGCGACGCAGTACTCGCCGCCGCCATTCAATTGGCTGAAAGCTGCGGGGCGATTTCGCCAACATGGAACGGCTTTAACGTTTTGCATACGGCAGCTGCGCGTGTCGCGGGTCTGGATTTGGCTCTGCTGCCGGGTGAGGGTGGCAAAGATACAGCTGGTATTTTGCAAGCCGCCAATAGTGGCGAATTGGAAAGCGTTATTCTTTATGGCGCAGACGAGATTGCCGGTGCTGCGCTGGGCAATGCTTTTGTGATTTATATTGGCAGCCATGGCGACCGCGGCGCGCATCGTGCCGACGTGATTTTGCCATCAGCAGCTTATACGGAAAAACAAGCGATTTATGTCAATACAGAGGGTCGGCCGCAAATGACCGAGCGGGCTGCTTTCCCGCCAGGTGAGGCGCGTGAAGATTGGAAAATTTTCCGCGCCCTGTCAGATCATTTGTCTGTCACATTAGATTTTGACACGGTTGAAGAGTTGCGGGCGAAAATGTTTGCCATTGCGCCGCATTTGGCTCAGCTCGACCATATTGAACCAGCCGGTGCGCCAGTGGCGCCTCAAGCTGGGGCGATGAGCTCTGAGGCTTTTGGCGTGGCGATTGAAGATTTTTATTTCACCAACCCAATCGCCCGCGCGTCGGCGACCATGGCCGCTTGTGCCAAGGCCAAAAGCGCCCGCACGCCAGCAGAAGAAGGAACTGGTTCGCATGGATAATCTGTTCTTCGATACTTATATCTGGCCGCTTTTGCTGGTCACCGCCCATAGTCTGGCGATTATTCTGGTGCTTTTGGTGTCATTGGCGTTTTTCATGTATGCCGACCGCAAAATTTGGGCCGCCGTGCAATTGCGTCGCGGGCCAAATGTCGTCGGGCCATTTGGGCTATTGCAAAGTTTCGCCGATATTTTGAAATATTTATTCAAAGAAGTGATCATTCCGACCACCGCCAATAAGCCGATTTTCCTCTTGGCGCCGTTTATCACCATGTTCTTGGCGCTGAGCGCTTGGGCGGTTATTCCGGTCAATGAAGGCTGGGCAGTGGCTGAAATTAACGTCGGCATTTTATATATTTTCGCAATTTCCTCGCTCGGCGTTTATGGCGTGATCATGGGCGGTTGGGCATCAAACTCTAAATATCCATTCCTCGGCGCTTTGCGCTCGGCCGCGCAAATGGTTTCCTATGAAGTCTCCATTGGTCTGGTGATCATCACGGTTCTACTATGCGTTGGCTCGTTGAATTTGACGGATATTGTCTTGGCGCAAAAAACCGTTTGGTTTGCCGTGCCGCTGTTTCCCATGTTTGTCGTCTTCTTTATCTCGGCCTTGGCAGAAACCAATCGCCCACCGTTTGATTTGCCGGAAGCAGAATCCGAATTGGTGGCCGGTTTTATGACGGAATATTCGTCGACACCTTATGTGATTTTCATGATTGGCGAGTTGGCCAATATTGTTTTGATGTGCGCCATGACAACGATTTTGTTTCTTGGTGGCTGGTTGCCGCCAGTTGACATTGTGCCGTTTAATATGGTGCCGGGCGTGATTTGGTTTGTTTTGAAAATCTGCTTCGTGTTTTTCATGTTTGCTATGGTTAAGGCCATGGTGCCGCGTTATCGCTATGACCAGCTGATGCGCTTGGGTTGGAAAGTCTTTCTGCCCTTGTCACTGATTTGGGTGGTGCTGACGGCAGCGTTTTTACAATTTACCGGTATGGCGTCCTAGGGGCGGGGAGAGAACTATGGCTTGGTTAGATCGCACAGCAAGAGGGCTTTTTCTTAGCGAATTCGTCTCGGCATTTGCCTTGGCCATGCGCTATTTCTTTGCACCGAAAGCAACGGTGAATTATCCGCATGAAAAAGGCCCGATTAGCCCACGGTTTCGCGGCGAACACGCTTTGCGCCGTTACCCAAATGGCGAAGAGCGCTGTATTGCTTGCAAATTATGTGAAGCTGTATGTCCGGCGCAAGCCATCACCATTGAGGCGGGCCCGCGCAATAATGACGGCACGCGCCGCACCGTGCGCTATGACATTGATATGGTGAAATGCATTTATTGCGGTTTTTGCCAAGAAGCCTGTCCTGTTGACGCCATTGTCGAAGGGCCAAATTTTGAATTTGCAACCGAAACCCGCGAAGAGCTGATTTATGACAAGGCCAAACTCTTGTCCAATGGCGACCGCTGGGAAGTCGAAATTGCAAAAAACATCGAGCTTGATGCTCCTTACCGGTAGATTCACATGACCTTAACATCACTCGCTTTTTACTTGTTTGCTACGGTTTCCGTAGCCAGCGCCTTTATGGTGATCGCCGCGCGCAATCCGGTTTATTCCGTATTGTTTCTGATTTTGACCTTCTTTAATTCGGCCGGCCTTTTCGTCCTCATGGGGGCTGAGTTTCTCGCCTTAATCCTGGTTGTGGTCTATGTCGGCGCGGTGGCCGTTTTATTCCTATTTGTGGTGATGATGCTGGATATTGATTTTGCCGAATTAAGCGAGGGCTTTTTGCAATATCTGCCAGTCGGCGCGACTGTCGGGCTGATTTTATTGCTCGAGCTATTATTGGTGTTTGGCGCTTCCTCGCGTTTGGCCGATGCCGACCCGTTGCCGCGCGCCACGCCGGAGGGCATGACCAATGCGCAAGCCTTGGGGCAAGTCTTATACACTGACCATATTTATTATTTCCAAGCCGCCGGCGCAATTTTGCTGGTGGCGATGATTGGCGCCATTGTTTTGACCTTGGTCACATCCAATAACCCGCGCCGCCAAAACATTGCCGAGCAAAACGCCCGCACCAAAGAAGATGGTGTTGCATTGGTCGACGTGAAACCAGGACAGGGGCTGTAAAATGACCGGCATTGGACTTACGCATTATCTGACCTTGGCAGCGATTTTATTCACCATTGGCGTGTTTGGTATTTTTCTTAACCGCAAGAATGTGATCATTATTTTAATGTCCATTGAGCTGATGTTATTGGCGGTGAATATTAATCTCGTGGCGTTTTCAGCTTTCCTTGGCGATTTGGTCGGCCAGGTGTTCGCGCTTTTAGTGCTGACGGTGGCGGCTGGCGAGGCGGCCATTGGTTTGGCCATTTTAGTGGTTTATTTCCGCAATCGTGGTGGCATCGCGGTTGAAGATATTAGTCAGATGAAAGGCTAAAAAATGTATCACGCAATCGTCTTCTTCCCGCTTATTGGCGCCATTATTGCCGGCCTGTTTGGCCGCATAATCGGCCATCAGCGTTCGGAGCTTTTGACCACGGGTCTTTTGATTGCTTCGGCGATTTTGTCCTGCGTCGCTTTTGCCGATGTGGCGGTGAGTGGCCGTTCAGGCACGGTGGACGTTCTGAGCTGGATTCATTCGGGCACGCTGACCATTGATTGGGTGTTGCGCATTGATATGATGACCGCGGTTATGCTGGTGGTGGTCAATGGCGTGTCCTCATTAGTGCATATTTATTCCATCGGCTATATGAGTCACGACCCAAGTCGTTCGCGGTTTTTCGCCTATTTATCGTTGTTTACCTTCATGATGCTCATGCTGGTGACGGCCGATAATTTCGTACAATTATTCTTCGGCTGGGAGGGCGTTGGCTTGGCGTCTTATCTGCTGATCGGGTTTTGGTTCAAAAAGCCATCGGCTAATGCCGCTGCTATGAAAGCCTTTGTCGTCAATCGGGTTGGCGACTTTGGTTTGATTTTGGGCATGGCGGCGATTTATTTCACTGTTGGCTCTTTGCAATTTGATGAAGTCTTTGCCGCCGCCGGTGCGCTGGCGCAAGGAGAGTTTGATTTCCTTGGCTGGACACTGCCGACACTGACAACGATTTGTTTGCTGCTCTTCATGGGTGCCATGGGCAAGTCAGCCCAATTTATGCTGCACACTTGGTTGCCCGATGCCATGGAAGGCCCGACACCTGTATCGGCTTTGATTCATGCCGCGACCATGGTGACGGCTGGTGTGTTTCTTGTTGCCCGTTGCTCGCCGCTATTTGAATTATCGCCGACGGCTTCCAGTGTCATCATCTGTGTCGGCGCGATTACCGCATTTTTTGCCGCCACAGTTGGTCTGGTGCAAAATGACATTAAGCGGGTGATTGCCTATTCAACCTGCTCGCAGCTTGGCTATATGTTTGTCGCTCTTGGCGTCGGCGCTTATCAAGTGGCCATGTTCCACTTGTTCACCCATGCTTTCTTCAAAGCGTTATTGTTCTTAGGGGCTGGCTCAGTTATTCACGCCATGCAGGACGAGCAAGATATGCGCAAAATGGGCGGGTTGCGCCAATTAGTGCCAACCACTTGGGTTATGATGTTAATCGGTACATTGGCGCTGACAGGTTTCCCTTTCACCGCTGGTTTCTTCTCAAAAGATGCCGTGATCGAAGCCGCTTATGCCGCCCATGCCGGCCCGCATATGTTTGGCTTTGCCCTATTGGTTGTGGCCGCTCTGTTTACCTCATTCTATAGCTGGCGGCTGATGTTCATGACGTTTTATGGTCAGCCGCGCTGTTCAACCGAAACCCTTAATCATGTGCATGAAAGCCCGCCTGTCATGCTCGTGCCGCTTTTGGTCTTGGCCTTGGGCGCTTTGGCTGCCGGGATTGTATTCGCCGGATCATTTATCGGTGACGGTCAGGCTGCCTTCTGGGGCGGCAGTATTTTCACCGCCGCTGATAACCACGTTCTGCATGATCTGCACAATGTGCCGCTTTGGGTGAAACTCTCACCATTGGTGATGATGTTGACCGGTTTTGTAGCCGCATGGCTGATGTATATACGTCTGCCAGAATGGCCTGAGCAAATCGCGACGCAAAATGACCTGCTGTATAAATTCTTGCTCAATAAATGGTATATTGACGAACTTTATCACTTCATTTTTGTCCGCCCTGTCGGCTGGATGGCGCGCTTATTTTGGAAGGGCGGCGACGGCTATGTCATCGACGGCTTCGGCCCAAATGGTATTGCCGCCAATGTTTTGCGCGTGACGCAACGTTTTGTCGGCCTGCAAACGGGCTTTGTTTATCATTATGCCTTCGTCATGCTTGTTGGCGTCGCGGGTTTTGTGAGCTGGTTCATGCTGGCTGGGGGACACTAAATGACCGATTGGCCTATTCTTTCGACCATTACATTCCTGCCTCTTTTAGGGGCCTTGTTCATTATGTTGGTGCGCGGCGATGAGGCGACAGTCGCCAATAATTCGCGCGCCGTGGCCTTATGGACGACGGTTGTCACCTTGTTGTTGAGCATTTTCATGGTCGCCCAATTTGACCACAGCACGGCTGAGTTCCAATTTGTTGAACGGGTTAGCTGGCTTGGTGGCGGTATTGATTACGCCATGGGTGTTGATGGTATTTCCGTGCTTTTCGTGCTTTTGACAGCCGCTCTGATGCCGATTTGTATTCTTGCCAGCTGGACCAGTATTAGCCATCGCGTGCGTGAATATATGGTGGCATTTCTGGTGCTGGAAACATTGATGATTGGCGTGTTCTGCGCCATGGATTTGGTGTTGTTCTATTTATTCTTCGAAGGCGGCCTGATTCCAATGTTCTTGATCATTGGTGTCTGGGGTGGGGCGCGGCGGATTTACGCCAGCTTTAAGTTCTTTCTCTACACGCTGATTGGCTCAGTGTTGATGCTATTGGCGATTTTGGCGATGTATTGGCAAGCCGATACGACTTTCATCCCAGACCTTGCCAAAACAGGATTTAGCGCCGATTTGCAAACCTGGCTGTGGCTGGCATTTTTTGCCAGTTTTGCGGTGAAAATGCCAATGTGGCCGGTGCATACATGGTTGCCCGACGCCCATGTTGAAGCGCCGACGGCTG
>JAYOCI010000192.1:0-2150 GCA_038105345.1 Rhodobiaceae bacterium
ATCCCAACATGCCCTATGACATGATGGAGCTGGTCAAAAAAGTAGTCGATGAGGGCGACTTTTTTGAAATTCAGAAAGACTTTGCCAAAAACATTATTGTTGGCTTTGGCCGTATTGAAGGGCGTACGGTTGGCTTTGTGGCCAATCAGCCGATGACATTGGCCGGTGTGCTCGACAGCGACGCCAGCCGAAAAGCCGCACGTTTTGTGCGGTTTTGCGATTGTTTCGATATTCCGATTGTCACATTCGTTGACGTACCAGGGTTTTTGCCCGGCACCTCACAAGAATATGGCGGGTTGATTAAACATGGCGCGAAACTGCTTTTCGCCTATGCCGAAGCAACCGTGCCAAAAGTCACTGTTATCACCCGCAAAGCCTATGGCGGTGCCTATGATGTGATGGCCTCGAAACATTTGCGCGGCGATATGAATTATGCCTGGCCGACGGCCGAAATTGCGGTGATGGGCGCCAAGGGGGCGGTGGAAATTATTTTCCGCAGTTCGATTGGTAATGATGAAGAAATCGCCGAACACACGCGCGAATATGAAGAGAAGTTTCTCAACCCATTTGTGGCTGCTGAGCGCGGCTATATTGATGAGGTTATTCAGCCGCATAATACGCGGCGTCGCGTGGCCCGTTCATTGGCCTTATTGCGAAATAAGGAACTCGAAAACCCGTGGAAAAAACACGACAATATTCCGCTATAAGGCTTTAAAATGTTTAAAAAAATTCTCATTGCAAACCGTGGCGAAATTGCTTGCCGTGTGATCCGTTCAGCCCGCGCTATGGGTATTAAGACCGTTGCGGTTTATTCCGATGCCGACGCTTTGGCCTTACACGTGCGCGAGGCTGATGAGGCCGTGCATATTGGCGGCGCGCCAGCCTCTGAAAGTTATTTGGTGATTGATAAAATCCTCGATGCCATTAAGCAAACTGGCGCTGAGGCGGTGCATCCGGGCTATGGCTTTTTGAGCGAAAACCGCGCCTTTGCCGAAGCCTTAGACAAAGCCGGCGTCGCCTTTATCGGCCCGCCAGCTGGCGCTATTGAGGCAATGGGCGATAAAATCACATCGAAAAAATTGGCCGCTGAAGCGGGCGTCACAACGGTTCCTGGCTATATGGGGCTGATTGAAGATGCCGATGAAGCGGTGAAAATTGCCGCTGATGTTGGCTATCCTGTGATGATTAAAGCCTCGGCTGGTGGCGGCGGTAAGGGCATGCGTGTGGCTTATAATGAGCAAGAGGCGCGCGAAGGCTTTCAATCGTCGAAAAATGAGGCGGCTTCCAGCTTTGGCGATGACCGCATTTTCATTGAGAAATTCGTTACCCAGCCGCGCCATATTGAAATTCAAATATTGGGCGATAAGCACGGCAATTTGATTTATTTGGGCGAGCGCGAGTGTTCCATTCAGCGCCGCAACCAAAAGGTCATTGAAGAAGCACCAAGCCCGTTTCTTGACGCCAAAACCCGCAAAGCCATGGGCGAGCAGGCGGTGGCGCTGGCCAAAGCCGTTGATTATTGCTCCGCCGGTACTGTCGAGTTCATCGTCGATGGTGACCGCAATTTCTATTTCCTTGAAATGAACACGCGTTTGCAAGTGGAACATCCGGTAACGGAATTAATTACTGGCGTGGATTTGGTCGAACAAATGATCAAAGTCGCGGCGGGTGAAAAATTAACGCTGAAGCAAAAAGACGTGAAACTTAATGGTTGGGCGATGGAAAGCCGCGTCTATGCGGAAGATCCTTATCGCGGTTTCTTGCCGTCGACCGGCCGTTTGAGCTATTACCGGCCGCCCGAAGAGCAGGTCGCCAATGGCATTACAGTGCGCAATGATACTGGCGTTTATGAGGGCGGAGAGATTTCGCTGTTCTATGACCCGATGATTGCCAAATTAATCACCCATGGGCCTGGTCGCGAGACAGCGATTAATGCCATGTCGGACGCGCTCGACGGTTTCGGTATTGATGGCATACGCCATAATATTGATTTCCTTGGCGCCATTATGGGGCATCAGCGTTTCCGCGATGGCAATCTCACCACCGCTTTTATTGATGAAGAATATCCGGAAGGCTTTGACGGCGCACCGGTTAGCCCAGAGCGCGAAAAGGCCTTGGCAGCGCTTGGCTATGTCATGATGCGGCGACGC
>JAYOCI010000193.1:0-2149 GCA_038105345.1 Rhodobiaceae bacterium
ATCAGCAAATATGCGCCATTGTTGCGCCGCACATGGGGCTTCAGGCCAAACGCCGTTGTCCAAAAATGTCTCGATTTGCCCAGGCAGCCACGGACGGCCAATAACGGCGCGCCCGATCATAACTCCGGCAGCGTTGGACGCCGCCAAAGCCGCCGCCGCCGTTTCGCCGTTTACGACATCGCCATTGACAATAACCGGAATTTGCACCGCCTCGACCGTGGCGCGCACAGCATGCCAATCGGCTTTACCTTTATAAAATTGGCAACGCGTGCGGCCATGCACGGTAATCATTTGCACACCCAAAGCTTCAGCGCGCTCAGCGATTAAGGGTGCATTAAGCAGATTGTCATCCCAGCCCAAACGCATTTTCAGCGTGACCGGCTTGCTGCTGCCCTGCACCGTAGCCGCGATAATCGCCTCGGCCAGGGTTTCATCGCGCATCAAAGCCGAGCCGGACAAACCGCCGGTTACTTGCCGCGACGGACAGCCCATATTGATATCAACGACATCAGCACCGGCAGCGCAGGCCAGCTTCGCACCTTCGCGCATCCAATGCGGATCACGACCGGCCAACTGAAGAATAAAGGGTGATAGCCCGAACCCCTCGGCGCGGCGCACCACATCGGCACGCGATTTGACCAATTCTTCACTGGCTACCATTTCAGAAACCACAGAAACGCGACTGGCTTTCGCCACCGCTTTGCGAAAAGCGTAATCCGTGACACCCGACATCGGTGCCAATAATACGCGCCCCGAAAGCGTTATATCCCCTAGCTGAATGGTCATTTTTTAGGCAAAAACCGAAATGTTCACGATGTGCCTAAAATGGGTGCATAACCTTATAAAGGCAAGCAATTTTCTAAAATTCTGTCGCCTTATGCCGCGTCTCAGGCTAGATTAGCCGCCATGAATGAACGCTTATCCACAGTTGCACTGATTGTTGCTGCCGGTCGCGGAAGCCGCGCCGGACAAGGAAAACCTAAGCAATACCGCGACATGCCCGATGGTAGCGGCGGCTCCGTGCTGGCCCGCAGCATAGCCGCCTTTGCCGATAATGAGGTTATTTCCAGCCTCTGCGTGGCCATTCATAAAAATGATGTAAAGCTTTATGAAAACATAATAAGTAATTGTAATAAAAAAGATAAAATAACCTATGTTTTAGGTGGTGAGGACCGCCAAGCGTCGGTGTTGAACGGTTTACAAGCTTTGGCTGAGGGGCAACCACAGCGCGTTTTCATTCACGATGCAGCACGCCCTTTCGTGTCACAAGATTTGATTGAACGGTGTTTGGACAATTTCACCGATACAGACGGTGTTATTCCCAGCCTGCCGGTAACGGATACGCTAAAAAAAGCCGAAAATGGCCAGATCACTGAGACAGTACCTCGTGACGGGCTATATCGCGCGCAAACACCGCAATTATTCGACTTTGCCAAAATCTTGGAAGCTCATAAAGCCGCCCCGCAAGGAAGCATGACCGATGACGCTGCAGTGGCCGAACGGGCCGGATTGCGCGTGCGTATCATTGACGGCGAGACGCAAAACATCAAACTGACGACGGAAGAAGATTTTGCCATGACCTCACCCCTAATTCCGCGCACCGGCTTGGGCTTCGACGTGCATCGCTTTGGCGACGATGGCAGCGCAGATACCATTATGCTGTGCGGTGTCGCTATTGCGCATAACCGCGAAATTATCGGCTATAGCGATGCCGATGTCGGGCTGCACGCCATTACGGACGCGCTTTTGGGAGCACTTGCTGAGGGCGATATTGGCGACCATTTTCCGCCGTCTGATGCCGCAAATAAAGACCGCGCTTCAGCCGAGTTTCTGAAACATGCGCTTCACCTTGCCGCTGCCAAACAAGCGCGGCTGACCCATATTGATCTGACGCTGATTTGCGAAGCGCCGAAAATCGGCCCGCATCGCGCCGCCATGCGCGAAAGGCTGAGCGCCCTGACCGGCTTGCCGCTCTCTGCCGTCTCGGTGAAAGCCACCACCACTGAGGGGCTGGGTTTTAGCGGTCGCGGTGAAGGCATAGCGGCGCAAGCGACAGCGACAATCTTGCTGCCGGATGGCGCATAATGGGCGGTATGCACAAACTTCCGGCGCATTTAACGCCACTTTCACCCGCCGCGTGGATTGCCAC
>JAYOCI010000194.1:0-2148 GCA_038105345.1 Rhodobiaceae bacterium
CGCACCAACTTTACCAGCGCAATGCCAATCCGCGTTTGCGGCAATTGCTCTATCGATTGCGCGCCGATGGCGATTTGCTGAGCGGCATTATGCAGGCGGAGAAAAGTGACATTAACCTCAGCCTGTCACCGCAAGCCGATACGGCAACACAGAACCAGATTTTGTTCCACGGCATCCGATTGGCGGTGCTGATGCACGCGCAATTTGCCTGTGCAGCGCTGCCGGTCAATGCACCGCCCGGCGCAACGCGCGATGAAATTATGGAACGCATCTGCAATTTTGACTTCAATCACGTCATTGATACTTTGTTCGCCACCTATCCGGCCCCGACCGAGGGGCGCGAAGAGGGGGCCCGGCACGTCTTGCATCAATTGCAACATTGCCGCCGCCTTGTGCAAATGACCAGCCAGGGGCTGGTGCAGACATTCAGCGCTTATGGCTAAGCACTAAAGCGACAGCAGCAGAGGTTTTTCGACATAATCGGCCAATGTCGCCAAAAATTGTGCGCCAATGGCGCCATCTATGGCGCGGTGGTCGCAAGATAGCGTGACGCGCATATCGGTCTGCTCAAGTGGCGCGGCGCCGTCCATAATCAATCTCTTCACCGGCCCGCCAACCGCCAAAATGGCTGCTTGCGGCGGGTTGATGACGGCGGTGAATTGGTCAATGCCGAACATCCCCAAATTGGAAACGGAAAAAGAGCCACCTTCATATTCTGACGGCTTTAACCGCTTTTCTGCCGCTCGCGCCGCCAAATCCTTAATTTCGGCGCTGATGGCGCGCACCGGTTTTTCATCACATTGGCTGACAATCGGCGTAATCAGCCCGTCGGGCAGCGCCACAGCGACGCCAATATCAGCATGATGGTGGCGCAAAATCGCATCACCGGCAAATGACACATTGACCTCAGGCACATCGATGAGGGCCAGCGCGCAGGCACGAACAAGCAAATCATTGAGCGATATTTTTTCGGCTTTACCGTCACCCGAAGGACGCTCGGCCAATGCCGTATTAATGCGCGCGCGATGCGCCAACAGCGCATCAATATGAAGCGTGCGGGTCAAATAAAAATGCGGGATTTGCTGCATGGATTGGGTCAGCCGGGTGGCAATCGCCCCGCGCATCATATCCAAAGGCAGCTCATCATATTGGTCGGGCCGGTAATAGGCGCGCGCATCAGGCAAGGCCGGCATAATGGCGCTGTGCAAAGCAGCGCCCGCGCCGGGCGATGCGGGCGGCGGCGATGCAGTCGGTGATGGCGTGGCCGCCTTATCTTTTGCCCCGCCGGCTTTTTGCGCCGCTTCAATATCACGCTTAATGATGCGTCCATTGGGGCCGGACGGGGTGATATGCAGCAAATCAAGCCCTGCCTGTTGGGCCATATGGCGCGCCAAAGGCGAGGCGTTTACGCGATTGGCACTCATTCGGCAGCGTCTTGAAAATAGGCGGCGCGTTTGGCCGCGGCGACGATTTGCGCCAGCTGTGGCAATGCCAGTTTTTCCAAATTGACGGCATAGGGCATCGGCACATCGGCACCGGTAACCGCTTCAATCGGCGCATCCAGCGCATCAAAGGCATGGCGCTGAACTTGCGCGGCAATTTCCGAACCGATGGAGCAAATCGGCCAGCCTTCTTCAATGGTCACCAAGCGATTGGTTTTTTCAACCGAGGCAATCACCGTATCCATATCGAGCGGGCGCAGGCTGCGCAAATCAATCACTTCTGCGTCCAAGCCAATGGCAGCCAATTGCTCGGCCGCTTGCAGCGCCATATCGACACCGCGCGCATAGGCAACCAAAGTGACATCATTGCCGGGGCGCACAATGCGCGCGCGTCCGATGGGCAGCACAAAATCATCATAATCGGGCACACCACCAAGCTCGCCATAAAGCAGCTCATGTTCCAAAAACACCACCGGATTGGGGTCACGAATGGCCGCTTTTAACAGCCCTTTCGCCTCGGCCGGGGTGGACGGGGCCAGCACAATCAATCCCGGCACATGCGCATACCAGCTCGAATAATCCTGGCTGTGTTGCGCCGCCACCCGGCTCGCCACACCATTGGGCCCGCGAAACACGATGGGGCAGGCAATTTGCCCGCCCGACATATAGCGCGTTTTGGCCGCGCTATTGATAATCTGGTCGATGG
>JAYOCI010000050.1:0-12141 GCA_038105345.1 Rhodobiaceae bacterium
ACATGATGATACCCAGCCACATGCCAATACCAATGGCGATGTTTTTCGGCACAGCAAAATCATTCATTGCGCCAAGTGACAAAGCGTCATGAATATAGCCGTTCAAATAGCCGAGAATTAAACCAGTAACGATGGTCGCCATGGCGCCCCAACGGAACCACCAAAGCGCCGCCGGCGCGATGACTTTACCGATGGCAGGTTTTTGCTCATCTGGAATATTCGGCATATTTGGAATTTGTACGAAGTTGAAATAATACAACAGACCAATCCACATAATGCCGCTAAGCACGTGGAGATAGCGGAAAATAAAGGCGTAAAAATTAGTGTCGAAAGTTCCGCCGCCATTCAAATAAATCAGCTCTAAAATAAAAGCTAAAACGAAACCGGCAATTACCGTGTTTCTGAGTGAAGTTAAAATTGCAGCCATATTGATTACCTCCTAATGCGAATCTCTTTGTTGTTTCAAGCCTACTACTGTGGGGTTTTCAGAGCAATCGGCTAATCTTTTTGATTGCCCGACCAGTCGCGCTTCACACCTAAGTAGAGCAATAAAGGCGAGGCAATAAATACTGATGAGTAAG
The DNA here is from genome assembly GCA_038105345.1 of Rhodobiaceae bacterium. Taxonomy (GTDB): domain Bacteria; phylum Pseudomonadota; class Alphaproteobacteria; order RS24; family RS24; genus JAHEGN01. The sequence goes on from JAYOCI010000050.1 coordinate 582, forward strand.
TCCCGACCAGAACCCCCCAAATCATCGCGAAGGTGAAGCCACGAATGACCTCGCCGCCGAAAACATAAAGCGCGGTCAAAGCAATCAGCGTGGTGACCGAGGTCATGACCGTCCGCGACAGGGTTTCATTAATCGCCACATTAAGCAGATCATCAAGCTGCATTTTTTTGAACTTGCGCAAATTCTCACGCACGCGGTCATAAACCACAACTGTGTCATTCATTGAGTAACCGACGATGGTCAAAATCGCCGCCAAAATCGACAGGTTAAAGTCCAATTGCAGAAGCGAGAAAATACCAATGGTCAGCACCACATCATGCACCAAAGCCAATACGGCACCGACACTGAACTGCCATTCAAATCGGAACCAAATATAAATCAGCATGCTGGCAATGGCTGCCACAACCGCCAGAATACCGGTTTGAATCAGCTCGCCACTGACTTGCGGGCCGACGACTTCAACCCGCCGAATTTCAAAGCGATCTTGCAATTCATTGCGAATGCTCTCAACCGCACTCAGCCCACCTTGTGCCGATACGGCTTGTGAATCTTCGGAGACCCGAATAAGTGCATCGGTCGGCGTGCCAAATTGCTGAATTTGCACTTCGCCAACGTTCAAGCCGGTCAATTGCCCGCGCAATTGCGCAATATCAATTTCCGCCTCAGAGCTAATTTCAATCAGCGTGCCGCCTTTGAAATCAATACCGAAGTTCAAACCATTGCCCATAAAGACAGCGACTGAGCCGACCATCAGAAAGGCCGAAAGCGCAAAGGCAATGAGGCGGTAGCGTATGAAATTAACTTTTGTATCAGCGGCTATAAGTTTCAATGTCCACATTGTCATATCCTCGCGAACCGATTACAGCGGCAGCTGCGCTGGGCGGCCCTTGGCGCGCACCCAAAGTGAAATAAAGAACCGCGTCAGCGTGAAAGCCGTGAACACGGAGGTGACAATGCCAATCGCCAAAGTGACCGCAAAGCCACGAATTGGCCCTGAACCGAGTTGGAACAAGATAATCGCCGCCAATAAAGTCGTAACATTGGCATCTAAGATTGTTCCCAAAGCGCGGCTATAGCCCACGTCAATCGCCGTAATCGGCGTTTTATTGGCGCGCAGCTCTTCGCGGATGCGTTCGAAAATCAACACATTGGCGTCGACCGCCATGCCGACCGTCAGCACAATGCCGGCAATGCCCGGCAAAGTCAGCGTCGCTTGCAGGCCAGATAAGACAGCCATAATCAACACCATATTGACGATAAGCGCGACATTGGCGAAGAGGCCGAATAAATTATAGCTCAGAAGCATGAAGCCAATGACCGCCACAAAGCCAACAATCAGCGCAATGCGACCAGCGGCAACACTGTCAGCACCCAAACCTGGGCCAACAGTGCGCTCTTCGAGAATATCCATGGGTGCTGGCAAAGCACCGGCGCGCAATAGAATGGCTAAGTCATTGGCTTCCTGCACGGTGAAATTGCCAGTGATGCGCCCTGCGCCACCGAGAATGGCCGATTGAATAACCGGCGCCGAAATAATTTTATCATCCAATACAATGGCAAAAGGCCGACCAATATTTGCCTTAGTCACTTCGCCAAATTTTTTGCCGCCAACCGAGTCAAAACGGAAGTTGACCTCTGGCGCATTGGTTTGTGGATCAAAGCCGATACTGGCATCAACCAAACGCTCGCCACTGACCATGGCGCGACGGCGGATTAAATAAGGCACGCCCGGCTCTGTGTCGGTAAACACCAGACGCGCACCGGCTGGTGCCCGCTTGCCATTCATCACCTCATAGGGACTGCCCGTTTGGTCAACCAAATGGAAATTCATTTTCGCCGTCTGGCCCAAAAGCGCTTTCAAGCGCTGAGGGTCATCAAGCCCGGGGACTTGCACAAGAATACGCGTGTCACCCTGCCGCTGAATGCTCGGCTCTGTCGTGCCCAATTCGTCAATGCGGCGGCGGATAATTTCAATGGATTGCTGCAATGTGCGCGAATTGCGCGCAATAATCGCCTCTTCTGTTAGCGTCAAAGTAAAACCAGAGTCACCATTTTGCGTGATGTCCAAATCAACCGCATTGTTAAAGCCGCCGAAAACCAGAGCCGCAACCGGTTGTGCCAAATCTTCCAATACCTCGCGGGCTTGATTGATTTGACTGCTATCGCGCAAGCTAACAGACACGCCATTAGCGACGCGGCCAAGCCCCGTATAGCCAATGCCGGCACCGCGCAAAGCAAGGCGGACATCGGCAACCAAACCGTCAAGGCGCTCGTTTTGCACTTCTTTGACATCAACCGACAGCAATAAATGCGAGCCACCTTGCAGATCAAGCCCAAGGTTTAAGGCGCTTGATGGCAAAAAATCCGGCATGGATTGGCGGGTTTGCGGACTTAAAAAATTCGGCAAAGAGAATAAAAGCCCAGCGAGAACCGCCAAGGCCAGACCAGCAATTTTGAGTTTAGAGAAATGCAGCATGGAAATGCTTAATCCTTTTTGGCAGGTTCGGACTTGCTACGCACTGAAATGATCATGCTTTTGACGACATTGACCCGCGTGTCTTTGCTCAGATCAACTTCCAATTCATCTTCGCCAACTTTGGCAACTTTGCCAATCAATCCACCTTGGGTGACCACAGTGTCGCCACGGCGCACCGCCTCCAGCATAGCTTTATGCTCTTTTTGGCGCTTTTGTTGCGGACGCAAAATCATGAAGTACATAATGGCAAAAACCATTACGAGGGGAAAAATCATATCCAATAGCGAACCACCACCGGCGGCTGATTGGGCATAAGCGGATGTAATAAACATGGAAATCTCCGTTAGAATTGACGCTGAGTATACGCATGGTTTGTCGCAAGGCAAAGACTTTAAGCGCGGAATTTGTCGATAAATGCCTTGTTTTTCGTATCTAAATCAATGATTTCGGATTTACCGCCCGCGTGCCTTTGCGCAGTTCAAAATGCAATTGTGGCTGGTCAACATTACCGCTATCGCCAACCTCGGCAATGATCTGCCCCTGCTTGACCCGATCACCGGCTTTTACCCGAAATGCTGAGGTGTGCGCATAGGCTGACACCCAGCCACCGGAATGGCGCACCAGCAATAAATTGCCATAACCGCGCAATTGATTGCCGGCATAAACCACAACACCATTTTCCGCTGCCTTCACCGGCGTGCCCATGCTGGCGGCGATATTGATACCGTCATTATGACGGCCGCCCTTTTTCGGGCCATATTCAGATATCACGCGACCATTCACCGGCACGAGAAAACGGCCAACGCGGCTTGGTGTGCTGGTGGCTGCGATTTTCTTCGCCTGAGCGCTGACTTGTCGCGACGCGCGGGCGACGCTTTGGCCATTTGGCACTTGTAAATTTTGCCCCACACTAATGGTGTATGGCTTTTGAATATTATTCAGATTGGCCAGATCGGCCAGATTGGTATTGAACTTGCGCGAAATCGCATACAGCGTGTCATTGGCCTGAACCGTGTAAAACGCCTTGCGCGGCAGGTTGATTTGATCGCCCGGCTCAAGATTATAAGGCGGACGGGCATTATTGGCATCGAGCAAAGCCCGCATTGAAACGCGATGGCGGGCCGCCAATTTGTAATAAGTATCGCCCTTGCGCACAGTGATGGTTCCGGATTTGCCGCGCGGTGTGCTGGTCGCGGCACCAGTGGGATTATCTATCCACCATTTACCGGTTTTACCTTTTTGCGCGTCATACCATTTGCCGCTCACCACCTGACCGCAACCGACGAGCATAAAGGCCATACCCAAAATAACGGTAATGTGTCGAAAACGCCTAAGGGTATGAGTTGCCATCATCCAAATAAATTTGCCATTTTCTGCTGCATGCCATTATGCGTGTGGTTCATTTGCAGCGGTGTCACCGAAATATGCCCTTGCATAATGGCTTCAATATCCGTGCCTGGCGTCGGTGTCGAAATCGCCCGCGTGAAGTCATACCAATAATAAGGGTTGTTGCGCGGATCAAAGCGCTCTTGCAGCACCAACATCATTTTATCGCGCTTGCCCTGCGCCGTGACGCGAATTTCACATTCCTGCTCCAGCGTAATATCAGGAAAATTCACATTCATCAGCGTGCCACTTGGCCACTCCATTTGCAGGGTTTTGAGAATAATATCGGCGGCATATTTCTCGGCAATTTCAAATCTTGGGCCATGCATATAAGACGCATCGGCATAGCTCAGCGCTTGCGATAAGGCGACCGAAGGTATGCCCATGACGGTGCCTTCTTTGGCCCCTGCCACGGTTCCAGAATAGGTGACATCCTCAGCGATATTCTGGCCGAAATTGACGCCCGAAATAATCAAATCAGGAAGATGGTCTTTCAGCATGGAACGCGTTGCCACCATGATGCAATCGGCGGGTGAACCGGTAATGGCGAAACGTTTGGGGCCGCGTTCAATCAAGCGCATTGGGTGCGCCAGACTAATCGAATGGCTGGCGCCGCTTTTTTCTTCGGCCGGCGCGAACACCCACACATCATCTGATAATTGATTGGCGATGTGAACCGCCGTCAACAGGCCCGGTGCATCAATGCCGTCATCATTGGTGACGACAATGCGGTTTAGTTTTTTACTCATTGCGGCACCTCAATTTTCACGGCTCCACCCATATAGGCCTGCAGAGCATCTGGCACAGTTATCGACCCATCATCATTGACATAATTTTCCAGCACAGCGACCAATGTGCGGCCAACCGCCAGCCCCGAGCCATTCAGCGTATGCACAAAATGCGTCGCCTTTTCGCCATCCGCGCGATAGCGCGCATTCATCCGGCGACCCTGAAAGTCACCACAATAAGAACAGCTCGAAATTTCACGATAAGTATCCTGCCCCGGCAACCAGACTTCCAAGTCATAAGTCTTGCGGGCTGAAAAACCCATATCGCCAGTGCACAGCATCATCACCCGATATGGCAAATCAAGTTTTTGCAAAATCGTTTCGGCGCATTGCGTCAGCCGTTCAAGCTCGGCTTCGCCACTATCCGCGTCGACAATGCTTACCAATTCAACCTTATTAAATTGGTGCTGGCGTATCATGCCGCGCGTGTCGCGCCCTGCCGATCCGGCTTCAGAGCGAAAACACTGGGTTAAAGCGGTGTAGCGATGCGGCAGGCTGGCGTGATCGAGAATTTGCTCGCGCACCAGATTTGTTAATGTCACCTCAGCCGTTGGCGATAACCAGAAGCCGCTTTCCGTGCGGAATAAATCTTCAGCGAATTTCGGTAATTGTCCGGTGCCAAACACCGCCTCATCACGCACCAAAACCGGCGGGCTCATTTCGCGATAGCCGAATTCTTGCGTATGCACGTCGAGCATGAAATTACCCAAAGCCCGTTCCAGTCGCGCCAAGTCATCGCGCAAAACAACAAAACGCGCGCCGGAAATGGCAGCGGCAGCTTCAAAATCCATCTGACCGAGCGCCTCACCAATCTCAAAATGCTGACGCGGATGATTGATCTGGCGCGGCGTGCCCCATTGACGCAATTCGACATTGCTGGTCTCGTCGTCGCCGTCTGGAACATCATCAAGCGGCACATTGGCCAAGGTAGATAGGGCTGTTTCCAGCTCGGCTTTGAGCTGTCTTTCGGCGTCCTCGGCTTGCTGTAAATCCTGTTTTAAACCGGCCACTTCATCCATCAGAGCTTGCGCGGCGGCTTCATCGCCCTGCCCCTTAGCCTGACCAATTTTTTTCGATACCTCATTGCGTTTGGTTTGCAATTCTTGGGCCGCTTGAATGGCCTTGCGGCGGGCATCGTCACGAGCCAATAAGTCGGATGAAACAGGCGCCACACCGCGCCGTTTTAGCGCTTGATCAAAGGCGTCCGGATTTTCTCTTATGGCATTGATATCGTGCATTTTCGACTCGCTCAGATTGATTGCTTCTATGGTATAAATCGCTGACCCGATAAAATCTAGGCCTGTGACCATAAAGCTCTATTGCGATGGCTCATCATTTGCCGCCGAGGCACGGTTTTTTTGTATCGCCGCCACCGACCAGATGGATATTTCGTAAAGCAATAAGGTCGGCACGCCGAGGCCAATCTGGCTAATGATATCGGGCGGCGTCAAAATGGCGGCCACGAAAAAAACAATAACCACCGCATAACGACGTTTAGCGCGTAAATCATCAGCCGTGATGATGCCGACACGCCCCAATAGCGTCAGCACCACGGGCAGTTGAAAACACAGGCCAAAAGCCAGCATCAGCAGCATGGTGAAGGATAAATATTCGCTAACCCGATTGACCATGCGCACCTCGGCGCCATCGCCGGGGGAAATTTGCATGGCCAAGAAAAACTCAAGGGCCAGCGGCATAACAATGAAAAACACCAAGGCGGCACCGGCCGCAAATAACACCGGCGAGGCAATGAGAAATGGCAAAAATGCCGCCCGCTCATTGCGATAAAGACCCGGGGCGATAAATCGGTAGATTTGATAAGCAATATAGGGAAAGCAAAGAAATAAAGCGGCAAACATTGCCAATTTGATTTGCGTGAAGAAAAACTCATGCGGCGCGGTATATATCAGCTCCAAAGAATCCGTCGGGCCAGCGGCTTGTTCATAGGGCCACAATAAAAACGCAAATATATCACCGGCAATAAACAAGCAGGCAGACAAAGTGCCGACGAAAACCGCCATTATCCACAATAGTCGCGTGCGCAATTCGACCAAATGATCGAGCAATGGCGCTTCGCTCGCAGCTAATGGATCCGGTTCAGCCATGCGTGTCTTTCTCATCGGGTGCGTCGAATAAATCCGGCGCCCCAATATCCACTTCCTGCATCGATTCAGTCAGTGATTTTATGACGACTTGAATGGCCAAATCATCGGCGACATTGGTTGATATATCGCGTCCCATATCATCTATCTGGCCGCGAAACTCGGAGGCAATTTGGCGGATTTTGCCAACATATTGGCCTATCGTGCGTAAAAGGCTTGGCAATTCGCGTGGCCCCACGACCAACAAAACCACAACGCCCAAAAGGAGCATTTCTGTCCAGCCAATATCAAACAAAATCGGTTCCGCTATTTATTTTCTGAGCCAGTCTCAGAGGCCTCGCCTTCAATCGTCTTGCCGCCCTCGTCATCGCCTGATGGCGTTTCAGCGCCCTCTTTCAGTCCGCGGCGAAAACTTGTAATGCCCGAAGCGACATCGCCCATGAGCGATGAAATGCGGCCGCGACCGAATAGTAAGATCAGCAAAACTGCGACAACTAAAATTTGAACCCAACTAATGCCCATTTATCAAATTCCTTCTCTTTAAAGTTTGAATAGCATGAAATGCCGAGCGGATACATAGAATTTATGGGCGCCGACCTGTGGCGCATGTGCCTGACGCAGGCGCGCTTGCCAAATGTTACCCTCAACCGCCGTCAAATCAGCCAGCCATTCCGAGCCAAAAGCGCGAATATGATTGAGTTCAGCGGTGAAACTCAGCCCCGGCTCATCACCAGCCTGTAAGCTCAGGCTTTCCGGCCGCAGGCCAATTTGATAGTCACCATCAGCGGCATCGACTGTGCATGTGCCAAGGCCGCAGCTTAAAACCCCGCCCTCAACCTTGCCATTTAGTCGATTGACCGGCCCAAACATGGTCGCCACATCATATTGCGCTGGCTTGAAGTAAATATCTTGCGGCGAGGCGATTTGCAGCAAGTCGCCCTTATTGAGCACGGCAATACGGTCCGCCATGCGCAAGGCATCGGCGGCATCATGAGTGACAATCAGGCCAGCGGCTTTCGATTGTTTAAGCAAGCTCAATGTCAAATCACGCATTTGGTCGCGCAATTGGGGGTCAAGATTAGAAAACGGCTCATCCATCAAAACCAAGGCTGGTTTCGGCGCCAAAGCCCGTGCTAACGCCGCGCGTTGTTGCTCACCGCCAGATAAAGTGTCGGGAAACTTAGTTTCAAAACCGGCGAGATCAACTTGCTCCAATAACATGGATACACGAGCCCGCTTTTCGCTCTCGCTGAGATGACGAATGCCAAAACTGACATTATCGGCAATCGATAAATGCGGGAATAAGGCGAAATCTTGGAATAAAAACCCAATGCCTCGGGTCTCGGGGGCGGTCGCCATGTGCTGATTAGCGACGCACTGACCGGCCATCCAAATCTCACCGCCGCTCAGCGCTTCCATCCCGCCAGCCAGTCTCAGACTGGTCGTCTTACCGCACCCTGATGGGCCTAAAAGACAAACAATTTCTGATGGTTGCACGTCGAAGCTAACCTTATTGACGACCTGCTCATTGCCGAATTGGCAGGAAACATCGACAAAACGAAGCGCCGCATCGCTCAATGGCTTGTTTCCTCTTCCGCCATAAGCGCCTCATCCATATCTGGTAAATCCATTTCCAATGGTTCCAGACCGTCATCGCCATCTGCCAACGGCTCTTCATTGGGATCATTATCCGGATCAGGCTGCGGCACAGCAAAACCTGGCGGCAGACGGCCATCCAAGAGACCCGCCGCTTTCAATTCATCCAAGCCTGGCAAATCCTGCAGTCTTTCCAGCCCGAAATAAGACAGGAAATTATCTGATGTGCCATAGGTTACCGGACGACCGGGCACTTTGCGCCGCCCGCGAATTTTCACCCATTCGCTTTCCAGCAAGACATCCAATGTGCCTTTAGACACAGATACGCCGCGAATATCTTCAATTTCCGCCCGCGTGACCGGCTGGTGATAGGCAATGATGGCCAAGGTCTCAAGTGCTGCGCGCGACAAACGCCGCTGCTGCACAACGTGTTTTTGCAAGACATGAGCCAAATCAGCGGCACTGCGGAAAGCCCATTTATTGCCGATGCGTTGCAGATTAAACCCCGCCCCTTCATATTTGACGCGTATCGCCTCAACGATCGCCGCCGCATCAACATCGGCAGGCAATTTATCGGCAATATTGGCCAAATCCAAAGGTTCCTCAGCGGCAAACAGCACCGCTTCGACAATCCGCATATGTTCGGCGTCCACTGCAATTACTTCATCGGTCATAAGGCGGAACTCACTCTGCTTGCTCGACAGCGGCTTTGGGCCGCGCCCGGCGAATTAAAACATCATCAAAATTTTTGCTTTGTTGCACTTCAAGGCGTCCGTCTCGGACATATTCCAAAACCGCGCTAAATGAGCTTGCCATTGTCGTACGGCGTTTTTGCCGGTCGCGGACATCGCCAACAAGCAAAGCGTCCAGCACTTGCCAATTATCAAGCTTGCCAAAAAGCCGCTCAAGACGCATACGCGCGCGGTCAATGGTTAGCACATCGAGCTTGGGCGGCGTCCACTCTTGATAGTAATTACGCAGTTTTTGGGTCGAATAAGCCGCCAGCACTTCATATAGGCTGGCCTCATATTTGCTGGCCCGTTTGATGCGGATGCCTTCTGGCATGCCATGCACGAAAAAATCGCGCCCCAAAAGATCACGCGCCATAAGCTGTGCCGCGCGTTCGCGCATGGCTTCCAATACTTGCAAACGATAGACCAAGCGGGCCGCCAATTCCTCGGCACTCACCTCTTCGCCATCTTCTTGCTTGGGCAATAATAAGCGCGACTTCAAATAGGCCAGCCACGAGGCCATCACCAAATAATCTGCCGCCACTTCAATTTTCAAATCATGCGCTTGGCGAACAAAATCGAGATATTGCTCTGCCAGCTGCAAAATTGAGATTTGTTTCAGGTCAACTTTTTGCGTCCGCGCCAAAGACAGCAATATATCCAGCGGCCCCTCATAACCCTCGAGGTTGAGCGGCAGGCCGTCGCCGGTCACTGGCTGATAGGCAATGCCTTCATCAAAATCAGCTGGTTCGGCAGAATCACTTTGGGACTTGTTCATAACCATTTATAACGCGTTCCGCGCATCAGGGAAAATATCGCCGATAAGTTCTCCCCAATCTTGTTGCGCCTCAGCCCTTTCGGCGGCATCTAAAAGCCTCGGTTGCTCTGCCAATAAGCTGCTGACACGCGCCATTCTTTGCCCCGTCTCATGCGACGGCGCGCGCGGCAATGCTTCGGCCACAGCTTGCATTTCCGCCATATCGCCATTGCAATGCAGCACTAAATCGCAGCCCGCCTGCAGAGATTTTCTGGCCCGCGTGGCAAAATCACCATCTAGCGCCTGCATGCTCACATCATCGCTCATTAGCAGACCGTCAAAGCCAATGTCTTGGCGAATGATTTGCTGCACAATCAGTGACGAATAAGTCGACACATTCTCGGCATCAATATCATTGAATAATAAATGTCCGGTCATACCCAATGGCAAATCTTGAAACGCTTTGAAAACCGCAAAATCTGTTGCCCGCAATATATCGGCCGAGGTTTCTACCACTGGCAATTCGACATGGCTATCCACCGTTGCGCGACCATGGCCGGGTAAATGTTTGGCCATGCTTAAAATGCCAGCTTTTTGCTGACCATCGACGAAGGCGCGCGCCAAGGCGGTGATGCTCTCGACATCGGCACCATAGGCACGGTCGGCAATAATCTCCGACATATTTTCCAGCCCCAAATCAAGGCATGGCGCGCAATTAATCGTCACACCGGCATCGTGCAAATCGGCAGCCAATAAATAACCACCGAGAAAGGCCGCGCGACAGGCCTTTTCTGGCGCGCTGGCATAGAGCTGTCGATAGACACCAGCCGCCGGATAAGACCGCACCAATGGCGGGCGCAAACGAGCGACGCGACCGCCCTCTTGATCAATTAAGATTGGCAAATGGGGATCATCCAATGCACTGCGCAATTTATCGGTCAGCCCGCGCAATTGCGCCATTGTGTCAATATTGCGGGCGAATAAAATCACACCCCATGGCTGGATATGACGAAAAAACGCCATCTCCTCCGGCGTTATATCGAGCGATTGGAAACCGAAAATAACCGGTGCAGGATTACGGTTGTTTTTTGACAAGGCAATCTTGACCGCGCTCTTTGAGGTTAATGCAGAAATTATTGGCCGCCATGCGATGGGGAAAGCCGGGTACGTTAACGCGATAAAAAATACCCTTTTCACCCAGATCAATGCGCAAAATCAGCGGGTCGCGACGCCCTAAAAGCGCGTCATGTTTGGCCTGCAAGCGGCTATATGTGCCACGCGCCAAAGCCCGACTGCGGGTGGCGGCTAATTGCACCATGTAATCTTGTCGCTTGGCTGGCGTCGCTGCTGTCGCTGGCGCGGCTTCTTTGGCTGGCGTTTCAGCACTTGCGGCTGGCTGGCTATCTGCTGGTGAAGCAGGTTTTTCAGCTGGTGCCGGTGGCGCCAACTCTTCCGCCTGTTGTTTGATTTCAGCGAGGGTTTCAGATTGCGTGATCAAGCTTTCCAGCGTGCCATTGGCATTATCGGCTGGCCCTTCGGCAACCGCTGGCGCTGGGTCTTTGCCTTTCATGACGCCATAGATATTCAGATCATCTGCGGCCTTTATATCGGCCTCTGGCAAATCTGCGGCCGGCACTTTAGACGGCGCCGGATCGGCCATAAGCACTGGCGGCAAGTTATTTTGCCCAACTTCTAAACCGCGTTGAAAGCCGAAATAATAACCG
>JAYOCI010000195.1:0-2092 GCA_038105345.1 Rhodobiaceae bacterium
CCCGACTGCTGCATATGCACCAAAGTCAATTGCGCATCAGCGGCCAGCTCAATATGCCAAATGACATTGCTATAACCATGCGCCGCATGATCATCCACCAAGGTCGCTTTCACACCAGATGCTAACTTCACCCGATGCATGAAGTGCTGCGCATCCGAGCCTTTTGTTTCAATAATAACAACAGCTTCTGGCGATTTATCAAAATTTAACGTCAGCCCATTTTGCGCCAATGCGTGATTATAAAGGGTCATGGCGTCGGCCGATAAATCAGCTTCCGGCGGCATGAAATCGGCCGATAGCTGGGCCGCGTCTGCGCTCAAATGACCATTTTCAAAGACGATATAATGCGCTTTCAAAGCGCTGAAATCATTGCCTATCAGCGCCCCTGTCGGGCTGGTCGCGCGGTTCAGCAAACGCGCTAAATCAGTATAGTGCCACGCCTCGATACGCCGTGACGGCAAGCCCAATTGCTCGGCCTGCTGCAAGGCTTGCGCGCGCGCCTCCACATTGCCGCCCAAATGCGGCTTGGCGCGCTCAAAATGGGCCAGCGCATTAAGCATGAGCAGCCTCACTGGCGCGATATTCCGCATAGCCGGATTTTTCCAACTCAAGTGCCAGCTCAGGGCCACCCGAGCGCACAATACGGCCATTGGCCATCACATGAACCACATCCGGCTTAATGAAATCCAACAAGCGTTGATAATGGGTAATCACCAACATGCCACGCTCGGGACTGCGCTGCGCATTAACCCCTTCGGCAACCGTTTTTAACGCGTCAATATCAAGCCCACTATCGGTTTCATCGAGAATGGCTAATTTTGGTTCCAACATCGCCATTTGCAAAATTTCATTGCGCTTTTTCTCGCCGCCAGAGAAACCGACATTGAGCTGACGTTTCAACATATCGTCATCCATGCCCAGCGCCCGTGATTTCTCACGCGCCAAACGCAGGAAGCTGGCGGCGTCCATATCGTCCTCGCCGCGTCCACGACGCACGGCATTGAGCGCGGTTTTCAAAAACGTCATATTGGTCACACCAGGAATTTCCAGCGGATATTGAAAGGCCAAAAACAGGCCAGCAATGGCACGTTCCTCTGCCTGCAACTCAGTCAAATCCTGACCGTCAAAAACAATCGAACCGCCGGTGATGTCATAGCCATCTTTGCCAGACAGCACATAAGACAGGGTTGATTTACCCGAGCCATTCGGCCCCATAATAGCGTGCACCTCGCCCGCTTGAATGGTCAAATCGAGACCCTTCAAAATCGCTTTATCGCCAATACCCGCTTGCAGATTACTAATTTCCAACAACGCACTCATCCAACACTTCCCTCTAATGATATGCCAACCAGTTTTTGCGCCTCGACGGCAAACTCCATAGGCAGGTTTTGTAAAACATCACGGCAAAAGCCGTTGACGATGAGTGCCACAGCCTCCTCAGGGTCAAGCCCTCGCTGGCGGCAGAAAAATAATTGATCATCGCTGATTTTCGACGTCGTCGCCTCATGCTCCAACACGGCACTCAGGTTCTTGGCTTCAATATAAGGCACAGTGTGAGCGGCGCATTGATCGCCAATCAGCAAGCTGTCGCATTGGGTAAAATTGCGGGCATGAGCCGCCTTTGGATGCACACTCACCTGACCGCGATAGGCATTAGACGAACGGCCTGCGGAAATGCCTTTTGAGATAATTTTGCTTGACGTATTACGCCCCAAATGGATCATTTTGGTGCCGCTATCGACTTGCTGCAAATTATTCGAAATGGCAATGGAGTAGAACTCGCCGGAACTATCGTCGCCGCGCAAAATACAGGATGGATATTTCCACGTCACGGCGGAACCGGTTTCGACCTGTGTCCAACTAATGCGGGCGCGCGCTTCTCGACAATCGCCGCGCTTGGTCACGAAATTATAAATCCCGCCCTTACCATCAGCATCGCCCGGATACCAATTTTGCACCGTCGAATATTTGATCTCTGCGTCTTCCAAAGCGACCAGTTCAACAACCGCCGCATGAAGCTGGTTTTCATCGCGCATTGGCGCCGTACAGCCTTCGAGATAGCTGACATAGCTGCCTCTGTCGGCAATCACCA
>JAYOCI010000196.1:0-2064 GCA_038105345.1 Rhodobiaceae bacterium
CACGGGTGGCATTGATATTGGCTTCCATGCCCGCGATGTCGCCGATATGGATGAGCTAAAAGAAATTGGCGAAAAAATTGCGGCGCAAATTTCCGCCGATTTGGCTGATTAATTCACTTTTTCGCTGGTTTTATCGGCACTTTTTCCGGACTGACCATCGCTGAATTTGAAAGTCAATTTGCCCGCTTTATCGCGCCCAACATTGACCACGCCGCCGCCTGTCAATTTGCCAAACAGTAATTCCTCAGCCAGTGGTTTCTTGATGTTTTCCTGAATAATGCGTGCCAGCGGGCGGGCGCCCATTTGCGGGTCATAGCCTTGTTCAACCAGCCATTTCATAGCCGGTTCAGAAACTTCAATAATCACATTGCGATCTGCCAATTGCATTTCCAGTTCGAGAATAAATTTCTCAACCACCCGCACCACAACTTCAGTCGGCAGGCTGTCAAATGGCACGACAGCATCCAAACGATTGCGGAACTCAGGCGTGAACATGCGATTAATGGCTTCCGTGTCTTCGCCCTCACGACGCTCGCGGGCAAAGCCAATCGGCTCTTTGGCCATATCGGAAGCACCCGCATTTGTCGTCATAATCAAAATCACATTGCGGAAATCAACCTTGCGCCCATTGGCATCGGTCAATGTGCCGTGATCCATCACTTGCAGCAAAACATTGAACAAGTCGGGATGGGCTTTTTCGATTTCATCGAGCAATAAGACACAATGCGGATTTTGGTCAATGCCATCGGTCAACAGACCGCCTTGATCATAACCAACATAGCCAGGAGGCGCTCCGAGCAAGCGTGACACTGTATGGCGTTCCATATATTCCGACATATCAAAGCGCAATAATTCGACACCCAGCATAGAGGCCAATTGGCGCGCCACTTCGGTCTTACCCACACCGGTCGGGCCGGAGAATAAATAGCTGCCAATCGGCTTATTCGGCTCGCGCAATCCGGCGCGCGACAATTTAATCGAGGCGGCCAGCGCATCAATCGCTTTATCCTGCCCGAATACGACGCGTTTCAACGACACATCGAGACCGCGCAGTTTCTCCGTATCGTCTTTCGAAACGCTTTTCGGCGGAATACGCGCCATTGTGGCAATCACCGCTTCAATGTCTTTGACACTGACGGTTTTTTTGCGTTTTGACGGCGGCAATAACATTTGCGCCGCACCAACTTCGTCGATCACATCAATGGCTTTATCGGGCAATTTTCGGTCGGCCATATAGCGGGCTGATAATTCAACCGCCGCTTTCAAAGCGTCATTGGTGTAACGAATATTATGGAAATCCTCGAAATAGCTTTTCAACCCTTGCAGAATTTTGATGGTATCGGGCACGCTCGGCTCAACCACGTCGATTTTTTGGAAGCGACGCGCCAAGGCACGGTCTTTTTCAAAATGCTGGCGAAACTCTTTATACGTCGTCGACCCCATGCAGCGCAGGCCGCCGCTTTGCAGCGCTGGTTTCAACAAATTAGACGCATCCATGGCCCCGCCAGAGGTTGCGCCAGCGCCAATGATGGTATGGATTTCATCAATAAAAAGAATGGCTTCCGGCATGTCTTCAAGTTCTGACATGATCTGTTTGAGGCGTTCTTCAAAATCACCGCGATATCGCGTACCAGCCAGAAGCACACCCATATCGAGCGAATAAATCACATTGTCTTGCAACACATCGGGCACATCGCCCTCAATGATTTTGCGCGCCAAGCCCTCAGCAATAGCGGTTTTACCGACCCCAGGGTCGCCGACCAATAAGGGGTTGTTTTTGTTGCGACGGCACAAAATCTGAATCGCCCGTGCCACTTCCTTGCTACGACCAATCAGCGGATCAACTTTGCCATCGCGGGCTTTGTCGTTCAAATTAATGCAATAGGCGGCCAGCGCTTCGCCATCGGCCACATGCACGTCATCATCGTCAAAATTATCCGCCCCTTCCACATGGCGCTCTTCACTCATGCCCGGCGTTTTGGCAACACCATGCGAGATGAAATTAACAGCGTCATAGCGGGTCATTTCCTGTTCTTGCAGAAAATAAGCGGCATGGCTTTCGCG
>JAYOCI010000197.1:0-2057 GCA_038105345.1 Rhodobiaceae bacterium
CATGAAAAGGCCAGCCTTACCGTGTCTTTTTTGAAGCGCAAGCAGCGTGAATATGCTGAATTGGAAGTTGAAATTGCGGCGCTCCGCGAACAGGTTGCGAAATTGGAGCGAGAGGAAAATCAGGAAGCATAATGAAGGCCGATATTGACAGTCCCAAATGGTATTTGGCCCAGATTAAGGCCAATGGTTTTGACCGAGCCGTTGCCAATTTGGCACGACAGGGCTTTTTGACCTTCAGCCCCATGCAAAATAAGACCGTGCGCCACGCCCGTCAGCTTAAAAATGTTCTTCGGCCGATATTTCCGGGCTATTTATTCGTACAATTTGGTGCCGAGCGAAGTGACTGGCGCAAAATCAATTCGACATTTGGTGTTTCGCGCTTGGTCAGTTTTGCAAAATCGGTGCCGGCGCCGGTGCCGGACGCGCTGATTGCCGGCTTGCAGGCGCGCTGCGACGCGAAAAATATTCTATTGCCGATCCGTGATATTGAAATCGGCGAGAAAGTAAGGCTTTTATCGGGCGCTTTTGCTGATTTTGTCGGCGAAGTTGAAGATATGGTCGGGCAGGATAATGTGCGTGTCTTGCTCGACATAATGGGTCAATATGCGCGCATTGACGTGCAGCAAGGCCAATTGAGCCGCCTTTAGTCGGGGCGTTGGGGTTATATGAGTTCTGAAACATTAAAAAAACTCGAAGCTAAGCAGGGGATGGTCGGCATTGTCGGTCTTGGCTATGTCGGTTTGCCTTTGGCTAAAGCTTTTTGCGCAAAGAACATCAATATTGTCGGTTTTGATATTGATGAGCAGAAAATAGACGAGCTCAACGATGGAAAATCCTACATAAAACATATTCCCGACAGCGATATTGCGGCCATGCGCAAAGCTGACTTGTTTGAGGCGACAAGCGACTTTTCCGAAATCGCCAAAATGGATGCCATTATCATTTGCGTGCCCACGCCCCTGTCAAAACACCGTGAGCCTGATTTGGGGCCGGTGCTCAGCACGGGCGCGTCCATTGCACCTCATCTTCAAAAGGGTCAATTGGTGGTTTTGGAATCGAGCACCTATCCCGGCACGACGGATGAGGAGCTTGCTGCGGTTCTGGAAACCTCGGGCCTAAAAAAAGACGAGGATTTTTTTCTGGCCTATTCGCCCGAGCGCGAAGACCCAGGCAATGCCAATTATGAGACATCGACCATCCCGAAAATCGTCGGCGCGGACACGCAAATGGCGCGCGATATGGCTGTTGCCCTTTATGAGGGGGTCATTAGCGCCCTGGTTCCGGTCGCCAGTTCGCGCACCGCTGAGGCCATTAAATTGACCGAAAATATTTTCCGCTCGGTCAATGTCGCTTTGGTGAATGAGTTGAAGGTGATTTTTGATGCGATGGATATTGACGTTTGGGACGTGATTGATGGGGCATCGACCAAGCCTTTCGGCTATATGCCGTTCTATCCGGGCCCCGGACTTGGCGGTCATTGCATTCCCATTGACCCGTTTTACTTGTCTTACAAAGCCCGCGAATTTGACCTGACGGCCCGTTTCATAGAACTGGCCGGAGAGATCAATACTTTCATGCCGCAATATGTTGTGTCGCGAACAGCGCAGGCTTTGAGCAAGCATGAAAAGCAGGCGCTGAACGGCGCCAAAATCCTGCTTGTCGGCATGGCCTATAAAAAGAATGTCGATGATATGCGCGAAAGCCCGTCTCTGGTGTTGACCGAATTGCTGGAAGCTGAAGGCGCGGAAGTGTCATATTTTGACCCTTACGTGCCAATTATTCCGCCCAGTCGCGAACACAGTGAACTGGCAGGCCGGCGCAGCATTGAGCTTGATGAAGCGCAATTGGCGGCATTTGATTGCGCGCTTATCAGCACCGACCACGATGATGTCGACTATCAATTTCTGGCCGACCACGCGCCTCTCATTGTCGATACGCGAAATGCCATGAAAGATATTTCCGGCAAAGCTGTCATTGTTAAGGCTTAGCGGGTTGGAAATTGCCCTTATGAGACGTGAGATAACAAGCGACATCACAGAGGTGAGTGCCGCCTAATG
>JAYOCI010000051.1:0-5680 GCA_038105345.1 Rhodobiaceae bacterium
CGCTGACCTTTCAGGCGATTATCATTTGGCGCGATGAGCTGAATGAAGGCAAAGTTCTGCTGCGCGAGATTATTGATCTGGAAGCTTCTTTTGCTGATCCGGATGTGAAGAAAATCGACCGTTCAGCCGAAGGGGCGGCACCGCCCCCATCAGGCGCGCCATCTGGTGAAGCTGAGGGTGAACCTGACGAAGATGACGATGATGATGAATCAAATTTGTCACTATCGGCCAAGGAAATGGAGCTGAAGCCGAAAGTTCTGGCCAGTTTCGATGTCATTGCGTCGACCTATAAAAAATTGCGCCGCTTGCAAGATCAAAGCGTTGAGCTGCAAGCCGACAATAAAGAACTATCTACGGCACAGAAAAACCGCGCCGAGAAATTGCGCGGCGAAATTATCGCTGAGGTTAAAGAGCTATCTCTCAACAATAGCCGGATTGAGGCTTTGGTCGAGCAGCTCTATTCAATCAATAAAAGTTTAGTCAGCTTGGAATTGCGTTTATGGCGCATGGCCGATAGCGAAGGTGTGAAGCGCGACGAGTTCCTCAAGCAATACCAAGGCAATGAATATGAAGCCAATTGGGCCAATCGTGTTGTCCGCCTTGCTGGCAAGGGCTGGAAAGATTTTGTGCAGAACAACCGCAATGAAATCAAAGAAGTGCGCGGCGAAATTCAGGAATTGGCAAATGATACCGGCCTCAATATTGGCGAATATCGCCGCATTGTGCGCATGGTGCAAAAAGGTGAGCGCGAGGCGCGTATTGCGAAAAAAGAAATGGTCGAAGCGAATTTGCGCTTGGTGATTTCGATTGCAAAAAAATACACAAACCGTGGCCTGCAGTTCCTTGACCTGATTCAAGAGGGCAATATCGGCCTGATGAAAGCGGTTGATAAATTTGAATATCGCCGTGGTTATAAATTCTCAACCTATGCCACTTGGTGGATTCGCCAAGCCATTACGCGGTCGATTGCTGATCAGGCGCGCACCATCCGTATTCCGGTGCATATGATTGAAACAATTAACAAATTAGTGCGCACATCGCGCCAAATGCTGCATGAATTTGGCCGTGAACCAACGCCGGAAGAATTGTCTGAAAAGCTTTCTATGCCATTGGAAAAAGTGCGCAAAGTGCTGAAAATCGCCAAAGAGCCAATCAGTCTTGAAACGCCAATTGGTGATGAAGAAGACAGCCAATTGGGCGACTTCATCGAAGATAAGAACGCTATTTTACCAATTGATGCCGCCATTCAATCCAATTTGCGTGACACAACAACCCGCGTTTTGGCCTCTTTGACGCCGCGCGAAGAACGGGTCTTGCGTATGCGTTTTGGCATTGGCATGAACACGGATCACACTTTGGAAGAAGTCGGTCAGCAGTTTTCTGTGACCCGCGAGCGTATCCGCCAGATTGAAGCCAAAGCCTTGCGCAAGCTCAAGCATCCGAGCCGCTCACGCAAGCTGCGCAGCTTCCTCGATAACTAATAGCGTTTAATTAGGACTAGTTTTATGCAACTCACCATGATGAAGGCGAAAATCCATCGCGCCACCGTGACCCAATGCGATATGCATTATGAGGGGTCGATATCCGTTGATGCGGATTGGCTCGACGAGGTCGGTATTTTGCCTAATGAGCAAGTTGATGTGCTGAATATTAACACTGGTGCGCGTTTCACCACTTATGCCATTCCGGCAGAGCGCGGCTCAAAAACCATTGGTATTAATGGTGCCGCAGCGCGTCTGGCACAGGTTGAAGATTTGGTGATTATTATTGCCTATGCACAGATGGACGAAACCGCTGCACGCGGTTATAAACCAAAGGTGTTCTTGCCATAATCAATGGCCGGTAAGTGCTTTGGGGCCTGTAGCTCAGTTGGTTAGAGCGAACCGCTCATAACGGTTTGGTCGCAGGTTCGAGTCCTGCCGGGCCCACCACTTTCTCCCTCGCTAAATCTTGCAGCGCGTTTTCTAATTGCCGCATATCGCATTGCCCTTTGGCGGCGATGAAGACCAAGGCGCAATCGCGTTCTTCCGCTGCTACCAGCGTATATTTTGACCCAACCAATTGCAGCCGATGAGTGCCAGTGTGGCCCTTGGCGCGCGCCAGTTTGGTGGCATATTGGGCCAAGAGCGCCTGAAAAGCCGCCTCCGGCAAGCTGGTGTCGCTGGTGAAGGTCAGTTGATCAAATAAATCATCAGCGCGCATATCTTGCTTTGCCACAGCAATCGGTTGATTTTGGACGGGCCGATCAAAAATAATTTTTGCCAGTGTCTGATGGCGAACATTGATCACTGGCGCTTGCGTCATTGTCTCAATCTGCTGATGCGCCTTTGTGGCGTCATCATCAGTGGCATCGGCTTTGGTCAATAATATCATATCGGCTTGAGCCATTTGTCGCCGGACCAATTTGCCGACGAATTTATCGCGGCATTTTTCAGCCACCGTGCTGGCGTCGACGGCGACCAGAACACCATCCAGCTGCAACCCGTCCAGACCATAGCCGAGATAGGCCAAACGGGCTGGTTCGCCGGCCCCGCTGGCCTCGATAATAATATGCTCGATTTGGTCTTTCTGTTTCGCCAACTGGCTTAATTGTTCAATCATATCATCGCGCAACTGGCAGCAGGCACAGCCATTGGTGAGGCTCATGGTTTCGCCGTCATGGCTGTCGATAAGCTCGGCATCAATATTTATGGCGCCGAAATCATTGACCAATATGGTTAATTTGCGGCCATGCGGTTCAGCCAAGAGGCGATTGATGAGTGTGGTTTTGCCCGCCCCCAAATAGCCGCCCAGAATGGTTAGCGGAATGGTCATGCAGGCTTGTCGATTTTATGCGGCGTGCCAGCGAAGACCGTGCCCCAAATCTCAATATCTTTCAGTCCGGCGGCGCCGACGACAAAAGGGTCTTCTTCCAGCACGGTGAAATCGGCTCGTTTGCCGCCGCGCAAAGAACCAATCTCATTTTCCAAACCCAGCACATAGGCGGCATCAAGGGTGATGGCGCGCAAGGCTTGTTCGACGCTGACCAATTCGCTCTCGCCGACAATTTCGCCCTCAGCATTTTCGCGCCGCGCCGCCACCCAAGCGGAATTTAACGGCTGTGCTGGCGCCATAGTGTAATCCGAGTGCAGGGCGAAGGGGATATGATGGCGCGCTAATGTGCCCAATCGCGCCATATGATAAGCCCGCTCCGGCCCCAGCGCATGGCGAGCATAAACGGCGCTTAGTTCATGCAAATAATAAATATTGGCCGACGCAATGGCCCCAAGCCGTGCCATGCGTTCGACTTGTTCGGGTGTCGATAGGCCGAAATGTTCGATGGTGAAGCGATGGTTGAAGCGCGGTTTTTCATCCTGCAGTTTTTGCAATACATCGAGAGCCAATTCGAGGCCAAGATCACCCGTGCAATGGACGTGGATTTTATAGCCAGCGTGCCAGAAAATGCGCGCCGCCGCTTCAAATGTTTCCGGCACCATGAGCCATTCGCCTTCATGACCATCAAGATAGCCGGGCGGGCCGACCATCATTAATTGCGAGAAAAACGCGCCATCGGTGAATAGTTTTACGTGATCGGTGAAGAATAATTTATCGCTATTCAGCGCGTTCAGGCCATTGGTGAAATCGAGCACTTTCTCAAAGCCCTCATCGTCGACCAGAGCCAGAGCATTGGGCGTGTAATGCACGCGAAACGGCGTGTCCGGCGTATCAAAAAAGCCTTTGGCGGCTTGCCATTCCATGTCAAAGTTGAAAATACCAATGCCCATATCACCAACCAAAGTATGGCCGCCAAAATGCGCCACTTGTTTCAGTCGCTGCATGCCGAGACCGAAATTTTCCGGCGACATAATAATCGGGTTCAGCGCATTAATCGCAATACGCAAACCGTTTTCATAAAACAGGCCGACATCAAGTTTGACTTGTGGGTGTCCGGCGACGGCATTGGTGTTGAGATTAAAATGCTCAATCGCCGCTGAATTCATAATCACTTCATGAAATGACCGGTGCCAAACAATCACTGGTCGCGTGGGGCAAATCTGGTCGAGCTCATGGCGCGTGACATCGCCGTGCCAATTGCGGTGATAGCCCCAAGTGAAAAACGGGGCGTCATTGCCATCATCGGCTAAATCTTTCAGCCGTGCCAAATAATCTTCATGGCTGGTGGTGGCCGGCACATTTTGCCATGGCAATCGCCACTCAAGCGCGGTGATGAAGTGCATCGGCAAAATCACCGCCGCCATGCTCGGATGCAAATGCGGATCAATAAAGCCGGGCATAATCACTTTGTCTTCAAATTGCCGGTCAATGCGGTGCTCATGACGTTCGAGCCAGGGCGCGAGAGAGTCCAATGTGCCGACTTCAATGATTTCGCCATCGCGCACGGCAATGGCGCTAGCAAACGGGTGGCTCGGCTCCATTGTATGGATGGCTTTGGCCGTATAAACGCAAATTTCCGACATGCTGGTCTCCCTCCAACTTGCACTTGTCATATCGTAGTAAAACAAGCAAAGTTCATTGGCAAATTTATTTGGGAGGAAATAATGCAAGCTTCAGCTATTTTACAGCCAGTGATTGCTCTGGGTCTATGGACCAGTGTTGTCATGGTTTGGATGTTCGTTGTCCGAATCCGTTCGGCCAATGCCACGAAATTTGACATTCAAGATGCGCTCCATGCGAAATCCGTCACTTGGCCATCAGATGTCGCCCGCGTGGGTGAGAATTATGACCATTTGTTTGAGCAGCCAACGCTGTTCTACGCCATTGCCTTGACCATTGCCGTCATGGGCCACGGCGATCAAACGGCTGTTAATGCCGCTTGGGCTTTTGTGATCTTCCGTGTTCTGCATTCTTTGGTGCAAACGCTTTCGACCAATGTCACCTTGCGTTTGGGCGTATTTTGGCTGTCTTGGGCGGCGCTTTTGGTGCTTATCATCCGCGAAGCGATGATGATTTTCTAAAAGTTTTACAAAGCGAGATAAAAAGCGGCCACATTGCGAGGCCGCTTTTTTTTCGCAAAGATTGCGTTGGCCTAGCAAAACGTGCCAAAACAAGCCAAATAAATGCCTGCGTGTTTTGGAGAAAATTATGGCCGCTTATCAATATGTCTATGTGATGGATCACCTGTCGAAAACCTATGCCGGCGGCAAGCAAGTGTTGAAGGATATTCGCTTGTCATTTTTGCCGGGTGCGAAAATCGGTATTGTCGGGGTCAATGGTTCAGGTAAGTCGACCCTGCTGAAAATCATGGCTGGCCGCGACAAAGACTATCAGGGTGAAGCATGGGCCGCTGAAGGCGTCAAAGTCGGCTATCTCGAACAAGAGCCGCAGCTCAATCCGGATAAAGACGTGCGCGGTAATGTTATGGAAGGGGTTGCCGAGAAACAGGCTCTGCTCGACCGCTATAATGAATTGGCGATGAATTACTCCGATGAAACAGCCGATGAAATGGCGCAATTGCAAGATCAGATTGACGCGCAAAATTTGTGGGATTTGGATAGCCAAATTGAGCAAGCCATGGACGCCTTGCGCTGCCCACCAGCCGAAGCAGAGGTGACTCATTTGTCGGGTGGTGAAAAGCGCCGTGTCGCCTTGTGTAAATTATTGCTCGAAGAACCCGACATGCTTTTGCTCGATGAGCCGACCAATGATTTGGATGTTGAAACCTTACGCGCCTTGGAAGCTG
>JAYOCI010000051.1:5690-11729 GCA_038105345.1 Rhodobiaceae bacterium
TATTGGTAACGCACGACCGCTATTTCCTTGATCAAATCACCGGTTGGATATTGGAACTCGATCGCGGCCAAGGTCTGCCTTATGAGGGCAATTATTCCAATTGGCTTGAGAAAAAACAAAAACGGCTTGAGCAAGAATCGCGTGAGGATGACTCCAAGCAGCGCACTTTGGCCAATGAGCTTGAGTGGATACGCCAATCACCAAAAGCGCGCCAAAGCAAAAGCAAGGCGCGGATTACCGCCTATGAAGAATTGCTGGCCAGTGCCGGACGCGAAGATGTCGGGCGGGCGCAAATTACCATTCCATCAGGGCCACGGCTCGGCGGCATTGTGCTGGAGGCCGATAAGCTGACAAAAGGCTTTGGTGATAAATTATTGATCGACAATTTGTCTTTCCAATTGCCACCTGGTGGCATTGTTGGGGTTATCGGCCCCAATGGTGCGGGTAAAACCACATTGTTCAAAATGCTGACCGGTGCCGAAACCCCTGATGAGGGCGCTTTGCGGGTCGGTGAAACCGCCGTCATGGGTTATGTCGATCAAAGCCGCGACCATCTCGATGATGGCAAAACAGTATGGGAAGAAATTTCCGGCGGTCTGGATATTTTGGAACTTGGCAAACGCGAGATGAACTCACGCGCCTATGTTGGGGCATTTAATTTCCGCGGTGGTGATCAGCAGAAAAAAGTGGGCTTGCTATCGGGCGGTGAGCGCAATCGTGTGCATTTGGCCAAAATGCTGAAATCAGGGGCCAATCTATTGCTGCTCGATGAGCCGACCAATGATTTGGATGTTGAAACCTTACGCGCCTTGGAAGAGGGGCTTGAGCGTTTCGCTGGTTGCGCTGTTATCATCAGTCACGATCGCTGGTTCCTTGACCGGATTGCAACGCATATTCTGGCCTTTGAGGGTGAAAGCCATGTTGAATGGTTTGAGGGCAATTACGCGGATTATGAAGAAGACCGCAAACGCCGTCTCGGCACAGATGCTGAAGTGCCCAAGCGCATCAAATATAAGCAGTTTAGCCGCTAGCGGTTCAGGCAGCTGGCTTGTCGCCTGAGATTCTCTCGCGAATATGCTGAAGCAGCGTATCAAAGTCGCCTTTGCTGTTTTTCAGCACGGATGAGAAACTATCGCGTTGTTCTTGCGCCATCCAGACGCCGAGAACGCGGACGTCAAACAAGCTGAAACTGCCGTCTTTTTCGCGCACCAGCCACCAATCAATAGGAATCGGTTGGCGCCCATTGGCGAATTCAATTTTGCTATTGATGATGTAATTGCGCTTTTTGTTTTGTCCTGTGCCGACAATCACGCGCTCATCAGAATATTCGCCCAAACGATTGGCATAGACTTTGACAATCATTTCATTGAGCAGCGCTTGATAGGTCTCGAAGTCTTCATCAGAAATCTGCCGCGCGAATTGGCCCAGCGTGAAGCGGGCAATGCGGCGCATATTTGCGCGACGCTCAAGCAGGCCGCGGAAACCTTCCTCGCGACCCTCGCGGGTTTTTTGAATGGTCAAAATACTCACCGCTTCATCGGCCATTTCAGTCACAAAGAGCTGAGCCTTGGCCATCACCTCGGCTTCCGTCAATGCATTGGCATCAGTGGCGGCAAGAGCCGGAGGTGAAGCGATACAGAATAGGGCAAACAAACTAACGCAAAAAAAGGTCGTTAAAGTCCGCATAATCGGCTCCTAAAAATCGTCGAGGTCGCCAATATCTGGCAACTCGTCTAAATTGGTTTTTCCATTGTCAATCTCGCTCTGGCGATTTTGCCTGTAAAGGCTTCTGACGCTGGCATAATAATCGACTGAACTACGCTCAATTTCATCAATAATACCAATATTCGTAGCCCGCGAGTCAATGCCAGCAACGGCAAATACTAAGATCGGGCCGGATAATCCGTCGTCGAGTATATAGGTCACGGGATTAAATACTGTGTCGACAGTCATGCCAAAAAGATCGCGCGGCGGGGCAGGGCCGACCACTGGCAGATAGAGATAAGGCCCTTCATCGACACCATAAACAGCCAAGGTCTGGCCGAAGTCTTCATCATGAGCGGCAAAGCCGAGGCTTGTCGCCGGATCGAAAAAGCCGAGGATGCCAAGGGTTGTGTTAATGCCGAGGCGGGCGCTTGTCGTGCCAGCGCGCGACCATTGGCCTTGCATAAGGTCATTGGCCAAAATCACTGGTGAAGTCAAATTGTCAATAAACCGACGCACCGACAGACGCACAGGCTCTGGGACATATAAATAGCCCTTGGCGACAGGCTCAAGCGCATAGTCATCGAGCGCCATATTGACGGCAAACATTTTGCGGTTGAAATTTTCATAAGGGTCATTGGCGTCTTGATATTGGCCGGCATTATTGGCTGCACCGCCACAAGCCGTCAGGGCCAAAGTTAAAATAATCGGAAAAACATGAAAGCGATTTAGAATAGACGTCATAAGAGCCCCTTGTTAGCTAAGATAATCTAACTGATTTTCTCGAAGAAAAAAGCAAAACTGTGCAAAATCGGCTCACATCCAATGACTTCTTGACACATAAAGATATCTTTATGTATAAAACCATCCATGGAAGCATTACTCTCAGCTCTTCGCGCAGCAGGCGAACCAACGCGGCTTAGAATTCTCGCTATTTTGGCGCGTGGTGAATTGACCGTGTCGGAATTGACCCAAGTCTTATTGCAAAGTCAGCCGCGTATTTCGCGGCATTTGAAGCTATTGGCCGAGGCTAAATTAGTGCAGCGTCACCCTGAGGGCAGTTGGGTGTTTTATCGGCTCAATGATAGCGAAGACATCGCTGGCCTATTGCGCCAGCTCATCACTCATTTGCCGGCCGATGATTTGACCCTGCAGCGCGACCATGAGCGCTTTGAGCATGTCTGTGAAGAACGCGCCGCTCGGGCGCGGCAATATTTCGCTGCCAATGCGGCAGCTTGGGATGATTTGCGCACCCATCATATTCCTGAAACCGAAGTCGAGGAAAAAATCGCCACATCAATCGGCGAACGCGAAATTGACCTTTTGGTCGACCTCGGCACTGGCACTGGCCGGATGTTGGAAATTTTCGCCCCGCGCTGCGCCCGCGCCATTGGCTTTGATATCAGCCCTGAAATGCTGACCATTGCGCGCAGCAAATTGGACAGTGCGGCGCTCGACCATTGCCAAGTGCGGCAGGGCGATTGCGCCAATGTGCCATTGGAAGACGGCATTGCAGATATTGTCATCTTGCATCAAGTTTTGCATTTCCTCGATGATCCGGCTCAAGCGATTGGCGAAGCGGCGCGTATTCTATCCCCTGGCGGCAGCGTGTTGATTGCTGATTTCGGGCCGCATGATTTGGAAAATTTGCGTGAGCAGCACGCCCATCGGCGTTTGGGGTTTAGTTCCGAAGAAATCCAGTCCATGCTGGTGCAAGCCGGCTTGACCTATTCGGCTGGCGAAACCCTGACCTCGCATAATCATGATTTGCCGGTTGCCCTATGGCGCGCCGATAAGCCTGTTTCAGCTATTTGATAGGAAAAATAAAATGACATCTATCTCCTTTGAATTTTTCCCACCCAAAAGCGATCAAGCGGAAGAAAAACTTTGGCTGGCGATTGACCGTCTGGCTCCCATACAGCCGGATTTTGTTTCCGTCACTTATGGCGCTGGCGGTTCGACGCGCGACCGCACCCATGCTTGTGTGAAACGTTTGATTGAACAAACCGATTTGAAGCCGGCGGCGCATTTGACTTGCGTGGCCGCCAGTCGTGCGGATGTCGATAGTGTGATTGAAGAATATGCCGCTATTGGGGTGAAACATATTGTTGCGCTGCGCGGCGACATGCCTGATATGGGGGCATTTCAGCCGCATCCCGACGGCTATAGCGGCTCGGTTGATTTGGTGGCGGCTTTGGCCAAGCGCGGCGGTTTCGATATTACCGTCAGTGCTTATCCGGAAAAACATCCCGAGTCGGCGTCAATGGCGGCCGATATTGATTTGCTGAAAGCCAAAATAGATGCTGGTGCCAGCCGTGCCATCACGCAATTTGCCTTTGATACTGAGGCGCATTTGCGCTTTCGCGATGCTTTGGCGGCGGCCAATATTACCATTCCGGTTATTCCCGGCATTATGCCAACGACGAATTTTGTCGGGGCGCAACGCATGGCGCAAGCTTGCGGGGCCTCGGTTCCAGATTGGCTGGAAGCGCATTATCGCGGGCTGGAAAATGACGCCGATACGCGCAAGCATATTGCCGCTTCAGTGGCGGTTGACCAATGCCGCAAACTCATCGAAGAAGGCTTCGAGGATTTACATTTCTACACTTTAAATCAGGCCGATTTGACTTTTGCGCTCTGTCGTATTTTGGGTCTTGGTAAACAGTAAAGGCAGCGACGATGAGTTGGACACGCGAAACCAGACTGGCCGCCCTTGAGGCACAAATCGAGGCCCGTATTCTATTGCTCGACGGGGCGATGGGCACAATGATTCAGCGCCACCAGCTGGACGAAGCCGCCTATCGCGGCACGCGGTTTGAAAATTATCACGCCGATGTGCAGGGCAATAATGATCTGCTGTCACTGACCCAGCCGGATATTATTCGCAATATTCACACCGCCTATCTTGAAGCGGGTAGCGATATTGTTGAAACCAACACATTTTCATCGACGACCATTGCGCAAGCCGATTATGACATGCAGGATTTGGCTTATGAATTAAACGTCGAAGGTGCCAAATTGGCGCGCCAAGCCTGCGACGCCATGGAAGCCGCCGATGCGAGCCGCCCGCGCTATGTGGCGGGGGCTTTGGGGCCAACCAATCGGACGGCGTCTTTGTCGCCAGAGGTCAATGACCCGGGCTATCGCAATGTCAATTATGATGAATTGCGCGAAGCCTATGCCGAGGCCACGCGCGGCCTTATCGAAGGTGGCGCTGATATTATTTTGGTCGAAACCATTTTCGACACGCTGAACGCCAAAGCGGCGGTTCATGCTGTGCAGGATGTTTTTGACGAGACCGGTATCACATTGCCCTTGATGATTTCCGGCACGATTACCGATCGTTCGGGCCGCACCTTATCGGGGCAAACGACTGAGGCGTTTTGGAATTCCTTGCGCCATATCAAACCTTTTGCCGTCGGCTTAAACTGCGCTTTGGGGGCCGATGAAATGCGCCCCTATGCGGCTGAGATTTCTCGTATTGCTGACACTCATGTGTGTATTTACCCAAATGCTGGCCTGCCGAATGAATTTGGCGAATATGACCAATTGGCTGATGAAATGGCGTCGATTGTCGGCGAATTTGCCGAAGCTGGCTTGGTCAATATTTTGGGCGGCTGCTGCGGCACGACGCCGGAACATATTGCTGCCATTGCTCAAGCGGCGGCACAAAATAAGCCGCGTGCGATACCCAAAATCGAAGCGAAAATGCGCCTGTCGGGTCTCGAGCCATTTACCTTGAGTGACGATATACGATTTGTGAATGTCGGCGAGCGCACCAATGTCACCGGCTCGGCCAAATTCCGCAAATTAATCACTGAGGGTGACTTTGATAGCGCCCTCGATATCGCCCGCCAACAGGTTGAGAATGGCGCGCAAATCATTGACGTCAATATGGATGAGGGCATGCTCGATAGCGAAGCGGCGATGGTGCGCTTTCTGAATTTGGCGGCCACTGAACCCGATATTGCAAGAGTGCCGGTGATGATCGACAGCTCCAAATGGTCGATTATCGAAGCTGGTTTGAAATGCGTTCAAGGCAAGCCCGTGGTCAATTCAATTTCGCTGAAAGAGGGTGAGGAAGCCTTCTTAACCCAAGCGCGCGCCTGCCAGCGTTATGGCGCGGCGGTGATTGTCATGGCTTTTGACGAAGATGGTCAGGCCGATACAGAAGAACGTAAATTTGAAATCTGCAAACGCTCTTACGAGCTGTTAACTCAGAAAATTGGTTTTGCGCCGGAAGATATTATTTTTGACCCTAATGTGTTTGCCGTCGCCACTGGCATTGAAGAACACAATAATTACGCCGTTGATTTTATCAATGCGACGGGGCGT
>JAYOCI010000052.1:0-11717 GCA_038105345.1 Rhodobiaceae bacterium
CGGCTTTGCGGGCCGCTGAAATGAATTGCGATGCGCTGATGAAGGGCACCAATGTAGATGGCGTCTATTCGGCCGATCCAAAAACCGATCCTAAAGCCGAGCGTTATGACCATCTCAGCTATATGGATGTCTTGTCGCGCGATTTGAAAGTCATGGACGCCTCGGCGGTTTCCCTCTCGCGTGAAAACGGTATTCCGATTATTGTATTTTCAATTCAACAATCGGGCGCCTTTACGCAAGTGTTAAAGGGTGACGGCGCCTGCACGATTGTGCAAAGCTAAACCATAGCAAGGAAGTAAAAATGAGCATTGATATTTCAGATATTGAACGCCGCATGGATGGCGCAGTCGCGACATTGAAAACCGATTTGGGCGGTTTGCGGACAGGCCGCGCCAGCGCCAGCCTATTGGAGCCAATCACAGTCGACGCCTATGGCCAGCAAATGCCAATTTCTCAAGTCGGCACAATCACAGTGCCAGAGCCGCGCATGCTGAGTGTGCAAGTTTGGGACAAAGGGCAGGTGAGCCTTGTTGAAAAAGCCATTCGTGAAAGCGGGCTGGGCTTGAACCCAATGGCTGACGGCACGCTGGTGCGGATTCCGCTACCGGAATTAAACGCCGAACGGCGCGAGGAATTGGTCAAAGTGGCTGGCCGTTATGCCGAACAAGCCCGTGTCGCCGTGCGCAATGTGCGCCGCGATGGTATGGATCAAATCAAAAAGGCCGAGAAGGACAGCGAAATATCGCAAGACGAGGCTAAGGATTTGTCGGCTGATGTGCAGACCATCACCGATAAATATGTCAAGCTGGTGGATGAAACGCTGGAAGCTAAGGAAGCCGAAATCCGGCAGGTTTAGTCGGTTAGGGCGAGTGAATGTCGCAATCTCACGAACATTTTGATTTACCATCACACATTGCCATTATTATGGATGGCAATGGGCGTTGGGCGACCAATCGGGGTTTGCGACGACAAGACGGCCACCGCCAAGGCGTTGAGACATTGCGCCAATCCGTGAAAGACGTCATGCAGGCGGGCATTAAATGTCTCACCTTGTTTTCTTTCTCATCTGAAAATTGGAACCGACCGAAAGCCGAGGTTAATTTTCTCATGTCGCTATTGCAGCGTTTCATTGAGAGCGATTTGGCCGATTTACATGCGCAAAATGTGCGCGTGCGTGTGCTTGGGCGGCGTCATGATTTGCAGCCCAAAATCGTCAAACTTATCGAACGCGCTGAAACATTGACGGCTGACAATACGGCATTGCAATTGCAGGTGGCGTTTAATTATGGCGCCCGCGAGGAGATTGCCGATGCGGCCTCACGTTTGGCGCGTCGTGCGGTGGCTGGCACTTTGGATCCGTCGTCAATCACGCCGGAGGTTATGAGTGCCGAATTATTAACCGCCGGCTTGCCCGATCCGGATTTAATCATTCGCACCAGTGGCGAATATCGCATTAGTAATTTCTTGCTGTGGCAAAGTGCCTATGCCGAGTTTTTCTTTACTGAAACATTATGGCCAGATTTTACCGCCGATGATTTGGCTGAGGCCCTTCGCGCTTATCGTCAGCGCGACCGCCGATTTGGCGGGCTTTCGCAACAAAAAGAGCGGGAGCACTAGATGGCGACGGCAAAGCCCCAGACGGTGAAATTGGCTGATAAATTTGTCGGTCTGGTGCAACGCATCCGCACTGCTGTGGTCTTACTGCCATTTGTTTTGGCCGCGGTTTGGCTTGGCGATTTATGGTTCTTCTGTTTCATCGCATTGGCGGCTCTGGCCATGGCCTATGAATGGGTCGGGCTTTTGAAAAGTGAAAAACCGACCAGTGATCGTTTGTGGTTGAGCGTCTTAATTTTACTGGTTTTATGGTTTTCCCATGTCACAACGGCCACTGATGGTCTGGCTTTAATGGCCGTCATCTGCCTATTGGGCGGGGCTGGTATGGCCCAATCGGGGGCGCGTATGACGCCGGTTCTCGGCGGCCTGATTTATGTTGGCTGGCCCATGGTCGCGGCCATTGGATTTCGTCAGGCTGATTTAGGTGCGCTGATTATTTCTTATGTTTTGTTGACCGTATGGGCAGTGGATATTTTCGCTATGTTTTGTGGCAAGATTATCGGCGGCCCGAAACTTGCACCGCGTATTTCGCCGAATAAGACTTGGGCTGGTCTCGCTGGCGCTGTTTTGGGCGCGGAGATTGTCGCGGTTTTGAGCTTTTGGGTTTTGACACGCTTTGAGTTGGCTCAACTGGCGCTCGTCGACATGATGGTGGTGGCTTTGATGCTTGCAGTTGTGGCGCAAATGGCTGATCTATTCGAGTCGGCCTTGAAACGCAAAAATGATATTAAGGATTCCGGCGCCATTATCCCTGGTCATGGCGGCATTCTCGACCGCGTTGATGGCCTTGTGGGGGCGCTGATCGTTTTACATATCATTGTGTTGTGGCGCGGCGGTCGCGTCGCTGACGCTTTGTGGGTTTGGTAAAATGCGCCGCATTTCTCTTTTTGGTGCGACCGGCACAATTGGCGATAACACGCTGCAATTAGTTGATTTGCATCCTGAGCGTTTCACCATTGAGGTGCTGAGCGCGCAGCAAAATGTTGAAAAATTAGTCGCGCTGGCGCGCCGTTATCAGCCCAAATGTCTGGTCATTGGCAATGCCGAGGCGGCGGCTTTAGTCGAACAAAACTTGCCTGATTTCGCGGGCGATATTTTAATCGGCGAAGAGGGTTTGGTTGAGGCGGCGCAACGGCCTTGTGATGTAACAGTGATGGCCATTGTCGGCTTTGCCGGCCTTAAACCGGCTCTGGCGGCGGCGCAATTGGGGCATATTTTGGCCCTCGCCAATAAAGAATGTCTGGTCGCGGCTGGTCCACTGCTGATGCACCAAGCCAGCGAAAAAGGCACAACTGTGCTGCCGATTGATAGCGAGCATAATGCAATCTTCCAACTTCTCGACGGACGCAGTGCGGACGGTTTGGAGAAAATGATTTTGACAGCATCGGGCGGGCCATTTCGCGAGGCCAGCCGCAGTGAATTGGAAAATGTCACCCCCTCCATGGCCATCGCCCATCCGAATTGGGAAATGGGGGCTAAAATCTCCGTCGATAGCGCCACATTGATGAATAAGGGTTTGGAGCTGATTGAGGCGCATTACTTATTTCAAGTGGCGCCTGATAAGCTCGATGTCTTGGTACATCCGCAGTCGGTGGTGCATGGTTTGGTGAGCTTTGCCGATGGCAGTGTGCTGGCGCAAAAGGGTAGCCCCGATATGCGCACACCATTGGCCCATTGTTTGGCTTATCCAGAACGCATTGATGCCGGCGTGGCGACGCTTGATTTGGCGGCTATTGGCAGTCTGACTTTTGCCAAACCTGACCGCGAGTTATTTCCGTGTTTGGCTCTGGCCGAGGCAGCCATGCGGTCGGGCGGGCTTGTGCCGACTTTGCTCAATGGCGCCAATGAAGAAGCCGTGGCGGCGTTTTTGGCGGGACGTATCGGCTTTTTGCAAATTGCAGATCTGGTTGCCGATGTGTTGGGGCAATACACGGACGGCCATACGGAGCTGGCTTCTTTAGAGGCTGTTTTTGCGGCTGATGATTGGGCGCGCGAAAAAGCCCGTATTTGGCTCGAAAGGGCAGCGTAGGAGCGAAAATAGCGCCTTGTCCTATAAAATGCCGTAATTCGCTGGTTATCTGAATTGAGGCTTTAACTCTGGTCAAAAATGGCCATAATGCTGACATTCTTGGGAGTTTTCATGGACGTCATTAACAATTTGTACAGCGGGCTTGGTTTGGCTTATCTAATTCCATTCGTCTTTGTGCTGACCATTGTTGTCTTTTTTCATGAGCTTGGGCATTTTTATGTCGCGCGCCGCTGTGGTGTGCGGGTTGAGGTGTTTTCTGTTGGTTTTGGCCGTGCAATCGCGAAATGGTACGATAAACATGGCACAGAATGGCGCATTAGCTGGATACCGCTGGGCGGCTATGTGAAGTTTTTCGGCGATGAAAATGCCGCCAGTGCGCCAAGTGCCGAAACCCTCAATGATATGGATGATGCCGGGCGTCAGGGGACGCTGCATTACAAACCATTATGGCAACGCGCCGCTGTCGTTGCCGCCGGACCCGTGGCCAATTTTATTTTGGCCATTGTTATATTTGCTGCGCTTTATAGTTTTTTTGGCCAACGGGTGAACGACCCTCTGGTTGGCGGTGTGCTGGAAAACAGTGCCGCCGAACGGGCTGGTTTTCAAAACGGCGATTTAATCACCGCCATTAACGACGAGCTGGTTGATAATTTCGGCCAAGTGCGCCGCATTGTGACGGTGAATGCGGGCAATCCCTTGCGCTTTGACGTGGTGCGTGAAGGACAGTCAATCAGCCTGACGGCGACGCCGGATCTGGTGCTGGAGACCGATCGTTTCGGCAATGAATATAATATCGGCCGGCTTGGGGTTGCTGTGGCGAGTGATGGCGCAGGCGCGCGCCATGTGCGTTACAATCCGATTACCGCTCTCTGGATGGGTGTTGAGGAGAGCTATTTTATCGTCGAGCAGACCTTTATCATTATGGGGCGCATTATCATGGGCCGCGAAAGTGCTGAAAGTCTTGGCGGCCCCATTCGCATTGCGCAATTATCTGGCCAGACGGCAACTTTGGGACTGGTCGCGCTGATTAATTTGACCGCGGTTTTGTCGGTTTCTATCGGCCTGATTAATCTGTTCCCGATACCGATGCTGGATGGCGGGCATTTAATGTTTTATGCTTATGAAGCAGTTGTTGGTCGTCCAATGTCGATGCGCGTGCAAGAATATGCTATGCGGTTGGGCTTGAGCATGGTTATGCTCTTGTTTGTTTTTGTTACTTGGAATGATTTATCTCGGTTAGACGTTTTTGGACGTGTGGCCAATTTTTTTGGATTTTAATCAATGCTCTATCAATCAAAAATCATCTTCTGCACTGTTGCAGCTTTGCTCCTGACCACTTTGGCAACACCGGTCATGGCAAAAATTGGCGAGCCAGTGGCGTTTATTCGCGTTGAAGGTACGCAGCGGGTCGAAGATGAGACTGTTCTGGCTTATATGAACATCAGGGTTGATCAAATTGATGACGCCAGCCTGGTCGATCAGTCGGTTAAGACATTGTTCGGTTCCAGCTTGTTTTCCGATGTTACCATCCGCCGCGAGGGCTTGGGCTTGGTTGTTACGGTGATTGAAAACCCAATCATTAACCGCGTCGACTTCGAAGGCAATTCAACCATTCAGGATGAAACTTTGGCGACGGAGGCGCAGCTGAAATCGCGTCAGATTTACACACGTGCGCGCGTGCAAGATGATGTTGAGCGTTTCATTGAATTATACCGCCGTGGCGGCCGCTTTGCTGTGCGCATTGAACCAAAGGTGATTCAAAAGCCGCAAAATCGGGTTGATTTGATTTTCGAAATTGATGAGGGGCCAACGACATCTGTGCGCTCGATTAACTTCCTCGGCAATAAAGCCTTTGATGATGATCGCTTGCGGCAAGAAATTTTCACCACTGAAGCGCGTTGGTGGCGCTTCGTGACATCGAATGATAATTATGACCCTGACCGCGTGGCCTATGACCGCGAATTATTGCGGCGCTTTTATCTCAGCAAAGGCTATGCCGACTTCCAAGTTGTGAGCACCAATGCCGAGCTGACCCGCGACGGCAAAGAATTCTTTTTGACCTTCAAAATTGATGAGGGCGCGCTTTACACATTTGGCGAAAGCAGTGTTTCAACATCACTTGATGAATTGAAAATTATTGAATTAGAAGAGCTGATTACCCATGAAGCCGGCGAGCGATACGACTCGCGGGCCTTGGATAAAACTGTCGATGCGCTGACCAAGGCGATTGGTGAACAAGGTTTTGCTTTTGCTGATATTCGCCCACGGGTGAGCCGCGATCGTCAAAATAATATTGTTGGCGTTGTTTATGCCGTTGAAGAAGGCCCACGCGTCTATGTCCAGCGCATTAACATTAACGGCAATGACCGCACTTATGATGAAGTCATCCGCCGCGAAAGCCGCATCAGTGAAGGTGACGCGTTTAACCGCGTTTTGCTATCGCGCTTCGAACGTAATGTGCGCGGGCTGAATTACTTTAGCGATGTTGAAATTACCGAGTCACCAGGCACTGCCGAAGACAAGACAATCATTGATGTTAATGTCCGCGAACAGCCGACCGGTGAGTTGAGCTTTGGTGTCGGTTATTCATCGGCTGAGGATTTGTCGACGCAATTTAGTATTGCCGAGCGCAATTTCCGCGGCCGTGGTCAGACCTTGCGCTTGCAATTGGGTCTGAGCAGCGAGGTGCAAACTTATAATTTTGGCTTTACCGAGCCATATTTTTTAAATCGCGATATTTCAGCTGGCTTCCGGATTTATCAATCTGATCGCAGTTATGATTATCAAGCCGGTCTGGAAACAGCCGAAACCGGTATTGGTTTATCGCTTGGCTTCCCGCTATCCGAAGATGGGCGTCTCAGCCTATTTGCGAATGTTTCAGAAGATGAGCTGAACAATAATTCGGCCAATAGTGCTGTGAACCCGAGTTATACCAATCAAAAACTCGAATTAGGGTATTTCTATCACATTGATAAGCGCGACGATTTAATCGACCCGACCGCCGGCTGGGGCTTTAGCTTTGGTCAAGACATTGCTGGGCCGGCCTTGGATGTAAGCTATTTGCGAACCCGTGTTCGCGTCGATTACTACCATGAGCTTGCCGAAGGTTATGTTTTCCATGCCCGCGGCAAGGTCGGTATCATTAATGATTATCGTGGCGGATCGGTTGACTATAACGACCGCTTTTTTGAAGGTGGCACAGGTTTCCGTGGCTTTGACCGCTCCGGCGTTGGGCCACGACAAATCAGTTCAGGCTATGCTTTGGGGGCCAACCGCTATATCGTTGGCACGACCGAAGTATCGCTGCCGCTGGGCCTGCCGAAAGAATTGGGCATGAAGGCGAATGCTTTCATCGATTTCGGTTGGCTGGGCGACACGGATACTTTTTCTTCCATACCGGGTGACATTCAAGATGAATTCGCATTTCGGGCGACATATGGTTTAAGTGTGTCATGGAAATCACCTTTTGGGCCAGTGCGGTTTGACTTTGCCGACTCGCTGAAAAAAGAATCATATGATGAAACGCGTTCATTCCGCTTTACTATCGGAACCAATTTCTAGAGGAACTATTATGACTAAACAATTTTCTACCAATCCATTTTCTACCAATCTTTTAAAAGGCCTATTGGTTGCCATAGTAATGCTGTTGCCGCATCAGGCATTGGCGCAGGGCGTATCCATTATTGTTTTTGATCTGGAAGTTGCCGTTGCCGCATCAAAAGCGGGGCAGGACATGGCGAAACAATTGCGCGAACAAGCCGAAGACCTGCGCAAGCGGGCTGAAAAATTTGGTGAAAATCTGCAAGCTGAAGCCACCAAGCTGCAAGAGCAAAAGTCGCTGATTGCGCCGGATGCTTGGAAGGGGAAGGTTGAAGAACTGCAAACCAAAGAGCAAGTAAACCGTCAAAAATTCAATACTGAAGGTCAGTCGATTCAAGCCGGTGGTCAAAAAGCATCGCGCGAAATTCTCAATATTGCCGATGAAGAGCTCAATAAAATTGCCAAAGAGCGCAAGGCCGATATTGTGATGAACCGCAAGGCTGTGTTCTTTGCTAGCCCATCGATTGATGTCACAGAAGAATTGGTTGAGCGCGTCAATAAGCGTATCAGCTCAATCAAAGTGACGCCGGTCAGCGCTAAGCAGTAAGTCTGATGGCTGACCCACGCTTTTTCGAGTGTGCGGGGCCGTTCTCCGCCAGTGCAATTGCCGCGCTTGTCGATGGCCAGTGCACTGGCGACGCTGACGCTAGTTTTAGCGATTTGACATCGCTTGAATTGGCGCAGCCGGATATGGTGAGTTTTTTCACCAGTCCAAAATTAGCCAAGCAATTGGCCGCCACCAAGGCGGGTGCTGTCTTAATTTCAGAAAAAAACAGTGGTCTTTGCCCGCCCCAAACGCAGGCGATTATTTGCCATGACCCTTATCGGGCAATGGCGATTGTGGCACAGGCCTTCTACCCGCTAGCGGCGCAATCGCGTCCCATGCCCGGCGAAGGGCAGGAGGGGGCCATGGTGCACCCAACGGCCCGTCTTGGCGAAAATGTGACCATTGAATTAGGCGCGATGATTGGCCGAAATGCTGAAATCGGCGATAATTGCGTGATTGGCGCCGGTGACATGATTGGTCATGGTGTGGTGATTGGCCATGATTGTATGATTGGCCCGCAGACGACGATTGGCTATAGCCTGCTCGGCAATCGGGTAATTGTTCAAGCCGGTGCGCGATTGGGAACCGATGGGTTCGGTTTCGCGCCAGGGAGCGCGCATTTGAAAATTCCCCAGCTTGGCCGTTTAATTGTGCAAAGTGATGTCGAAGTGGGCGCCAATGCAACGCTGGATCGTGGCGCGGCGGGCGATACGATTATCGGCGAGGGCACGAAATTAGATAATCTGGTGCATATTGCCCATAATGCAGAAATTGGTCGCCATTGTTTCTTTGCCGCTTGTTCTGCTGTCGCTGGCAGCACCAAGATTGGCGATTATGTGCAAATAGGTGGCATGGCAGGAATCGCCGGACATTTGGAAATTGGCGCTCATAGTCTGGTGGGGGCGCAATCGCTGGTTACCAAATCATTCCCAGAAAATTCTTCGATTAGCGGCGCACCAGCGCGGCCACGCAATGAGCTATATCGCGATCTGGCGTTTTTGAGCAAATTGCGTAAACAGTCGGATTAGCTTGAAAATGGTGGGCCTTAGCCGCCGATTTGCGTAATAAAGCGACACAATAGTTTATTTGAAGCCCCCACGAACACATTTTACCTATGTGCAATGAGTTCAATCCATCCGACTGCCCTTATTGATGAAACAGTGACGCTAGGCCAAGACGTGGTTATTGGCCCCTATTGCTGTCTGACCGGCAATGTCACTTTGGGTGACCGCGTGAAGTTGGAAGCCCATGTCGTCATTACCGGTGATACATCTATTGGCGACGACAGCCATATTTATTCTTTCGCCTCAATTGGCAGTGCGCCGCAGGATTTGAAGTTCGCAGACGAGGACGTCAAATTGGTCATTGGCGCGCGCAATAAAATTCGCGAGCACGTCACCATAAACCCGGGCACAGGCGGCGGCGGCGGGATAACCCGCATTGGCAACGATGGTTTGTTCATGGTCGGCGCCCATGTCGCGCATGATTGCCAAGTCGGAAACAATGTCATCATTGCCAATAACTCATGCCTTGCCGGACATGTTGAGCTGGGCGACTTCGGTATTATCGGCGGATTGGTCGGTGTGCATCAATTCTGCCGTATTGGCGAGCACGCATTTGTCGGTTTCGGGGCGATGATTGACGAAGACATCATTCCCTATGGCATTGCCAAGGGCAATCGGGCGGAAATCTCTGGTCTCAATCTAGTGGGTCTCAAGCGCCGCGGTTTTGCCCGCGATGAAATCAATGATTTGCGCGCCGCATACAAATCCGTCTTCGTGTCCAAAGAGGGGGATTTAATGTCGCGCGTGCGCGATGTCGCTGCGGCTTATCCAAATGCCCCTCTGGTGCAAAATGTCGTCGCCTTTATGCAGGCCGACCAAATGCGAGGCTTTAGCCTCCCGTCATCGAAATAGGCCACTCATGAGTGCCGCACCGTTAGGAATCATCGCCGGACAGGGGGTTTTACCCTTGCGCATTGCGCAGGCGCAAAAACAAGCAGGGCGGTCGGTTTTTGTGGTCGGTGTAACCGGCGAAGCAGATGCTGGCATTGAAGCCTTTGACCATCAATGGATCGCCATGGGTGCCTTTAAGCAAGTGGCTGATGCTTTCAAACAAGCTGGCTGCCAAGAGCTGATTATTATTGGTGCTGTGCAGCGTCCGAATATTGCCACTATGCAAACTGATGAGGGCGGCCAGTGGTTTTTGGAACAAGTGACCCAAGGCCGACAGCTTGGCGATGACCAATTACTGAAAACCCTCATCAGCTATTTCCAAACCCAAGAGCTGACTGTGGTATCGGCAGAAACCTATTTAGGCGATCTTTTGGGGCCACAGGGGCAGCAGGGCAAATATGCCATTGGCCCGCATCAGACGGATATTGATTTGGGCTTGGAGGTCATTTGCGCCATTGGCGGGCTTGATATTGGCCAAGGTGTGGTGGTCGCGCGCCGTGTGGTGCTGGCCATTGAAGGGCCGGAAGGCACTGACAATATGTTGCGCCGCATTGCCGATTTGTCGCCAGAATTGCGCGGCACGGCTGAGGCCCCGTCTGGGGTGCTGGTTAAAATGCCAAAGCCGCAACAAGACCGCCGCGTTGATATGCCGACGATTGGCGCTCGGACGATTGCCTTAGCGGCTCAAGCGCATATGGCTGGCATTGTTTATGAGGCTGGCGGTGCGCTCATCGACGATCTTGCCGCCACTATTGCGGCGGCCGATGAGGCGGGATTATTCTTGCACGGCATAGAAGCGCCCAAACATGACTGAGCCACAAACAAAGGCAAAACACGTTGTCATTGTTGCCGGTGAAACCTCTGGCGATGCGCTCGGCGCAGATTTAATGCGGGCGATGCAGCAACAGCAAAATAATCTGCACGTGTCGGGTGTCGGCGGGCCGAAAATGCAGGCTCTTGGTTTAAACTCATTATTCCCCATGTCTGAGATTGCCTTAATGGGGCTGAAAGAAATCCTGCCAAAACTGCCAAAATTATTCAAACTCGTCGATGCGGCAGTGGCGCATATTTTGCAGGTTCAGCCCGATGTCTTAGTGCTGATTGACAGCCCTGAATTCAATCACCGAGTGGCAAAGCGGGTGAAGAAACAGCGGCCTGAGCTGCCGATTATTTGTTATGTGGCGCCGCAAGTGTGGGCATGGCGGCGCGGGCGGGCGAAAAAAATGCGCGCCTATTTTGATGCCGTCATGGCGTTTTTGCCTTTTGAGCCAGAAATTTTCGCCGCCAATCAAGGGCCGCCGTGTCACTTTGTTGGTCACCCTATGGTTGAACGTTTGAGCCAGCTTGAGCCTTTGCCGGATTTTCGCAAAAAACACAAATTAAAGGCGCGGGATATGGTGCTATCGGTTCTGCCGGGCAGTCGGTTCAGCGAAATCAAAGTATTGGCACCCGTATTTGGTCAAGTGGTGACGCGTCTGGTGCGGCAATTGCCAGATTTGAAACTGGCGATTCCTGTTTTGCCGCATACCCGAGAATTGGTCGCGACATTGACCGCTGATTGGCCGATTAAGCCAATATTGGTTGATGATGAGGCTGAGAAAATCGCGGCTTTCAAGACCAGCCGTGCGGCTTTGGCTTCTTGCGGCACGGCGACCTTGGAGCTGGGGCTTGCTGGTCTGCCGACGATTGGCGCTTATAATATGGGTTGGTTTGGTGATCTGGTGGTGCGCATTATGCAAGTGCCGAGCACAGTGCTGACCAATCTCATTCTGGATAAGCCGGTCATGCAAGAGTTTTTGCAAAGCCGCTGCACGGCTGATGCCATCACACCGGCGATTGCAGAATTATTGATTGATGAGGCGGAAAACAAAAAATGCCGGCAGGCTCTGGCTGAGCTGCTGCCGGCATTGAAAG
The DNA here is from genome assembly GCA_038105345.1 of Rhodobiaceae bacterium. Lineage (GTDB taxonomy): Bacteria > Pseudomonadota > Alphaproteobacteria > RS24 > RS24 > JAHEGN01. The sequence continues at coordinate 11,660 of JAYOCI010000052.1, forward strand.
TTGAGGGTCAGTCACCATCCCAACGGGCGGCGGCTATAACCCTGCAAAAGGCGCTTTA
>JAYOCI010000053.1:0-8526 GCA_038105345.1 Rhodobiaceae bacterium
ATGTCATCACCTGAGCCCAGACGCCCCGCCGGAATGGCACTCGACATGGCAGCCTTTTGCTCATCACTCAACACATCTGTCATTGGCGTGGCGATAAATCCAGGCGCCACGCAATTAACGGTAATATTGCGACTGGCCACTTCTTGCGCCAATGATTTGCTCATACCAATCATGCCCGCTTTGGTGGCGGCATAATTGGCCTGCCCCGGATTACCCGTCACACCCACGACCGAGGTAATGCCGATAATACGTCCGTGACGGCGTTTCATCATGCCGCGCATGACCGCGCGAATGAGCTGAAAGCTCGACGTCAGATTAACCGCCAAGACGGCATCCCAATCTTCATCTTTCATGCGCAGGGCCAGATTATCGCGGGTGATACCGGCATTATTGACCAGAATGTCAACACTGCCGAGCGCCTCTTCCGCCGCCGCTGCCAGCGCCGCCGTGCCATCGCTGGTGGATAGATCGGCGACTAGCACATGCGCCCCGTCACCCATTTCATCAGCTAATTCTTGCAATACGGCTTGCCGCGTGCCGGCCAGACCCACATTCGCACCTGCGGCGTGTAACGTTTTGGCAATATCGCGACCAATGCCGCCAGAAGCGCCGGTGACAAGGGCCGTTTTTCCACTGAGATCAAACATGGTTTTCCTTTCAAACTTCGGCTTAATCAGCCAAAAATGCTTCAATATCTTCCGCTGTATTCAGGGCTTTGGCGCTTAAGCGCTCGTCAATGCGACGCGCCATGCCTGTCAGCACTTTGCCGCTACCCAACTCCAACAAATCGCCGGCCTGATTTTCGGCCAACCAAATCATCGACTCACGCCAACGCACAGAACCCGTAACCTGCTCGACAAGCAGTTGACGAATAGTGTCAGGATCACTGACGGGGGCGGCCGTTACATTCGCAATAATAGGCACACATGGCGTTTGAATATCAACCTCTGCCAAAGCCGCCTGCATTTCATCGGCGGCTGGCTGCATCAGCGCGCAATGGAAAGGCGCACTGACAGGCAATGGCATCGCGCGTTTGGCGCCGCCCTCTTTGGCCAGTTCAATGGCCCGCTCAACTGCCGCCGCATGGCCTGAAATCACCACTTGCCCATTCGCATTATCATTCGCCGCGCCGACGATTTCGTCATCACTGCTGGCGGCCGCGGCAATCGCAATCACGGCGTCGAAATCCAATCCCAAAAGAGCGGCCATCGCCCCAACCCCAACCGGCACCGCCCGTTGCATGGCTTGGCCCCGCAATTTCAGCAAGCGCGCTGTATCTTCCAGCTTTAAAGCGCCACCGGCTGTTAGGGCGGCATATTCACCCAGACTATGGCCAGCTAAATAAGAGGCGCTATCGGCTATTGATTTGCCACGCGCCTCAAGCACGCGCACCACCGCCATGGAAACAGCCATCAAGGCTGGCTGCGCATTTTCCGTGAGGGTTAGCTCATCTTCTGGCCCCTCCCACATCAGACTGCTGAGCTTTTGCCCCAATGCCTCGTCGACAGCCTCAAATACTTCGCGCGCCTCAGCATAATTTTGCGCCAAGTCGCGCCCCATGCCGACAGCTTGACTGCCCTGTCCCGGAAAAATAAATGTCTGTCCCATATGCTGTCTCCTTTTGCTTGTTTTTAAGCTGAGTCATGGTGTGTTTACAGCCTTGATTGCCCCTTGCCAAGCCCAGCATAAACGTGTATCACCCTGCTGTTAATTCGGCCGGAGGCTGAAAGGACAGGTAATCATCTTTTGCACGCCAAGAGAACTGATTATTCGGAATCGTCCGCGTCCCTTGTCTCCGCTCTCGCGTTACTTGTGAGCTTCTCCCTTCGGGTAGATAAGTGCTCGCCAGGGGCTCGGCGCCGACAGAAAAGGAGAGAAGCTATGGCTCTATACGAGCATATCTTTATTGCACGGCAAGATATTTCGACCCAGCAGGTCGAAGGTCTGACCGATATGATTACGGCTATTTTGGAAGAAAATGGCGGTAAAATTACCAAAAATGAATATTGGGGTTTGAAATCACTGGCCTATCGGGTGAAGAAAAACCGCAAGGGTCATTACTCACTATTGAACATTGAAGCTGACCACGCTGCCGTTGCCGAAATGGAACGCCGCATCAGCTTGAATGATGACATTATCCGTCACCTGACTTTGCGGGTTGATGCGCATGAGACTGAAGAGTCAGTTCAAATGCGCAATAAAAACCGTGACGACCGCCGCACACCGCGTCGTGGTGCCAGTGATTTAGAAGGAGAAGCAGAATGAGCCAGGGAAGACGTCCATTTGGTCGCCGCCGCAAGTCATGCCCATTCGCTGGGCCGAATGCTCCGGTTATTGATTATAAAGACACACGCCTTTTGCAGCGTTATGTATCTGAGCGCGGCAAAATTGTGCCACGCCGTATCACTGCGGTTTCGGCGAAAAAGCAAAGAGAGTTGGCACGGGCTATTAAACGCGCCCGTTACTTGGCTCTCATGCCTTACACAGTCGAACAATAGGATGTTGGCGAAGGACGCTCTCAACGAGAAGATGTGATGAGCCAGTCCCGCCCACTTCGTTGTGCTTTTGCCGCCATTGCCAGCTTTCTTCTTTATGCTGGCGTGGTGACACTGCCATTTGCCGTTGTTCCAGTAGCTGCTATCGGATTGGCCTTTGGGCTAGCTGAAGCGTTACTGGCAGCGGCTTTTGCCATTTTACTGACCGGTTTTCTGCTGTCGCCGTCAATGGCCCTTGTTCTAGCCCTGTTTTTGCTTGTGCCATCGCTGGTGCTTACCCGCCGCGCCCTGATGTCTCGACCCGATCCCGATCATCAGGGTGAATTTCAGTTTTATCCGCCGCGCTTTATCATTGAAGATGCGCTGATCATGGTCGCCTCGGGCGCCGTCTTGCTTTATCTCAGCTTTGCTGACTATACCGGCGGCCTACCAAAATTACTGGCCGACACCATGTATCAATCGCCAGAAATCATGACCACATTAGAAGCGGTTTACGGCACATCGACATTGGATGAAATCAGCGGTGTTGCCAATTGGGTGTTGATTAGCGGCTTTGCCTCTTGGCCGATTTTAATGCTCGGGAGTTTACAAATCGCGCAAGCTGGCACGGTTTATTTTTCCCGCAATTTGCGTCCGACGCCGGATTATAAATCGCTGACCTTGCCAACTTATTTGACCTTTGGCATTGCCGCTTGCCTTATTGCCGGTTTGGTTTTCGACGGATGGCTGGCGACGCTGGCGCTGACCATAGCGGCGATTGTGTTGAGTGCATATTTTTTGTTGGGTTTAGCGATTATTCATGCTATTTCCCGCCACTGGAAAGGGCGTGCGTTTTTTTTGACGGCGCTATATTTTTTCCTTCTCATGACGGCCTGGGTGATTATTCCCGTCAGCCTAATGGGTTTATTGGATGGGCGTTTCAATTTTCGTCGCCTGCCTCGTAACCCCGACAAGTCGTCCGATTAGAAACGGGATAAGGAGTTAAACTCATGCAGATTGTGTTATTAGAACGCATTGCGAATCTTGGCCAAATGGGTGATGTGGTCACCGTAAAAGACGGTTATGCCCGCAATTTTTTACTGCCTCAAGGCAAGGCCCTTCGTGCCAATAAATCTAATCTAGCCCGCTTTGAAACAGAGCGCGCGCAACTGGAAGCCCGCAATCTTGAACGCCGCGCAGAAGCCGAAGCTGTTCATGATAAGCTGGACGGCCATCATTTTGTGATTATCCGCCAGTCAGGCGACACGGGTCAGCTTTATGGTTCAGTGACGCCACGCGATATTGGCGAGCTTTTGACTGCCGGTGGTTTTGACGTCGCCCGCAATCAAGTGGCCATTGATCAGCCGATTAAAACCCTCGGCCTGCACAGTGTATCCATTACCTTGCACCCTGAAGTTTCAAGCCGCGTTATCATCAATGTCGCACGCACAGAAGATGAAGCTGAGCGTCAAGAAGCTGGCGAAGATGTGACCGCCGAGCCAGGTGCTGAAGACGATGGCGCAACTTTGGCTGTCGAAGAAGTGTTCGAAGAAGGCGTCAGCGTTGACGTTGCCGATGAGGCCGCCGAGCTCGTTGAAGAAGAAGTAGAAGAAGAAGTAGAAGCAGAAGCAGTCGAAGCTGAAGAAGCTGAGACGCCTGCTGAAACTGAGGAAGAAGACGCGAAGCAAGATTAATCGCGCAAGTTTTCCCCACTATTAACAGGGCCGCCAGATTTTATATTTGGCGGCCCTTTCTTTTATCTGGCGTCGCCCTAATCAGCCAATTACAGTGGGTCGCATGGAAAGTCCGATTGCTCAAATCCCTGCGTCTGAAACGCACACTGATTATCGCCAATTGCCGCATAATATTGAGGCAGAACAAGGCCTTTTAGGGGCTTTGCTCATCAATAATGATGCCCTCGATCAAATCGCTAACTTCCTGTTAGCAAAGCATTTTTTTGATCCTGTCCATCAAAGAATTTATGAAGCCATCTGCAAGCTCATCGGCAATGGTAATCTCGCCTCGCCGGTAACACTAAAAACCTATCTGGAAATGGATGAGGGCTTGGCCGAGCTTGGCGGCACCTCTTATTTGGCGCGTCTGGCCAGTAATGCGACGACCATTTCCAATGCCCGTCAATATGGCAAAACCATTTATGATTTGGCCATTCGACGCGAGCTGATCATTGTCGGCGAAGAAATGATTGGCGATGCTTTTGACAGCGACATTGACGATAGTCCTGAGCGTCAAATCGACAAGGCCGAACAAGCGCTTTACGAAATCGCCGAAAAAGGCACGCATAATGCGGGCTTTATGTCCTTTGACCAATCGCTCAGCGGCGCCATTGAAATGGCCGAGCGCGCCTATCAGCGCGAAGGCAATTTGTCAGGCCTGTCTTCCGGCTTTCAAGGTCTGGATGATTTGCTCGGTGGTTTGCAGGAAAGCGATTTGCTCATTCTTGCCGGACGCCCCGCCATGGGTAAAACCGCCTTGGCGACCAATATCGCCTTCACTGTCGCCAATAATTATTTGAAAGCCAAAAAAGCGGGTAATGTCGAAACCACACCGGATGGCCAAGTGCGGGTCAAAGATGGCGCGACCGTCGGGTTTTTCTCGCTTGAAATGTCAGCTGATCAGCTCGCCACGCGTATGTTGGCCGAGCAATCGGGGGTTTCATCTTCCAATATACGTAAAGGTGAAATTCACGAAGATGAATATGCCCGCCTGGTGAAGTCGGCCCATGATTTGAGCGATGCGCCGCTATTTATTGACCATACGGGCGCCATTCCGATTGCCACACTTTCGGCTCGTGCGCGACGCTTGAAACGCCAGCATGGGCTGGGGTTGATTATTGTCGATTATCTGCAATTAGTGCGTGCCTCATCAGCGCGTGGTGGCGATGGTCGGGTGCAGGAAGTCAGCGAGATTACCCAAGGGCTGAAAGCGCTGGCGAAAGAATTAAATGTGCCAATCATTGCGCTGTCGCAGCTTTCGCGGCAAGTCGAGGCGCGCGACGACAAACGGCCACAATTATCGGACTTGCGGGAATCGGGCTCTATCGAGCAAGATGCCGATATTGTGATGTTTGTTTATCGCGAGCCCTATTATTTGATGCGCGAAAAACCAAATGAAGGCACGGAAGAGTTTATGCTCTGGCAAGAACGGATGAATTTAGTAGATGGCACGGCTGAGGTCATTATTGGCAAAAACCGCCATGGCCCGACCGGCACTGCGAAAATGGCCTTTGAGGACCGCTTCACCCGCTTTTCTGATTTGATCGAGGATGACAGACTTCCTGAGCGGTTTGACTGATGCGCAGCGGGTCATCCCTTGATGGTGGTCAGGTCACGATAAATTTGGCGGCCCTGCGCGCCAATTATCTCACAATGAAAGATAAATCAGGCGCGGCAGAAACCGCCTGTGTGGTCAAAGCTGATGCTTATGGCCTCGGCCTTGCGCAAGTCGCACCGGCGCTTTACGCGGCTGGTTGCCGAAGCTTTTTCGTCGCCCAAACCCAAGAAGCGCTGGATTTACGCGCTCTTTTGCCGGATGTGGTGATTTATGTTCTCAACGGCCTGCCAACGGGTGCCGCCGCTGATTTCGCCGCTGCTAATTTGCGTCCATGTTTGATTTCGCTCTCGCAAGTCAAAGCTTGGCAGGCTCATTGCGTGGCGCATAACACCGCATTGCCAGCCGCGCTTTTCGTTGACACAGGCTTTAATCGCCTCGGCCTCAGCGAGATTGAGGTCGCGGATTTGGCGCAGAAGAGCGACTATTTCAATGGCTGGACATTGAGCTTAATTGCCAGTCATTTGGCCTGTTCCGACGAGGCTGACAACCCGATGAATCGGGCGCAATTGGAGCGTTTTTTGCATATGCGCAAACAATTGCCCGCCGCCCCCGCTTCACTGGCCAACTCTGGCGGTGTGATGTTGGGCGAGGCCTATTTATTCGACATGACCCGCCCGGGCATTAGTCTTTACGGCGGCAGTGCCAATCGGGATGACACGGCCCTCGCGCCTGTCGTGCAATTGCACGCTCCTTTGCTGCAAACCCGTGCGCTATCAATTGGCGACACTGTCGGCTATGGCGCCAGTTTCATCGCGCCACATGAAATGCAAATCGGCATTGTCGCATTGGGCTATGGCGACGGTTTTACGCGACATTTCAGCAATCACCAGCCGAATAAAGCCAGCCTGATGATTGACGGTCAGCCAGCGCCGATTCTGGGGCGTATCTCAATGGATAGTCTGGCCATTGATTTGACTAATTTTGCCACCCTGCCCGCCGTTGATACGCTGGTCGAAATATTCGGCCCGCATCAAACGATTGATCAATTAGCCGAAATCGGACAGACCATCTCATATGAGCTTCTCACCAGCCTCGGAAGCCGCTATAAACGTATTTGGATTGACCAATAAGCGCCCATCTAAGAGGGCAAACGGGGAAACACGTGACCGCATTTGCAACCATTGGACGCTTTTTTATTGGCTTTTTCGCACAAGCTGGACGCCTGAGCCTTTTCATCGCCGAAACTGGCAAGGCGGTAGTTCGGGGGCCGTTTTATTTCCGCATGATTGGCCAGCAAATTATTCGCATTGGCTATCTATCCTTGCCCGTCGTTGCCCTCACATCATTTTTCACCGGCGGCGCTTTGGCCATTCAAATCTATTATGGCGGCAATCAATTCAATTCTGAGACCATCGTCTCGACCATTGTCGCGCTTGGCATCACACGCGAATTGGGGCCAGTGTTTGGCGGGCTCATGCTGGCCGGTCGGGTCAGCGCCGCGATTGCTGCCGAAATCGGCACTATGCGGGTCACTGAACAAATTGATGCGCTGACCACATTGTCGACCGACCCATTCAAATATCTGGTTGCGCCGCGGGTGATTGCGGCCACTTTATGCATGCCCATATTGGCGCTGATTGCCGACATTATCGGCATCTTTGGCGGCTTTGTTGTGTCCACCCAATCATTTGGCTTTAATGCCGCCATTTATGTGCAGCGCACGATTAATTTTCTGACCTTTGACGATATCAGCTCAGGCCTGATCAAAGCGCTGATCTTCGGCTTCATCATTGCCACAATGGGCTGTTACAATGGCTATTACTCAAGAGGTGGTGCGCAAGGCGTCGGGCGCGCGACGACAAATGCGGTGGTCACCGCATCGATTTTGATTTTGGCCGCCAATTATCTCATGACCTCACTTTTGTTTTCTGCATGAACGAAAAAATCACCCTCAGCAATGTTCACAAAACCTTCGGGACAAAAAAGGTTTTGCGCGGGGTCAATTTATCCGTCGATGAGGGCCAATCATTAGTGGTGATTGGTGGCTCTGGCAGCGGCAAATCAGTAATGCTGAAATCCATTCTGGGCCTGTTACGCCCTGAACAAGGGTCGATTAAAATAGACGGCACAGAAACCATCGGTTTGGCCAGAGCGCAGCGTCAATCTATTGACGCTCAAATGGGCATGTTGTTTCAAAATGGCGCCCTGTTCGACAGTCTGCCGGTCTGGCGCAATGTTGCTTTTCAAGCCATACAAAACCAAGGCTTCACCGAAGCCGACGCCCGCGACCAAGCCGTCGATAGCCTTGCGCTTGTTGGGCTGGGGCCGGAATTGCTTGACCTCTACCCGGCCGCCTTGTCGGGCGGTATGCACAAGCGCGTCGGCTTGGCCCGCGCCATTGCCAGCAAACCTGAGATTATCTTCTTCGATGAGCCGACCACCGGTCTCGACCCGATTATGACCGATGTCATCAACCATTTGATACGCGATTGCGTGCAAGAATTGGGGTCGACGACGCTGACCATTACCCATGATATGACCAGCGTGCGGGCCATCGCTGACAAAACCGCCCTGCTCTATAAAGGCGAAATTATTTGGCACGGCAATGCCGAAGAACTGGCCGCCTCGGATGACCCGTTTTTATTACAATTCGTCAATGGCCGCCCCGACGGGCCGATTGAAGTGGAAGGCCAGCAGATTAGTGCCGCTGGTGGAGAAGGTTAATGGCGCGCAGTCAAAGTAATTTCGTATGTAATAATTG
>JAYOCI010000053.1:8536-10321 GCA_038105345.1 Rhodobiaceae bacterium
GGGCAAGCCATCACCCTCACCTCTTTGGCCGGCAATGACGCCGAGCCGGAACGCAGAAAAACTGGCATTAATGAATTTGACCGCGTTTTAGGCGGCGGTTTAGTGCCCGGTTCAGCAACATTGATCGGTGGCGACCCGGGGATTGGTAAATCCACCCTATTGCTACAAGCTGTCGCCAGTCTGGGAAAATCCGGCGGACGGGTGATTTACATTTCCGGCGAAGAGGCCTTGGCCCAATTACGTATGAGGGCCACACGTCTCGGGGTTGCCGACGCACCGGTTGAACTGGCTGCGGAAACCAATGTGGCCGATATTTGCAAAACCCTATCGGGGCAAAAAGATTTAGCGCTTGTGGTGATTGACTCGATTCAAACCATGTGGTCGCCGGCCATTGAAGCCGCGCCCGGCACGGTCAGCCAAGTGCGCGTGGCTGGCCAAGAGCTTATTCATTTTGCCAAAAAGAATGATGCCGCCCTGGTGCTAGTTGGCCATGTCACCAAAGATGGGCAAATCGCTGGGCCGCGCGTGCTTGAGCATATGGTCGACACGGTAGTTTATTTCGAAGGCGACCGCGGCGACCAATTCAGAATTTTGCGCGCGATTAAAAATCGCTTTGGCCCGGCCCATGAGATTGGGGTTTTTGAAATGCAATCAGAGGGGCTGGTCGAAGTGCAAAATCCATCAGCCCTCTTCCTCGAAGGGCGCGACGATAATGTGCCCGGCGCGGCTGTTTTTGCCGGCATTGAAGGCACGCGACCGCTGCTGGTCGAAATTCAAGCGCTGGCCGCGCCCTCCTCATTGGCCACACCGCGACGGGCGGTCGTCGGCTGGGACAGCAATCGGCTTTCCATGGTCTTAGCGGTTCTTGAAGCCCGCTGCGGTCTGTCATTTGCAGGGCGCGATGTTTTCTTGAATGTTGCAGGTGGCTTACGGATTAACGAACCAGCCGCTGATTTAGCCGTCGCCGCGGCGCTTATTTCGTCGCTCAGTGGCAAGCCAATACCGGCCCAGAGCGTGGTATTTGGCGAGATCAGCCTGTCAGGTGCTGTGCGTCCGGTGACGCAGCATAGCGTGCGTCTGAAAGAGGCGGCTAAATTGGGCTTTGAAACCGCCTATGCATCACCGGCCAGTAAGAACACGGAAAACGCCAAAATGAAAATCAAACCGATTGAAGATCTGGCCAGCCTGATTGCGGCATTGGGAGTTTCCGGCGGTCATTAACCTCGACTCATGTTAGGTAAAGTACATGGATTTACTCGCGCTCGATTATGTGATTTTCGCCGTATTATTTGTGTCGGCCGCCTTATCGCTGATGCGCGGCTTCACGAAGGAAGTTTTATCCATCGCTGGCTGGGTGGTTTCCGCCTATGCGGCGATTTATTTTGGCCCCCTGCTGAAGCCCTTAATGGCCAATTACATAGACATTGCTTGGGTCGTTAATATTGGCTCCATGCTGCTGGTCTTTATCTTTGTTCTCGTGGTTTTTTCCTTTGCCGCCAATGCCTTCGCCCGAACGCTGAAATCCAGCTCAATCGGCATGTTGGATCGCACATTAGGCATTATTTTTGGAACGTTGCGCGGCATGGTCATTGCCTGCCTCGCCTATTTTGTCTTGGTCTTGGTCATGCCAGAAAAAGACCACCCAGATTGGATCGCCGACGCGCAAGTGCGGCCGCTCTTACAGACCGGCACCAAACTATTGGTCACCTTTGTTCCGCTGGATCGCCTGCCGCTCAATATTTCCAATATTGACGGCATGTTTACCGATAATCCGGCGGCAGAACG
>JAYOCI010000053.1:10331-11700 GCA_038105345.1 Rhodobiaceae bacterium
GGGTCGGCTCGCAAATGCTTGATGCGACAACGCAACAATCAACAGAACAGCCGAATGAAACACGAGACAGCGCCGCAGACACAGGCTATAAACAGACCGAGCGTAACTCGATGGAGCGTTTAATCCGTAATTCGGAGGGGGTCGAATGAGTACAGACACATCCCAAGATGATCGTCTGCGTGAAGAATGTGGCGTTTTTGGTATTTTTGGACATCCCGATGCCGCAGCTTTGACGGCACTGGGTTTGCACGCGCTTCAGCACCGCGGCCAAGAAGCGGCTGGTATTGTTACATTTGACGGCAAAAACTTTTTCGCCGAACGCCGCTTGGGCTTGGTCAGTGAGCATTTCACCAAAGCCAGCGTGCTCGATCAATTGACCGGTAGCGCAGCGGTTGGCCATGTGCGTTATTCGACGACGGGCGGCACAATTTTACGCAATGTGCAGCCATTATTTGCCGATTTGGCCGGCGGCGGCTTCGCCATTGCCCATAATGGCAATTTGACCAATGCGCTATCCTTGCGCGATGAGCTGGTCAAAAGCGGCTCTATTTTCCAATCAACATCCGACACGGAAACGATTTTGCAATTAGTCGCCCGTTCGAAACGGGTCAATACGCTGGCTCGTTTCACCGATGCTTTGTTCCAAATCGAAGGCGCCTATGCATTAGTCGTGCTGACCAATAAAAAACTCATTGGCGCGCGCGACCCATTGGGTATTCGTCCACTGGTGATTGGCCAATTGGACGGCCATTATTTGCTCGCCTCGGAAACATGTGCGCTGGATATTATTGGCGCCAAATTTATCCGCGAAGTCGAAAATGGTGAAATTGTCGTCATCACCGAAAAAGGTCTCGAGAGCCACAAACCCTTCCCGCCGATGGAAGCGCGTCCGTGCATTTTCGAATATATTTATTTCTCGCGCCCCGACAGTATGGTTGGCGGGCGCAGCGTCTATGAATGCCGCAAAGCCTTTGGCCGCCAATTGGCATCAGAGAGCCATGTTGATGCCGATGTGGTTATTCCAGTGCCCGATAGCGGCGTGCCTGCAGCTATTGGCTTTGGCGAAACATCCGGCATTCCATTTGAGCTTGGCATTATTCGCAATCACTATGTCGGCCGCACCTTTATTGAGCCGCAACAATCTATTCGGGCTTTTTCTGTGAAGCTGAAACATAATGCCAATCGCATTCATGTCGAAGGCAAGCGGGTTATTCTGATTGATGACTCGATTGTGCGTGGCACGACCTCGGTCAAAATCGTGCAAATGATGCGCGATGCTGGTGCAACGGAAGTGCATATGCGCATTGCTGCGCCGCCGATCACCCATCCAGATTTCTACGGGATTGATACGCCAAGCCAAGAGCAATTA
>JAYOCI010000002.1:0-48110 GCA_038105345.1 Rhodobiaceae bacterium
CAATATGCGCTGATTGCGCATGAACGCGGACTTGCACTTCGGCATTTTGCCAATGAAAACCATCCTGCTCATAGCCAATATCTTTGACGGCGGCGCGGGCAATGGCTTCCATTTCTTCCGCCGATACCAAACCATCGGGGCGCACTTCGCCAGCCAAAACAATCAAATTCGTTGTCGTCAGCGTTTCAACCGCCACGCGGGCGTCAGATTGACGAGCCAAAAAGGCATCAAGAACACTGTCGGAAATCCGGTCGCAGACTTTATCGGGATGCCCTTCGGATACAGATTCACTGGTGAAAATATATGATTGGCGCGGCATGTTGCAAACTCCAGGGTTAAAAGTTGGAAGTGTTTTCGCAGTTGCAGCCGCTTTGGTCAAGTTAGGACTTTTCTTCATTGGAAACGCGGGCGATATCCTCAACCATTGCTAGGAGTTTGCGCCGCGTCTCACCATCTTCTATTTGCAGATAAGCTTGATTGAGCTGCACGCCTTCGCCGCTTGAAACAAAATCAAGATAGGGTGCCATCGGATTGTCTTCTTGAAACGCGCCATATTCATTGGGTTGACTGGTGGGTTTCAGCCCGTCAAAGAAATAACTCACGGGCACTCTGAGCGCCGTGGCCAGCTCGAAAAGCCGACTGGCTGAAATCCGGTTAATGCCTTTTTCATATTTTTGAACCTGCTGAAAAGTCAGAGCCAGCTCTTCACCGAGCGCTTCTTGACTCATTTGCAGCATCAACCGGCGCAAGCGCACGCGCGAGCCAATATATGCATCTATTTCATGTTGTTTCTTCCGAGGCATCGGCATGTTCCTTTTTTATTATTATCAAGAACACCTTAACTATGCGTTAGTCGGCCACAGACCGCAACGGATTTTTAGCCGCTACGCGCCCCACGCATGGCCAAGCCAATCAGCCCCATGAGCAAGAGGCATAAGGCGAAAAAAACCGTGTCGCCAAATTTCGCATAGAGGCCGAGAGATAATGGCTTGGGCAGATTGACACTCAGCGTGCCACTTTGGCCCAGCGGCAAAGCACCCAATAGCCGTCCATGACCATCAAAGGCCGCAGAAATACCCGTATTGGCGCTGCGCACCAATGGCAGCCCTTGTTCAATGGCGCGCAGCCGCACATGTGCCAAATGCTGGCGCGGCCCAATGCTTTTGCCAAACCAACCATCATTGGTCATATTGGCCAGCCAAGCCGGCCGCTCAGCCGCATCGGTTAGCAAGGGAAATATCGCCTCATAGCAAATCAGGGGCGCCACAGTCGGTATCACCTGATTGCCAAAACGCGCCGCCGGAGGCCCGGCCTCATAGCCGCCGCGCAATTTTGTCAATTGCTGCAGGCCAATGGCTTCAAGCAAACCCTGCATGGGCAAATATTCTCCAAACGGCACGAGCTGATGTTTATCGCTGCGCTGCAAAAGTTGGCCATCACCGCGCCACAACATGGCGGCGTTAAAATAGACGGTTTTGCCATTAATTGTTTGCCGCCGAACAGCGCCAGTCATGAGATGCACATCGGCATGCGGCAGCTCAGCCCGTAAGGCGTCGCCAAACCACGGCGTTTCATCAATCAAAGCTGGTATGGCGGTCTCCGGCCAAATAATTAATTGCGTCTTCGGCGCCGCCTTCAAACCCGCCAATGTGACCTGAAAGGTCTAATCAATATTGGCGCGGCGTTTGTCATCTTGCCATTTCTCTTGCTGATCCAAATTGGGCTGAACCAATAAAATCGACAAGCCAGAACGATCAGCGCGCTGGGCCTCGCTGCCAGCAAGCACAACAGCCGAGTAAATAAAGGCAGATAAAAATAGGGCGGCGCTGACCAGCGGCATGCCTCTGGCGCGGCTGACCAGAAACACCGCGCTGAGCAAGGCCATCAGCCCAAGGCCGTGAACCCCCAGCATATTGGTCGGCTGAGCTAAATAGAGCCAACTGCCCCAAGCCATTGATGGCAGGTTCCACGGCAGGCCAGTTAAAATATTAGCGCGGCAATATTCGGCGAGCGCCAGCAGCACGGCCAGATAAATCAGCGCGACAAGACGTGTCGGTTGTTGCCGCAGGGCTTTTAAACTAATGCCGAAAACGCCCAGAGCCAGCGCCGGAAAAAGCCCCAAACCAGCCGGTAATAGGGTGACGGCAAAAGGCAGAAGCCAAAGAAACACTTCGGCATCGACCAAAAACGCCTCACCCAGCCAATATAGGCCGGTGAAAAACTGCCCAAAGCCAAACAGCCAGCCGATGATGAATAATTGCTTTGGCGATTGGCGATGGACAAATGCCAGATAGAAAACCGTGGCGAAACTGAGATAAAAAATTGGCAAAAGACCAAACGGCGCATAGGCCAGCGGCATGGCGGCCCCCAAAATCAAAGCCATCCAATACGGGTGCCGCAGGCTAAGCTGACGCCAGCGTGTTATCATTGTTCCGGTGCAGGACGGCTTTTAATGTCGACGATTTTAATCCGTCGAGGGTCGCCGTCACGAATGACGAATTCAACCTCGCAACCATCCTCAAATTGATAGCTAATCATTTCGCCGCGCTCGGGCACGCGTCCTGCAATCGCAAAAACCAGACCGCCGAGCGTGTCAATATCCTCAAAGTCAGCGTCATTGGAAAATGGCAGAGCCAATTTCTCTTCCAGCTCAGCCACTGTCACGCGGGCTTGCGCGCGCCAATGACCAGCGCTTTCTTGGCGCAATAAACTCGCCCCGTTTTCGTCATGCTCATCTTCAATGTCACCGACGATTTCTTCGATCAAATCTTCAATCGTCACCAAGCCATCAGTGCCGCCATATTCGTCAATCACCAAAGCCATATGGCTATGCGTTGCTTGCATTTTCAGCAGAAGGTCAATGGCTGGCATGGAGGGTGGCACGAAAATCACCGGCCGAATAAGACGATGCACATCAATATCATTGATATCGTCATTTTCATGCATGGCCGACATTAAGTCTTTCACATGCAGCATGCCCAGCGGTTGGTCTAATGTGTCGCGGTAAATCGGCATACGCGAGTGACCGCAATCAGCGAATTGGGCCAGCACCTGGCGTTGAGGGCTTTCGATTTCTGTCGCTTCAATATCAGCCCGCGGCACCATGACGTGTTCAATGCGCACGTCGCGAAAGCCCAATAAATTGCGCAGCATATGTAGCTCTTCGCGCGAGAATCCATCTTCTTCACCGGCCGCGCTATCGCCCAAAACATCTTCAATGCTCTCGCGCACGCTACCCTCGCTCGAGCCAAAAATCTGGCTCCACCAACGGGCCCAGAACGGGCTATTAGAAGGGGTTGACGAACTCATGAGGGGTCTCCCGAAGTCGAATTAAGATAAGGGTCAGCAATGCCGCATTGTGCCAAAAGGCTGACTTCCAATTGTTCCATATGCGTGGCTTGCGCTTCTTCTTGATGGTCATGGCCAATCAAATGTAACAGGCCGTGGGTTAATAAATGCCGCGCATGATCAGACAAGCTCACGCCGGCTTCCGCCGCTTCGCGGGCCACGGTTTCATAGGCCATAATAATATCGCCAAGCAAAATCGGCGGCGCTGGAAAATCATCTGCCGTCGCCGGTTGCGCGAAGTCCAAAGCCGGAAAAGACAAAACATTGGTCGGCTTATCTTTACCACGATAGCTTTGGTTCAACTGTTGCACGGCGGCATCATTTTCCAGCACAAGGCTCAATTCACAAGCCGGCAGCGCCAGCGCCTGCCAGACAAATTGTCCATGTGTGTGTAAATCGGCAACCAAGGGCTGCCAGCGTGTTTCGGCGACACTGGTGTCAATCGTCAGCTTATCGGCCGGACTGTCAGGCTCCGGATCGTCGCTCAGCACAGCGGATTGTTGGTTATTATTTTTCATCATTGTCAACTTCTCGTGAAGGCTCTTTGGTTGGCTTTGGCGCAGCCGGTTTATGGCGCCGTTGATTATGGGCCGGCAAAACTGTGTCGCGTTTATTATAGGCTTTCACGATGCGTGTCACCAAATCATGACGCACCACATCCTCTTCGCCAAATTCGATAATCTCCACACCCTTCACTTTTGGCAAAATTTCAAGCGCGTCTTTGAGGCCCGATTTGGCGCCAAATGGCAAATCAATCTGACTAGGGTCACCCGTAATGACCATGCGCGAATTTTCACCCATACGGGTTAAGAACATTTTCATCTGCATTGGCGTGGCATTTTGAGACTCGTCGAGAATGACAAATGAATTGCTCAATGTGCGGCCACGCATGAAGGCCAATGGGGCAATCTCAATTTCACCCGACTCCAGTGACCGCGTCACTTGTGGGCCGGGCAACATGTCATAAAGCGCGTCGTAAAGCGGGCGCAAATAGGGGTCGACTTTGTCGCGCATATCGCCCGGCAAAAAGCCGAGGCTTTCACCGGCTTCAACCGCTGGGCGCGATAGAATAATCCGATCGACTTTGCCGTCGACCAACATGGCGGCAGCGGCCGCCACCGCCAAATAGGTTTTACCCGTCCCGGCTGGGCCTGTGCCGACGACCAATTCGCGGTTCATCAGCGCGTTAATATAGGCCGCTTGCGTCGGTGAGCGCGGCAGCACTTCGCGCCGATGTGTGCGAATGGCCGTCATATCGCCGAGACGTTTTACATTTGCCCCGCTACCAGATTTGCGGCTGGCTTTTGACGGCGTTTCGCTTTTGCTCATAGTTTTTCCTATTGTTGAAGAAGGGGTCGTGACAAATGAGTCAAGGCTGAGGCGCAAGGCCCCGTCAACATCGCCGCGCGTCACTTCAGCACCGCGCTGCAAGTGATGATAGAGTGTGTTCAACACTAATTCGGCGCGCCCGCAGGCTTGCGCTTCACCGGTGACGAACACTTGATTGCCGCGATTGACCAAAGACACGTCCAATGCCTCTTCGATACGCGTCAAATGCGCGCCATAAGCACCGTAAAGCTCGGGGAGCAGACGATTATTATCGAATTCAAGAACCAATTTGGCATCGGTATTGTTTCGGGCCGTAACCGTTTGATCAATTGGGCGGCTCAAGAGGCCACCTCGCTGAATTCTAATTTAGATATTAAAATCACCATCTAACTGAAATTATCGATAAATTTTGCTCATTAGGCAAGCCTTAAAAGCCCATGCGGCTTTGGCACAGATTAATCGCCATCGCTCAAATGCCCGCTCAAACTATTATTATGGGCGGCACTGATGGCGACCGGCAAAATCCGTCCGCGCACCGACTCCATAATCGCTTCATCCATGGTGACATGCACAGTTTGCAAATAAGGGCTGCGGCCCGACATTTGACCGCTTTTCTTGCTCGGCTTGTCGAACAATACAGGCAAGATATTGCCAACTTGCGCCTCATTAAAAGCCCGCTGCTGCTCATTCAGCAAATTTTGTAAATGATGCAAACGGGCGGTCTTAACCGCCTCGTCGACTTGTCGCTCATCCTCGGCCGCTGGCGTGCCCGGACGCGGCGAATATTTGAACGAATAAGCCTGCGCATAGGTTACCTGCTCGATCAGCGCCATAGTGGCATCAAAATCAGCGTCACTTTCGCCGGGAAAACCGACAATGAAATCTGACGATAGGGCAATATCCGGACGCACGGCGCGGAAACGAGCGACCAGCTCAATATAGTCAGCCGCACTATGTTTGCGGTTCATCGCCGTAAGAATATTGTCCGAGCCAGCCTGCACCGGAAGATGCAAATAAGGCATGAGCTTTTGGTTATTGCCATGTGCGGCAATCAATGCCTCATCCATATCGCGCGGATGGCTGGTGGTGAAACGCAAGCGTTCAATACCAGCAATCGCCCCCAATTGCTCAAGCAGACCGTCAAGCCGCAACCCGCTTTGGCGATCCTGCCAAGCGTTGACATTTTGCCCCAAAAGCGTGACCTCGCACACGCCCTGATCTACCAAGGCTTGCGTTTCAGCGATAATATCTGCCGTTGGCCGCGAGACTTCTTCGCCGCGCGTATAGGGCACAACGCAAAATGTGCAGAATTTATCGCAGCCCTCTTGCACTGTCACAAAAGCACTGGGACTGCGGGTGATGGGCGCACGGGTGACGGATTTCAGCGCGGTAAATTTTTCCGCCGCCGGAAACTCAGTGCGCACCAAACGCGGTTTTTTGCCCTTGGCGCGCAGGGCATGAACTTCTTGCAACATATCGGGCAATTGCTGAAACGTTTGCGGGCCAAATACCATATCCACGACGGGCGCGCGGGCGATAATCTCAGCCCCTTCCGCTTGCGCCACACAGCCGGCGACAGCAATCACCATATCGTCTTTTTTCTTTTTTAATGGCTTGATGCGACCAATATCGGAATAGACTTTCTGCACCGCTTTTTCACGAATATGGCAAGTGTTCAAAATGACCATATCGGCATCATCAGCGGTTTCAACCTGCTGATAGCCAGACAGCGCCAAGGCCTCAGCCATGCGCTCGCTGTCATAGACATTCATCTGGCATCCATAAGTCTTGATGTAACACTTCTTTGTGTTGCGCGACTCGACTGCCGATATTTTCTGTTCCTCGATCATCTTGCTTGGCTTAGCGGTTTTCCGCATTGGCGGCAAGGCGTCGGCACAAAATATCGTCGAGACCATTGCGCACGACTTGCTCGCTGGCCCGCGCCATGGATTTGCGATCGGCCATATCCGCACCAGCTAAAGGCGGGTGGAAGACAATATCCACGGTCAGCGGGGGCGTGCCGAAAATCGACAGTAAATGCGGCAAAAACGCTACATCGCCGACCCATGCATAAGTCTGGCGCTGTCGACGGCCCATGGCAATATTGCACAAATCGCTAAATGCCATGCTCATTGGCTGCACTTGCACGGGCTGAGCTTGCCGCTCAACTGAGGCAAATAAAGATGACTTAAAGGGCAAGACCCGCAAACCGTCGGTGCTGGTGCCTTCGGGGAATAATACCAGCCGGTCTTTGGCGGCCAAGCGGCGGGCCAATTGATTGCTGGTCGTCAGCGTATGGCGGCCCGGTTGGCGGTCAACAAAAACCGTGCGCTGCAATTGTGCCAAGAGGCCAAATAGCGGCCAAGTTTTCACTTCTTTTTTGGCAACAAAAGACACAGGCGCAATCGAGCCAATTAAAACAATGTCGAACCAAGACAAATGATTGCACACCAAAAGCGCGCCCTTAATCGGCTCAGCGCCCCATGTGCGCACCCGCACGCCGAGCAGTTTCAACATCATGCGGTGATAAAAAATCGGAATGACATCGCGCAGGCGCGGCACAAACACGAAAATAATCTGCAATGGCAATAACACAAATGTGAAAGCCAAGAAGATAATGCAGCGGAAAAATATTTTTACAAAACGCGCCATCGGGTGACTAGTCGTCTTTATCTAGCGGCACAGCATATAATTCAAGCCTATGATCAACCAAACGATAGCCGAGCTTGCGTGCCACTTCGGTTTGCAAACGCTCAATTTCTTCATTGGTAAACTCAATCACCCGCCCTGAGTGAATATCAATCAAGTGATCGTGATGATCTTCAGTCGCAGGCTCATAGCGCGAGCGGCCATCGCCGAAATCATGGCGTTCTAAAATGCCCGCTTCTTCAAACATCCGCACGGTGCGATAGACAGTGGCAATGGAAATCGCTTCGTCCTGCGCCGAGGCGCGGCGATAAACTTCCTCAACATCGGGGTGGTCATCAGCCGCTGATAAGACGCGGGCAATCACCCGACGCTGTTCCGTCATACGCATGCCAGCTGAAACTGCCGCCGCTTCAATATCTGATGGGTTCATAGTCATGCCTTAAACTATCACAGCCGATTTGATAAATCACGCTGCATCAGAACCGCATCGACATTTTCATAATAGGCCGTGCGGCGACCCGTTTCGACAAATCCGAAACCATGATAAAGCGCCAAAGCAGCCTGATTATCAGCCGCCACTTCTAAATGCCAATAGCGCACATGGCGCGGCAAAAGCCAATCCATGGCAGCGCTTAGCAAATCCTTTGCCAAACCGGCACGCCGCTTATGCGGGGCCACGGCCAGCGTCAAAATCTCAGCCTCATCGGCGACTTGCTGAAGCACGATAAAACCATCCAAGCCATCCGCGCCACGCGCCGCCAAGGCGACGCGCTGGTCTTGCGCCAAAAGCGACGCGAAACTATCGGCCGTCCACGGGCGATCAAAACAGCGCTGATGCAGGGTCGCCAAAGCCTCGGCATTTTCAAATGGCTGAATCTTTGTCATGCCTTTAACCGTCACTCAGGCGGCGCAACTGCTTGTCGGGATTGGGCAGGCTGGCATCGGGTGGCCGCAAATATAGCGGTTCATGATGCGGGTTGGTTGCCGCCCAAGTCTCATCGCTCAAAGCCTCAGCAAGGCGCAAGACATTGGCGGCGTGCGGATAGGGGGCGACGTCTAGAGCATGGAAGCGCTGCGCATCACGGGCGCATAATGCTTCGGCACCGGTTCCGACAACCCGAATGGCGGCATCTGGCAATAGGGTCTCAAGCGCCGCCAAGGAACACGCTTGCGGCGCGCTTATGGCTTGGTTTTCACCATCAAAAACTTGCGTGAAATAAGTGTCTCGACGGGCATCGACGGCGACAATCAATGGCTGATCAGAAGGCGCGGCGGCGGTGGCCATGGCGTGTAACGTGCCAATGGCACATAATGGCACGTCGAGCGCGAGGGCAAGGCCGCGCATCGCCGACAGGCCAACACGCACGCCGGTAAATGTCCCCGGCCCATTTGTAACGGCCAAGCGCTGAATATGTTGCAACGGCATTTGCGCCTCAGCACATAGACGCTCAATCATCGGCATTAACGCCTCGGCATGACCACGGGTCATGGCTTGTAAATCGGAAATAATCTCGCCGTCTTTGCGCAGAGCCACTGAACACGCGCCCTGCGTTGTATCGCAAGCCAGTAAAACCGGCTGGCTAGACAATCTGACAGGCCTCTTCAAAGGCTAGGCGCGGCGATCGGCCGAATACGGCATCCATATTGCCATAGCCGATATTGCACAGAAAATTGCTTTTGAAGCGACCATCAGGGAAAAACTCCTGATCAACGCCGTGTGCATCAAAGCCCGACATTGGGCCGACATCCAGACCCAAAGCACGCGCTGCCAGCATTAAATAAGCGCCCTGCAAAGAACCATTGCGCATGGCGGTTTGGGCGGCAAACTCTTCGCTGCCGGTGAACCATTCGCGGGCACCTGGATCATGCGGGAATAATTGCGGGATGAGATCGTAAAACTTGCTGTCATGGGCAATGATGACGCAAACCGGCGCCGCCTGTGTTTTGGGCTGATTGCTCGGCATCAAAAAGGGCAATAAACGCTTTTTGCCCGCATCGCTGGTCACAAAGACAAAGCGAGCTGGCGAACAATTGGCGCTGGTCGGCGCCATTTTCATCAAATCATATAGTGCGGTGATTTGCTCAGTCGTCACCGCCTTATCGTGGAAGTCATTGTGCGAACGGGCCTCGACAAAAAGTTGATTGAGGCTAGCTTGATCGAGCGGAGCGGACATTTGTTTTCCTTACATGACAGCGCGCACTTCAGTCACTGAAGGCACAAAATGTTTAAGCAAATTTTCAATACCATGTTTCAAGGTCGCCGTGGCGCTCGGGCAGCCAGCGCAGGCGCCGCGCATATGTAACGACACCACGCCATTTTCAAAACCATGGAAAACAATATCGCCACCGTCTTGGGCAACGGCGGGACGCACGCGGGTTTCAAGAATTTCTTTAATCGCCGCAATCACTTCGGCATTCTCGCCCGTGTCCTCGCTGGCCGTATGGGCGCTGGCCCCGGGGCGCATGATCGGACGTTCGGCAACAAAATGCTCCATAATCGTGTTCAGCAGCGATGGTTTCAAATGCTGCCACTCGCCGCCAGATTTGGTCACGGCGATAAAGTCACTGCCCAAAAATACGGCGCTCACATGTTCGGTTTCAAACAAGGCGGCCGCCAAAGGCGAGGCTTGGGCGGCATCGACATTGGGAAAATCAGCTGGCGGCGCCGTATCCATAACGGCGCGGCCCGGCAAAAATTTCAACGTGGCCGGATTTGGCGTGTCTTCGGTTTGAATAAACATCGGCGATCTCCTGCGTCACGACATGGCGCGACATTGTTGGCGTGACCTTTATATAGTAAGGCGCAGCCTGAATTGCCAGCCCTATTAGGTCAGCGCATCAATCTCATCATCGGTCAAATGCCCCGGGACAATGGTCACCGGAATACGAATGGCGGCTCTGCCGCTACCAATCGACGACACCAATGGGCCAGGGCCGGCCGGGTCAGAGCCAGCCGCCAAAACCAATGTTGATATGCTGGCGTCTTCATCAATTAGCTTGGCAATTTCTTCGCTAATATGGCCGTGGCGAACATGGGTTACCGGTTTTTGCCCACCCAGCAATTCAACCAAGGCCGAGCATTCGGTCAAAATCCGCTCCGCCTCATCTTCGGCTTCTTCTTTCATCAGGCTTTCAACGCCCAGCCAATGCTCAAAACCAGCCGCTTCAATGACCAGCAAAAGCGCCACAGAGCCGCCTGTGCCATGGGCGCGACGCGCGGCGAAACGCAAAGCCGCATGAGCCTCCGGCGTGCCGTCAACGACGACCAAAAACTTACGTTGTAAATGTTGATTTATATCCATGAAGCGCATGCTGCCATGTTTGCCCTATGGCAAACAAGTGCCTAATTACCAAGAAAGCCAACCCGCTTGCGCACGTCGGCCATAATCGGTTCGGCAATCGCCCGTGCCCGCGCGGCACCATCGGCCAAAATCGCATCTATCGTCGCCGGATCATCGGTCAGCCGTTTCATTTCGGCACCAATTGGCGCAATTTTCTCAATCGCCACTTCGGCTAATTGTTCTTTCAAAACAGAGAATTGAGCGCCGGCAAATTGGCCAATCACAGTGCTCACATCTTGATCTGTCAGAGCCGCGAACAGACCCAATAAATTGGCCGCCTCAGGCCGCGCCGGTAATTCATCAGCCGACTCCGGCAGGGTTTCAGGATCGGTTTTGGCCTTGCGAATTTTGCGCGCAATATCATCCGCCTGATCGGTCATGGTGATGCGCGACAAATCAGATGGGTCTGATTTGGACATTTTCTTCGTGCCATCGCGCAATGACATCACCCGCGTCGCTGGCCCTTGAATAATCGGTTCTGGCAGCGGGAAAAACTCTGGCGCGTTAAAATCATTATTGAATTTTTGGGCAATATCGCGGGCCAGTTCCAAATGCTGTTTTTGGTCTTCGCCAACCGGCACATGGGTGGCTTTATAAAGCAGAATATCAGCGGCCATTAAATTCGGATAAACATAAAGACCGACCGAGGCTTTTTCGCGGTCTTTGCCAGCCTTTTCTTTGAATTGAGTCATCCGATTGAGCCAACCCATGCGGGAGACACAATTCAGCACCCATGCCAATTCGGCGTGTTGTGATACTTGCGCTTGATTGAAAACAATATGATTTTTCGGGTCGACACCAGCGGCAATAAACGCCGCAGCAACTTCGCGCGTATTGGAAGCCAGCTCTACCGGATCTTGAAAAACCGTAATGGCGTGCATATCAACCACGCAATAAAGACATTCATGGGTCTGTTGCAGGCCAACAAAATTGCGGATGGCACCAAGATAATTGCCCAAATGTAAATTGCCAGTCGGTTGCACTCCCGATAAGACGCGGGCCTTTACCTGTGTCATGTCATACTCCTTTTGCCACTTTCTTATGGCTAATTATCGACGCCTGCGCAAGCGGTGTAGCTGGTCTTTATTTATCCCCCCCAGCAGCCAAGCCGCGGCGGCGAAAACCACAGCGCCGCCCATGACCATGGCGCTAACCCACAAGCCCAAGCCAAGGCCGTTGCTTGGTGCCGCCATCGCCTGAGCCGCCCAGATAAGAGATGCCACCATCAGCGCTGTGGCCAGCACTTGCGCCGCCACCATGCGCGCCACGTCAAATTCGACTGTCCATATCGACCGCCGCGCCATGCGCATCAGCATTAAAACTAAAGTGACCCAACCGGCAAGGCTGGTGGCATAAGCAATCGCGATGTGACCATAAATCGGAAACAGCGTCAGCGAGAGGGCAATATTAAAGGCCACACCTATGGCCCCATCAATCAATGGCGCGCGCGTATCTTGGCGGGCGAAAAACGATGGCTGCAAGGCTTTGACCAAAACAAAGGCTGGCAAGCCGAAACAAAATGCCTGCACTGCACGAGCTGTCGCCAGCGTATCGGCGGCGGTGAAGGCGCCGCGCTCAAACAAAAGGCCAACAATCGGCGCCGCCAAAACCCACAAGCCAGCCGCCGCCGGAAGGGTTAAGCCCATGGCCGCCAGCACTGCCAAATTCTGGCCATCGCGCGCGCCCTTATCATCGCCAGCCGCCAGCCGCCGAGACAGCTCTGGCAGCAAGGCAACAGAGAGAGCCACACCAACCACCCCCATCGGCAATTGATAAAGTCGGTCGGCATAATACAGCCAAGCAACAGCACCAATTTGCGCCGTGGCGATGGAGGTGCCGACCAAAAGATTAATTTGCCCAATGCCGGCCGCCAACATGCCGGGCACAGCGAGGGCAAAGACGGCTTTCACATCTGCCGTCCAGCGTGGCCGTGACAAACGAAAGCCCAAACCGGCGCGCCACACCGCAATGGCGACAAAGGCCAATTGCGCGGCACCAGAAACCACCACGCCCCAAATAATATAATCAATCGCCAGACCCTGAAACACCACCGCCATGGCCATTGCCAAAATCAGCAAAATATTCAGCAAGAGCGGCGCAAAAGCGGCAGCAAAAAACCGCCCCGTGGCGTTGAGCATGGCGGCAAATAAAGCCATTAAAGACATGAAAATCAGATAGGGAAAACTAATGCGCGCGTAATAAACCGCGAGATCAAATTTTTCCGGCGCCCCAACCATGCCTTGGGCGATTGCCAACACCAGACCGGGCATAAAAATCTGCGCCAAAAGGGTGAAGGCGACCACGGCTGTCAATAAAACCGAACAAACCCGCGCGGCAAATTGAATGGCCGCCGGCTTGCCATTTTTTTCTAATTGCTCGGAGAATAAAGGAACAAAGGCGGCGCTAAAGGCACCCTCGGCGAATAAGCGGCGAAACAAATTGGGCAGCCGAAAAGCAATAACAAAAATCTCGCTAAACGGCCCAGCACCCAAAAGCGCCGCTAGAAAAATGTCGCGACCAAAACCGGTGATGCGACTGGCCATGGTCGACACGCCAACAAGAAAGGCGGTGGAGAGCAGGCGCGACCGAGGCGCGGTCTTGTCGGATGGACTCATTTTCTAACCCACTTTTCTTGCCGCCATATTTGACGGGCGGCGCGGCTTAGCTGATTTGACCGGATCGATAATGGCCAGCAAAAGCGCCTCGGTGACGGCCTCGCGTTTGGCCTTGCTGGCAATTTTGCCGCCACTCAAATCATGGGCATAAAACGCGTCAACCGCGCGCTCACCAAAAGTTGCAATATGCGCCGCTGAAACCGATACATTTTTGTCAACAAAAGTGCGGGCCAGAGCATAAAGCAGGCCGGGCCGATCAAGGCCACTGATTTCAATCACTGTGGCATCGTCTGAGAGGTCATTGCGCAAATCAACCTCTGGCGCCAAATCAAATGCTTCAATCTGTTTATTGGGACGGTTTTGCGCCAAATGTTCCGGCGGCACAATCGACCCATCCATCACGCCAAGCAGAGTGTTTTTAAACCGCTCAATCTGCGTCGCTTCTAATGGCCCGGCATGGTCTGGCCGTTTGACGTGCAGCGCATCAATGGCCAAACCATCTTGTGTGGTCGAAATGCGGGCATCGAGAATGCTCAACTCAGCGACAGCGCAAGCGCCGGTGATGCGGGCAAATAAGCCGGGGTGGTCTTGTGCAATAAAGGTAACTTCCGAACAGTCGCGCTTGGTGTCGGGCGAAATATCCAGCATGACTGGTTTGGTGCCCATTTGATCAATCATCGTCGCATGGCGCAATTGTGCCTCAACCGAAAAACTGACCCAATAGGCTGGCAAATGACGCGCTACATAGGCGTCATATTTTTGCGCCGACCAGCCGCCAGCATGAGCCATGACAAAAGCTTGTTTGGCGGCATCGGCGCGCTCGGCTAATTGTGCGCCATAGCCCATGCCGTTAAGCGTCGCCTTGGCGCCGTCATAAAGCTCGCGCAAAAGCTGCGCCTTCCAACCATTAAACACACCAGGCCCGACCGCTTTAATATCGACCTCGGTCAGAATGAATAAATGTTCCAGACGTTCGGTGGTGCCGACACTGGCGGTGAAATCTTCAACTGTGCGCGGGTCGGACAAATCGCGTCTCTGCGCAACATCACTCATCACCAAATGCTCGCGCACCAGCCATTCGGTGAGCCGTGTTTCAGCCTTGCTGAACCCCAAGCGCGGGCCCAATGTGCGGGCAATGCGCGCGCCGGCAACCGAATGATCCTCCGGCCGCCCTTTGGCAATATCGTGCAATAGCGTCGCCAAATACAAAACCCGCCGGTTGACCTTTCCGGTTTTCATCAACTCATAGGCCAGCGGGTGGGCGTCGGCTTGCTCGCCGCTTTCGATTTCGCGCAACAGACCAATGGCGCGCAGCAAATGTTCGTCGGCCGTGTAATGGTGATACATATTGAATTGCATCAGTGCCACAATGCGCCCGAAATCCGGCACAAAACGCCCCAAAACGCCCGCCTCATTCATTCGCCGCAGTGTCCGCTCCGGATTTTTGCGCGAAGTTAGAATTTCCAGAAATAATTGATTGGCCTGCTCATTGGCGCGCAATTCTTTATTGACGAATTTCACCGCACGGGTGATGGCGCGCATGGTGTCGGGGTGAATGTTCAGATTAAATTTATCGGCCAGATGGAAAACCCGAATAAGGTTCACCGGATCTTTTTCAAAACAATCCGGCTCGGTCATGGTCAGGCGGCCGCCACCAAATAAAAAACCCTCGACCTTTTTATTGCGCCGGAAAATCGCCGGCAAGCGCACGCGGCTTGGCGGTTTTTTCTGCTGCTCTTCGAGCGAGGCGCAAAAAATCGCCGTCAAATCGCCGACATTTTTGGCCACTAAAAAATACCGCCGCATGAATTTTTCCACCGACTTCATGCCGGCGCTGTCATCGGGTTCGAAATGTTTTGACAGCGGCTTTTGCACATCAAAGCTCAAACGTTCTTCGGCGCGCCCGGTCAGGAAATGCAAATGACAGCGCACCTCCCAAAGGAAATGATCGCAACGGCGGAACAGGCGCAATTCGGACTGTGTCAAAACATCCAAATCGACCAATTCGTTCAATTCTTCAATTTGATAACTGTAACGTGCAATCCAGAACAATGTGTTCAAATCGCGCAAACCGCCTTTGCTCTCTTTCAAATTCGGCTCGACCAAATAGCGCGACTGTCCGGCCCGCAAATGCCGCGCATCGCGTTCGGCCAATTTGGCGGTGACAAATTCAGGGGCGCTATTGGCAACAATTTTCTCGGCAAATTTTTCTTTGAATTCGACATAGAGCGCCGCCGATCCCCATAGGAAACGCTTCTCCAACATTGACGTTCGAATGGTGAAATCCTGCTCGGCTTGAACCAAACAATCGGCGATTGTGCGCGTCGCGTGACCCACTTTCAGCCCTAAATCCCACAGCATATAAAGCATCGACTCGACAAAACTCTCCGAGGCGGCGTTGCGCTTATAGGGTAATAAAAATAATAAATCGATGTCTGAACTCGGCGCCAAGCGACCGCGGCCATAGCCGCCGACGGCCAAGACGGTGACCTTTTCGGCCTCGGTTGGATTGGACAAATATAAAATATCGGTCTCTATATAGGCGGCCAAAGCGCGCAATAAATCGTCTTGTAAGGCCGATAGATATTCGGCGCATCGCGCGCCTTTGAGGGTTTTGCTTTCAAGTCCTTGGCGGGCTTCTTCGCGACCTTGAGCGAGAAATTTTTTCAACGCCTCCAGCACTGCTTTGCGCTTCTGATTGTCATCACCATCGACTCGCGCGGCGGCGGCACGTAAGCGGGCCAGTAAATCGCCCTCGCGTTTGGTCACCGACCGCGCGGAAAGCTTTTTTTCAAGCGAGGCATGAGTGGATTTGGCACGCGCCATAGATGAACTCCAATACAAGGATGATGTGACCTATCATATCACAAAAAAAGGTGAAATTGCGACACGACTACATAAGGTCTTTTAGCCGATAAAGCCAATCCAGAGCTTCACGTGGGCTGAGCCTGTCAGGTTCGACTGTGGCCAAGGCTTCACGCAAATGATCGCTGTCTAGCGCGGTGATGGATTGCGCCGCAAATAAGGGCAAACCATCCAATGCGGGCACCATATCATGAGCCGCGCGGCTTTCTTCCAAAACTGCCAGAACGGCGCGGGCGCGTTCAATCACCGCTTCCGGCAGACCAGCCAGTTGCGCCACATGAATACCGTAAGACCGATCCGCCGCCCCGCGCCCGACCTCATGCAAGAACACCAATTGGCCCTCGTGTTCGCGCACCATCATCGAGGCATTTGACAGCCCGTCAAGACGCTCGGCCAATCCGGTCAGCTCATGATAATGCGTGGCAAAAAGCGTGCGGCAGCCGCAACCATCATGCAAAAATTCAACCGCCGCCCAAGCAATCGACAAGCCGTCAAACGTCGCTGTGCCGCGGCCTATTTCATCGAGAATAACCAGCGCCCGAGGGCCCGCTTGATTCAAAATCGCCGCCGTCTCTACCATTTCAACCATGAAGGTTGAGCGACCGCGGGCCAGATCATCAGCCGCACCGACGCGGCTAAACACCCGATCCACCAAGCCAATATGCGCCTTTTGCGCCGGCACAAAACTGCCCATTTGAGCCAAAATCGCAATCAGCGCATTCTGCCGCAAATAGGTTGATTTACCCGCCATATTCGGACCAGTGAGTAAGGTTAGACGGGCCGCCGTTTTAGCTGTTGCATCGAGGCCACAATCATTGGCAATAAATCGCCCGCTGTGCTCGCGCAACAGCGCCGCCTCAACCACCGGATGGCGACCTGCGGTGACCTCAAAAACCAAACTATCATCGACCAGCGGTGCAACCCAATGTCGTTCAACCGCTAATTCGGCCAGACCGGCGGAGACATCAAGTGCCGCAAGCGCCGCTGCGCCAGCGTGAATGGCATTGCTGGCGGCCGCAATCTGCGCGCATAGGGCGGTGAAAATTTCCAGCTCCAAAGCCAAGGCGGTTTCACCCGCGCGGCTAATCTCACCGGCTAGTTCTGATAATTCAGTGGTCGAAAACCGCACCGCGCCAGCCAATGTTTGACGATGGATAAAGCGCTCTTGATGTGGCGGCGACATCAGCGTGTCACCATGTTGGGCGGGCACGTCAATATGATAGCCCAGCACGCCATTATATTTAATTTTCAGCGCTTTGACGTCCGTCTCATCGGCATATTTTTGTTGCAAGCCAGCAATCACCCGACGGCTTTCATCGCGCATCTGCCGCGCCTGATCAAGGCCCGCATGATAGCCCTCGCGGACAAAACCGCCATCGCGCGCCAGCATGGCTGGTTGCTCGGTCAAGGCCGCTTGCAGGGTCTCAATCAAATGGTCAATGGCCGACACATCTTGCGCCAATTGCGTCATGTGATGTGCCACCTCGGCTGGCACATCGTCGACCGCGAGCAGCAGACCATTGAGCTGGCGCGCCGCTTCAAGCCCACGCCCAATGGCTTGCACATCACGCGGGCCGCCGCGCTGCAATGCCAAACGCGACAGCGCCCGCACCATATCGGGGGCAGCTTTCAGACTGGCCCGCAGGGCGCTGCGCAAAACTGGTTGGGCGACGAAAAAAGCCACTGACGCCAGACGCTGGGCAATGGCCTCAACATCGGTCAGCGGAGCCGATAAGCGCTGCGCCAAAAGCCGCCCGCCAGCCGCCGTTACCGTCAAGTCAATCGTGTGCATCAGACTGCCCTTGGCCTCACCAGCCAGCGTGCGGGTCAGTTCCAAATTAGCCCGCGTCGCCGCGTCAATGCCCATATAGGCACTGGTATTCTCAAGCATGGGCGGCGATAGGCGCGGCATATTTTCCAGCTGCGTGCGCTGCATATAGGCCAGCAAAACCCCACAGGCGAGAATTTCAGCCCGCCCCAAATCACCAAAGCCGTCAGCACTTTGCACTTGATAATAATCGCGCAGCAACTGACTGGCAGCCTGCGACGACATATCGTCGACCGGCGCAATCACCGCCTCGCTTTGCATGGATAATGTCTCGTGAAGATGTGCCGCCATATGGCTCGGTTGCAAAATTTCACGCGGCGCCAAACGCGCCATTAAGGCCGCCAAGCCAGCCGCATGGGTAAGGGTAACGCCAAACTCACCAGTCGACATATCCAGCCAAGCGGCCGCCATATCTTCGCCAACCATAGCGGCAGTGGCCAGATAATTATGTTCGCGCGCGTCGAGCAATGCCTCTTCACTCAGCGTGCCCGGCGTCACCAAACGCACCACTTCGCGCCGCACAACAGATTTCGACCCGCGCTTTTTGGCCTCGGCCGGATCCTCGGTCTGCTCACAAATCGCAACACGAAACCCTTTGCGAATGAGCCTTTCCAAATAGCTCTCAGATGCATGATAAGGCACGCCGCACATGGGAATATTTTCGCCCAAATGCTTGCCGCGATGCGTCAGCGTGATATCGAGAGCAGCGGCGGCGGCCACGGCATCATCGAAGAATAATTCGTAAAAATCACCCATGCGATAAAACAAAAGAGCGTCTGGATAATGCGCTTTTATTTCCAAAAACTGCGCCATCATTGGCGTTGGTTTTGGCGCATCCGGCTCAGTGGGTGGGGCGGTGTTTGATGACTGCATGGCTACATTGTAGCAGAGCGCCGGATGGAAAGAAGCCTTAAGACGCGCGAAACAACAAAAAGGTGTTGAATTTTCTTACATTTTTGGCTTCGCTTGTTCTTGTTTTCCTGCTGTGAAAGCCCTACAACATGAAACCCATCTGGGCGGAAGCCCAAAATATTAGTCAGGCCGCTCAATTTGATTGGCTTGTGAATTGAAATCGGTCTTCGGGCCACGAGGTAAGTCTATGAGTGACACAGAAAAAAGCTTCACCGATCAGGAAGCCCTGCGATTCCATACGCGCGGAAAGCCCGGCAAGTTGGAAATTAGTCCAACCAAGCCAATGGCCACCCAGCGCGATCTTTCGCTTGCATATTCGCCGGGCGTTGCCGTTCCGGTGAAAGTCATCGCTGACAATCCCGACTCTTCATATGACTACACCTCACGCGGCAATATGGTTGCGGTGATCTCGAACGGCACGGCCATTCTCGGGCTTGGCAATTTGGGCGCCTTGGCTTCAAAGCCAGTTATGGAAGGCAAGGCGGTTTTGTTCAAACGCTTTGCCGATGTCGACTCAATCGACCTCGAAATTGATACTGAAGATCCGACTGAATTCATCAATGCGGTTAAATATTTGGGCCCGTCTTTTGGCGGCATTAATCTTGAAGATATCAAAGCGCCTGACTGTTTCATCATTGAGCAGCAATTGCGCGAGACCATGGATATTCCGGTTTTCCATGACGATCAGCATGGCACGGCAATTATTTGCGCCGCTGGCCTGATCAATGCTTTGCATCTTACCGGCCGCGATATCAAAGACATTAAAGTGACTGTAAATGGCGCTGGCTCGGCTGGTATTGCCTGTCTTGAGCTGATCAAAGCCATGGGGCTGCCGGCTGAAAACGCCATTTTATGCGACACCAAAGGGGTGATTTATCAAGGCCGCAAAGAGGGCATGAACCAATGGAAGTCAGCCCATGCCGTTAAAACCAAAGCCCGCTCCTTGGCCGATGCCATGAAGGGCGCGGATGTGTTTTTGGGCCTATCGGTTAAAGGTGCCGTCGATGCCGATATGATTGCCAGCATGGCTGACAATCCAATTATTTTCGCCATGGCCAACCCTGATCCGGAAATCACGCCAGAAGAAGTCGCCGCCATTCGCGATGATGCCATTATGGCCACAGGCCGCTCGGATTACCCTAATCAGGTGAATAATGTTTTGGGCTTCCCGTATATTTTCCGCGGCGCCCTCGATGTGCGCGCCCGCACCATTAATGATGAAATGAAAATTGCCTGCGCTGAGGCTTTGGCAATGCTGGCTCGCGAAGATGTGCCCGATGAAGTGGCCGCCGCCTATCAAGGTGAGCGCCCACGTTTTGGCCCACGCTATATTATTCCCGTGCCGTTTGACCCGCGTTTGATTTGCGATATCCCTGCCGCTGTGGCGCGTGCCGCCATGGATAGTGGTGTAGCGCGCGCGCCGATTGTTGATATGGAAGCCTATCACCAAAGGTTGAAAGCGCGTCTCGATCCAACGGCCAGCTCGCTGCAAATCATCATGAATAAGTCGAAGCAAAACGGCAAACGGATGATTTTTGCCGAGGGCGAGCAAGAGCAAGTTATTCGTGCCGCCATTGCCTATAAAGACTTGGGGCTGGGCGCACCTATTTTGATTGGCACGGAAGATATTGTGCGCGCCAATATGGCCGAGCTTGGGCTGGAAGAACGCACGGATATTGAAATCCGCGACACGCGCACCTCGCCGCAGATTCAGGAATATTCAGACTTCTTGTTTGAAAAACTGCAACGCCGTGGACGCCTGCACCGCGATTGCGAGCGCTTGGTTAGCAATGACCGCAATATTTTTGGCGCTTGTGCTATCGAGCGCGGCGATGCCGATGCAATGGTTACCGGTGTGACCCGCAGCTATTCCATCACGCTTGAGGAAGTCTCGCAGGTTATCGACCCACTGCCCAATCATCGGGTCATGGGGCTTTCCATGTTGGTGGTTCGTGGCCGCACGGTTTTGGTTGCCGATACAAATGTTATCGACATGCCGAGCGCCGAAGAACTGGCTGACATTGCCTGCCAAAGCGCCGCCGCAGCGCGGGCGTTGGGCCATGAGCCACGTGTGGCCATGCTGGCCTATTCGACCTTTGGCCACCCAGAAGGTGACCGCTCGGTGTTTGTTCGCGAGGCGGTCAAAATTCTCGACGCACGCGGCGTGGATTTCGAATATGAAGGCGAAATGGCGGCCGATGTGGCACTCAATCGCGAGGCCATGAAGCGCTACCCATTCTGCCGCCTGACAGAGCCAGCTAATATTCTCATCATGCCGGCCATTCACTCGGCTTCTATCTCGACCAAAATGTTGGAAGAGCTGGGCGGCGCGACCCTTATCGGCCCTATTCTCATCGGTCTTGAAAAGCCGGTGCAGATTGCCCGTATTGGCGCCACCGCCACCGAAGTGTTGAACATGGCCGCCATTGCCGCCTATGGCTTAGAAGAAATCTAGTCAGCTGCGGGCCTGAATACTGGCCAAACGCCGCCACACAGTGGCCGTCGCCACATCGCTTTCGCCGGGGACATCGGCGCCGGCTAAATCGGCGAGGGTGAGGGCGACGCGCAAAATCCGATTAAAGCCACGGGCCGACAAATATCGATCGCCAATTAAATGGTCGAGGATTTTTTGACCACCTGCATCGGGCTTTGCCAAAGTGCGTAATCGGTCGCCGTCGAGTTGTGCATTGAGACAGCCTTGCCGTTCCATTTGCCTTTGCCGCGCGGCCAGCACGCGAGCCGCGATTGGCGCACTGGCCTCACCAGCCTCAGCGCTCATCATTTTATCCAGCCGCACGGGCGGCACATCAATGCGAATGTCGAACCGGTCGAGCAAGGGCCCCGACAGGCGCGATAAATATTCCTTGCGGCAGATCGGCAATCGATGGCAAGCCAGATCGGTATCATCAGCATGGCCACAGCGACACGGATTCATGGCCGCGACCAATTGAAAGCGCGCCTGATA
Organism: Rhodobiaceae bacterium; assembly: GCA_038105345.1. Classification (GTDB taxonomy): domain Bacteria; phylum Pseudomonadota; class Alphaproteobacteria; order RS24; family RS24; genus JAHEGN01. The sequence goes on from JAYOCI010000002.1 coordinate 21,853, forward strand.
TTGCACATGCGCCTCGGCCCGCGCCACTTCCACTCGACCGGTCTCAATTGGCTGGCGCAAGGCATCCAGCGCTTGGCGCGAAAACTCCGGCAATTCATCAAGAAATAAGACGCCGCAATGGGCCAGTGAAATCTCGCCTGGCTTGGCATGGCGACCGCCGCCAATCAAAGCCGGCATGCTGGCCGAATGATGCGGCGCACGAAATGGTCGCTGATGCGCCATACGCACCCCGCCGCGCCGGCTCGATAGACTTTCGATAATGCTAATCTCAAGCCGCTCCTCCGATGTCAGCGCTGGCAAGAGGCTCGGCAAGCGCGCCGCCAACATGGACTTGCCAGCCCCCGGGGGGCCGTTCATTAAAAGATTATGCCCGCCAGCCGCCGTCACCTCCAAAGCCAAACGCGACTGATGCTGCTCGCGAATATCAGCCATGTCGGGGTGGTCTGGCTGAGTTTGCGGTTGCTCGGTTTTCGGCGGCGGCAGGATTTGCACACCGCGCAAATGATTGACGGCCTGTAGAATATGCCCAGCCGCGACAATGCCCGGTTGCCCCGGCTGGCACAGGCCCGACCATGCCGCCTCGCCGCCACAAGCGGCCGGACAAACCAAACCGACTTGCCTTTGCAGGGCCGCCATGGCTGCAGGCAAAGCGCCGGGCACGCCAATACAGGCACCATCCAGCCCCAGCTCACCCATGACGACATAGCCATCAACCTCAGATTGCGCCAGACCTCCCATGGCGACAATCAAACCAAGCGCAATCGGCAAATCATAGTGACTGCCCTCTTTCGGCATATCGGCTGGCGATAGATTAATCGTGATGCGGTCATAGGGCAGGGCGAGGCCAATCGCCGCCAATGCCGCACGCACGCGTTCACGGCTTTCGGCGACAGATTTATCGGGCAGGCCGACCACATTGAAAGCATTTTGTCCCGGCGCCAAATGAACTTGCACATCAACCGGCAAGGCATCAACGCCGCTGAAGGCGATTGTCTGAATATGCGCAACCATGGTTTTCTTTTCTTGGTCTTAAGCTTAGGTTGTGCTTCTAGCTTGACGCGAAACCGTCTCGCCTGCAACTAAAACTAGCGGCGCGCCTCAATCGCGTCCCAAATCATCACAGCGATGTCTGGGCCACCAAATTCTTTAATCTCACGAATACAAGTTGGTGAGGTCACATTAATCTCGGTCAAATGCTCGCCAATAATGTCAATGCCGGCAAAGACAATGCCCAATTCGCGCAAGCGCGGCCCAATAGTGGCAGCGATTTCAAGGTCGCGATCGGTCAAGCCAGCAGCCTCAGGCGTGCCACCCACATGGACATTGGCGCGCGCATCACCGGCAGCTGGCACGCGGTTTAACGCACCAACCGCTTCGCCCTCGACCAAAATCACCCGCTTATCGCCAGCCCGCACATCCGGCAAATATTGTTGCGCAATCACCGGCTCGCGGCTACTGGCCAGGAACATATCGACCAGCGAGCCGAAATTCTCATCTTCCGCCCGCACTCTAAAAATGCCAGCGCCCCCATTGCCAAACACCGGCTTTAATATGACGTCGCCAAACTCGGCGCGAAAGCCTTTGAGCGCCTCGCGGTCACGCGTCATCAGGGTCGGCGGCAACAGGCCAGCGAATTCTACGGGAAAGATTTTTTCTGGCGCATTGCGAACAGAGGCCGGATCATTGACCACCAGCGTATGCGGGTGGACGCGCTCAAGAAAATGCGTCGCCGAAATATAATTCATGTCAAAGGGTGGGTCTTGACGCATTAAAATCACGTCAAGGTCGCGCAAATTGGTCAGCTCTCCGCCGCCCAATTGATAATGCGCACCGACCACATCTGCGACTTGCAGGGGCTGAATGGAAGCGCTGACCTCGCCGTCGCGCATGGCCAAACGATCTGGCTCATAATAAAACAAGTCATGGCCACGTCTCTGGGCTTCCAGAGCCAAGGCAAAACTCGTGTCGCCACGAATATCAATGCCGCCAATCGGATCCATTTGCAGGGCCACGCGCAAAACCATAAAGCGTCCTTTCCACTCTCACTGGCGACACTTTCCCCGATATTGGCGAATTGCTCAAGTGCTGAGATGGTGAAATGTTAAAATCGCCAGACCGCCTTTTTATGACGCGGCCATCGCCCGCCGCCCAAGCCGATAAAATCAAACCGCCATGGCAAATGCTGCAACTGCTGATGTCGGCCGACAAAAGCGTTCGCCGCCGCTTCAATGCGACGCCATTGCATCGGCGTCACAGCGTCCAAATCTGCCGCCGCGCCGGTTCTTTGTTTGACTTCGACAAACACCAGCAGCTGGTTACGCATGGCGATAATGTCAATCTCGCCACGACGATGACGAAAATTGCGAGCCAGAATGCGATAGCCTTTGAGACGCAAAAACAGCGCCGCCAGCGCCTCTGAGCGGCGTCCGCTTCTCTCTCTATATTGGCGTTGGTTTTTATTTTTTGCGCCCATAATTGACCAAGGATTATTCTTCGCTGAGCTGCAAGGCCCGTTCATAGACTTGTTTTCGCTTCAGCCCCGTCTCGGCGCAAACCTGCTGCACCGCATCGCGCAGGCTCATTTTATCAAGAGCCGCCGCCAAAGCCGCATCAATTTGTGCCGTGCGATCAGACGCATCAAGCGCCTGTGTCGCCGGGCCAATCAGAAAGACAATCTCGCCACGCGGCGGTTGCGCTTCGAATTGCGCCGCCAAGCTCGCCGCATCGCCGCTAATTAATTGTTCAAATTTTTTGGTGATTTCCCGCGCCACAACAATCTCGCGTGGGCCTAATATCGTGGCCACATCGGCCAAGGTTTTGGCCAGACGTTTGGCGCTTTCGAAAAATACTAATGTGCCGCTCTGCTGAGCTAATTTTTGCAAAGCCTTTTGCCGCGCCGCTTGTTTCGGCGGCAGAAAACCGAAGAAGCTAAATTGATCGGTCGGCAGGCCAGCAATGCTCAAAGCCGCGATTGGGGCCGATGGGCCGGGAATGGCAAACACTTCATGGCCGGCCTCGCGCGCGGCCCGCACCAAGGGCATGCCAGGGTCAGAAATCAGCGGCGTGCCAGCATCGCTAATCAGTGCAATGGCTTGCCCGTCATCCAATTGTTGCAAAATCTTCGGGCGCATTTCTTGCGCATTATGCTCATGATAAGCGCGCCGCGAGGTGGTGATATTGTGCAAGGCCATAAGCTTGCCGCTGGTCCGCGTATCTTCGCAATAAATCACCGCAACGCTTGATAATATATCAAGCGCCCGCAAGGTAATGTCGCGCGCATTGCCCAGAGGGGTGGCGACAATATAAAGGCCGGCAGGCAGGCCTTGGCTTTGAATATCTGCTTTGCGCATAGCCATAGAAAACGTCTGTTTCGCTCGGAAGGCAAGCTTAAACAGCGGCTTGACCCATTTACGCCTTATTTTTCTGGCAGGTTTACTTATTAACGCTAGGGGGATAATTTGGCGTCAAGCAAGGAGACGTTTGTGGCACCACATTTACCGAAAATTATGCGCATTATGGCGCTATTTTTGCCATTGCTCGTCATCTCGTGCGGCGCGCCTTTGGCGCCACAAAACGCAGATTATCGTTGGCCACAAACCGCCACGCCACGCCCCTATGTGGCGCCAATACGCATTGATTTCAGCCAATTCCCCGAGGCGCCGCCACGGCCACCAAACGCCACCACCATCAGCCTATTACTGCCCATGAGCGACAGCCGCGAGAACATTCGAGTGCTGGCGGCGGATTTGTTTAATGCAGCGCAATTAGCCGTGTTCGACGCGGGGCAGGATAAAATCGTTTTGCGCTTGCATGATACACAGGGCACGCCAGAAGGTGCCGCCCATGCGGCAAAAGCAGCGATTGCGGCCCAATCCGATATTTTAATCGGGCCGCTTTTCTCATCTTCAGTTGAAGCCATTGCGCCTGTTCTCGCTGGTCGCAATGTGCCTGCGCTCGCCTTCTCTAATGACCTCTCAGCCCGCGCCGCCAATATTTGGCTGCTTGGCTTCATACCAGAACAAAACATCGACCGCGTGGTCGCCGAAACCATTTCCCAAGGCCTCGTGCGTTTTGGCGTTTTAGTGCCAGAGGGCGCCTATGGTCAGAAATTATTATATCAAGTCAGCGAAACGATTGAGCGTTTTGGCGGCGAGTTGGTGCAAGCCGAAGCCTATCCAGAAGACGCCGAGGGCATGTTTGACCCCGTGCGGCGGCTGGCGCAATTCGATCGGCGGCGACAAGCACATGAAAATGAAATGGCGCGGCTGACCGCAGAAGCACGGCGTCTGGCCCCAGCTGATATATCTGACGACAGACTATTTTCCTCTCTGCGCACCATCGCACCAGAATTAGTCTCGGCCTATGAAACCCTAAAGCGGTCTGAAACCCTCGGCGACATACCCTATGATGTGGTGTTTGTTCCAGAGGGCGGTTTGGCCTTGCGGAAATTAGCGCCGCTTTTGCCGTATTTTGATGTCGACCCGAAATTGGTCAAATTCATCGGCACCGGATTATGGGATGACCCGAGCCTCTCGCAAGAGCCGCCCCTGCATGGCGGCTGGTATGCCGCGCCCGATCGTAAATTATGGGACGGCTATCAGCAGCGCTATGAAGAATTATTTGCCCGACCCGCGCCGCGCCTGACCAGCATTGCCTATGATAGTGTTAGCCTTGCCATTCGGCTGGCGACGATTAATCCGACACAACCTTTTGCCTATCATTTGCTGACTGATCCAAATGGCTTTGCGGGTCTCGATGGCATTTTGCGCCTAACCCAAGACGGCTTAAATGAGCGCGGCTTGGCGGTGCAAGAAATCACCAGCGGCACACCCCGCGTCGTAAGCCCAGCGCCGCGCAGTTTCGTCAGTCACGACCGCAATATGCGAGCCGCTTTGGCGCGGGCCGAAAGCCTGCAAGATGCCGCCGCGCAAGCGCCCATTTTAAGACGCCAGTAATGTTGCAATAAGATGGTCCAGCACCAGCCGGCCTTGGCGGCTGGCAACCAAATGCGTTTCGCTAGGCAATAAAACACCAGCTTCTTGCAGTGCCACTTGCTTATCGCTCGGCAGTTTGACGCCGCGTGCCGCCATCTCCGACAGGCTGATGCCCTCGACCAAACGCAGACCCAGCAAAAGCATTTCCGTGCGCCGCTCGTCGTCATCTAAAATTTTATCTTCGTCCCAGCCATGGCCTTGAGCCTCGACTTGCGCCAGCCATGCTTGCGGCGCTTTCACGGCGATGGTCGCGCGGCGCTGCTTGCCATCACTGAGCCGCCCATGCGCCCCGGGGCCAATGCCGAGATAGTCGCCGCCGCGCCAGCTGGCAATATTATGTCGGCAAGCATGGCCCGGACGCGCGTGGTTGGACACTTCATAAGCCGGCAGACCAGCCGCGGCGCACATATCTTGTGTCAAATCATAGAGGTCGGCGGCGCTATCATCATCCGGCACGGCAAAGCGACCAGCCGCATGCAATCGGTGGAAGGGCGTATCCGGCTCAATGGTTAATTGATAAAGCGACACATGATCGGGCGCTTCGCCCAAGACGCGGCCCAGCTCGTCGCGCCATGTCGCCAAACTCTGACCCGGGCGGGCATAGATTAAATCCAGCGACACATGCGGAAACACCTCACGGGCCAATCGGAAAGCCGCCAGCGCATCGGCGGCGCTATGCGTGCGGCCGAGAAACTTCAATGCGGCATCATCTAAGGATTGCACGCCAAGCGACAGGCGCGTAACGCCCGCGCCAGATAAATCAGCCAAATGCGCTTGCGGTGCGCTGACCGGATTGGCTTCGAGGGTAATTTCAGCATCGGCCGCCAGACCCCAAAGCCGATTGATCTCGGACAGAATATCGGCAACCAAATCGGCAGGCATAAGAGACGGTGTGCCGCCGCCAAAAAACACGGTTTGCACCGGCCCTTGTGGGCGTTGGCTGAAAGCATATTGCAATTCAGCAAAATAAGCGGCGCGCCATTGTTGCGGCTGCATATCGCGCATCAAATGCACGTTGAAATCACAATAGGGGCAAATCGCGGCGCAAAACGGCCAATGCAAATAAATACTCAGCGGCGGCAAATCAGGCTTCAAAACAATGCTCGACCAATTGTTGAAAGGCGTCGGCGCGGTGCGATATGGCGTGTTTAGCGGCCGGATCCATTTCGCCAAATGTCAAATCGCCGCCAAGCGGTAAGAACATCGGGTCATAACCAAAGCCGTTCAGCCCGCGCAGGGGCCATACTAATGTGCCCAAGACTTTGCCCTCAAAACTCTCGACATGACCGTCTGGCCAAGCCAGAGACAAGGCGCAAATAAACCGCGCCGTGCGGGGCGCGTCTGGTTTTTGCGCCAGCGCCATATGCACTTTGTGCATGGCAAATTGAAAATCGCGCTCACCGCTGGCGGTCTGCGCCCAGCGCGCCGAATAAATGCCCGGCGCACCATCCAGCCCATCAACCGCCAAACCGCTGTCATCAGCCAAGGCAGGCAGGCCCGATGCCGTCGCTGAAGCCAATGCTTTGAGTTCAGCATTGGCAATAAATGTGCTGCCGGTTTCTTCCGGCTCGGGCAGGCCAAGCGCCTCGGCGCCAAGCGTTTCAACTTGAAAAGCCGCCAGCAAATCAGCGATCTCAACCAGCTTGCCTTTATTATGAGAGGCAATAACCAATTGGCGATCCGTGAATTTGCGCGCCGCCATTAGCCACCCACCGCTTGTTTTTGCAGTGCCACAAGTTCAGCAATACCGTCTTTGGCCAAACGCATAAGGGCGGCAAATTCATCCTCGCCAAAAGCAGCGCCTTCGGCGGTGGCTTGAATTTCAACAATCGAGCCGCTGCCAGTCATGACAAAATTGCCATCCGTATCGGCGACACTGTCTTCGTCATAATCAAGGTCGGCAACCGGCAGACCCTGATAAATACCGCAAGATAAAGCGGCCACATGATCGGTAATAACCCCGGGCCCGACTTTGCCCTTTTCTTGCATCATGGCGACACATTGATAAAGCGCCACCCAAGCGCCGGTGATCGACGCGGTGCGGGTGCCGCCATCGGCCTGAATGACATCGCAATCAAGGCTGATTTGGTTTTCGCCAAGTTTTTTCATATCAACGACAGCCCGCAGAGACCGCCCGATTAACCGCTGAATTTCCTGCGTCCGGCCCGATTGCTTGCCGGCATTGGCCTCACGGCGCATGCGGTCGCCGGTCGAACGCGGCAACATACCATATTCAGCCGTCACCCAACCTTCGCCTTTGCCGCGCAGCCATGGTGGCACGCGCTCTTCTAAACTGGCTGTGCACAAGACATGGGTGTCGCCAAATTTAATCAGGCACGACCCTTCGGCGTGTTTGGACACATTGGTTTCAATCGATATGGGGCGAAGCTGATTGGCCGAACGGCCTGATGGGCGGGTGACAGTCATGATTTTTCCTAACCTTGCGACAGCGTGAATTTGTAACTTCTGTGTAGCCAAATGCGCGCCGCCTCACAAGGCCAGCATGACGCTAATCGACGAATTGTGCATTTCTTCACTCAGGGGGCTGGGAAATAGGGTCGCTAATGCTTAAATAGTCAACATGAGTGAACTGACACATTTAACCGAGCGGGCGCGGCATATTTTTCGTCATGTTGTCGAGAGCTATTTGGAGACTGGCGCGCCAATTGGTTCACGAAGCCTGTCGCAAACTCTGCGGACGCAATTGTCGCCTGCCTCTATTCGCGCCACCATGGCCGAATTGGAAGCGCACGGCCTGCTCTATGCACCTCATGTTTCCGCCGGCCGCATGCCGACCCAAACCGGATTGCGCATTTTCATTGATGGCCTGTTGCAAATCGGTGAATTAAGCGACAGCGAGCGCGAAGCCATTGCGCCGCAAATAGATGGCAGCACCAGCTTTGAGGATATTTTGCGCCAAGCCGTCGACGCCCTGTCCGGACTGAGCCAATGCGCCAGCCTGGTGATGGCGCCGAATAATGCGCAGGCCATAAAACATGTCGAATTTGTCCCGATTGCCGATGATAAAATTCTGGTCATTTTGGTCGACCAATCCAATCATGTGGAGAACCGTTTGATTGAGCGTCCGGCCGGACTTGTGCCGAGCGCATTGACCGAAGCCAGCAATTATCTCAACAGCCAATTAAATGGTCGGTCTTTGGGCGAATTGCGCCGCGACACGCAAAGGCAAATGGCAACGGTAGAAAGTGAATTGGGCAAGCTGACCACCCAATTGGTCGAAACCGGCCTCGCGCAATGGGGCGGGGACAGCCCCTCGCCGATGAGCCAGAGCAATGAAATGCTCGGCAAAAACCTGCTTGTGCGTGGCCATAGTCATTTGCTTGAGAATCTCAATGCGATGGAAGACCTAGAGCGCATCCGGCTTTTATTTGAAGACCTCGACCGCAAAAAAGAAATGATCAGCCTATTGTCGCAAGCCGAAGAAGGTGACGGCGTAAAGATTTTCATCGGTGCCGAAACGCCGCTGTTTTCGCTATCTGGCTCCTCGGTGATTATCAGCCCCTATAAGGATAGTGATCAGCGCGTGGTTGGCGTTCTCGGTGTGATTGCGCCGACCCGCACCAATTATGCCCGCCTTATTCCCATGGTCGACCACACCGCCCAAGTGGTTACAAAATTGCTCGCTTGACGCACCCCAAATTGATGATTAGGAAAACCCCATGACCAAAGAAAATGAAAATTCTGCTGACGCCGCTGAGGCCGCATCAGCCAGCCAAGCCAACGGCGCTGACAATAATCAATCGGCCAACGATGCACCATCTGATGCGCCATCCGATGCACAATCCGATGCGGAGTCTGTTGCAGATGTCGCCGCCGAAACCGGTGAAGAAACGCCGGCTGAGCCAAGCCCTGAAGAGCAAATTGCCGCTTTGAATGACCAATTGCTGCGGGCGCTTGCCGAATTGGAAAACACACGTCGTCGCGCCGAACGCGATCGTGGTGATGCGCTGAAATTTGGCGCCATGAGTTTTGCCCGCGATATGTTGAGCGTCGCCGATAATATGCAGCGCGCACTGAAAGCTGCGGCCGACTTGGGCACAGAGGATTTGCCCGACGCCGCCAAAGCCATGCTCGAAGGCGTTGAGGCCACTGAGCGCGATTTGCAAGCCAGCTTGCAGCGCCACAAAGTGCTGCCCATTAACCCAATGGGCGAGAAATTTGATCCCAATCAACACGAAGCAATGTTCGAAGCCCCAGGCACGGGACAAGCGGCCGGCACGGTTATTGAGGTCATTGAAATCGGCTATATGATGGCCGAGCGCCTGCTGCGCCCCGCGAAAGTCGGCATCGCCAAAGACTAAGCTAAATTGGCGACACCCGCCGCAGAGTCAAATTAATGCGCCCGCCTTGGGCAAAGGCGTCATGTTGCGACAAAAGCTGACTGCTGCCATAGAGCACGCGATCAAGGCCGTGGAAATTGAGCCGCGCCGCGCCACCAAAAACAAACACATCGCCGCTATGCAATTTCAACGATTGCGTCGGCCCGCGCCGCTGCGCCCCGCCCATGCGGAAAACCGCACTATCACCGAGGGACACGGAAACCACAGGCGCCTCGAAAGCCGCCTCATCGCGGTCTTGGTGCAGCCCCATTTTTGACCGCGGCTTATCATAATAATTGATCAAACAGCATTCGGGCGGTGCCGCACAGCCGCTCACCGCATCCCATAAATCGAGCAATATTTGCGGCATGGCCGGCCAAGGCGTCATGGTTTCGGGGTGATGTGGCTGATAGCGATAGCCGTTTTTATCCGACACCCAACCGAGCGCGCCCATATTACTCATGCGAATTGACCATGGCTGATTACTGCGCGGCATGCGCGGTTGAAACAGTGGCGCCGTCGCCAAAGCTGCGGTGATGTCGTGCAAAATTTGGCTTTGCGCCGCCGCACCCCAATATTCAGGGTAATAATCGGTTCCAGCCCCCAATATGTTGTGGTTCATTTTTTTCTCGTCCTTTTGCACTCACCCCTTGTAGCACGGGGCCCAGCTAACTATATAAAGCCCAGATATGAATTGGCGAACTGGCCTGTAGATTAAACGAAAAGTGAGAGAAAAATGGGAAAAGTAATTGGCATTGACTTGGGTACAACAAATAGTTGCGTCGCCGTTATGGATGGCAGCACACCCAAAGTAATCGAAAACGCCGAGGGCGCGCGCACAACGCCATCTATGGTGGCCTTTACCGCTGATGGCGAAAAACTGGTTGGACAGCCGGCCAAACGTCAGGCCGTGACCAATCCGGAAAACACATTATTCGCCATCAAACGGCTGATTGGTCGTCGCTTTAGCGATCCGGCCACCAAAAAAGATATGGATATGGTGCCTTATAATATCGTGGCCTCTGAAGGTGGCGACGCTTGGGTCAAAGCCAATGATGAAACCTATTCACCATCGCAAATCTCGGCCTTTATTTTGCAAAAAATGAAAGAGACAGCGGAAGATTATCTTGGTGAGAAAGTCACCCAAGCGGTGATTACCGTGCCAGCCTATTTTAACGACGCCCAGCGCCAAGCCACGAAAGATGGCGGTAAAATTGCTGGCCTCGAAGTGCTGCGTATCATCAATGAGCCAACCGCGGCCTCTTTGGCTTATGGCCTAGATAAAAACGACGGCCAAACCATCGCCGTTTATGACCTTGGTGGCGGTACATTTGACGTCTCTATTCTTGAAATTGGTGACGGTGTTTTTGAAGTGAAATCAACCAATGGTGACACATTCCTCGGCGGCGAGGACTTTGACATGGCGCTGGTTGAGCATTTGGCTGCCGAATTCAAAAAAGAAAATGGCGTTGATTTGACCAGCGACAAGCTGGCCCTGCAGCGTTTGAAAGAAGCTGCTGAGAAAGCCAAAATTGAGCTGTCATCATCAAGCGCAACTGAAATCAACTTGCCATTCATCACCGCTGACGCCAGCGGCCCGAAACACTTGAACATGAAATTGACCCGCTCGGCTTTTGAGGCCTTGGTCGACAAGCTGGTGCAGCGCACTCGCAAGCCATGCGAAGACGCGCTGAAAGATGCCGGCATTAAATTGTCTGACATTGATGAAGTGGTGCTGGTCGGCGGGCAAACCCGTATGCCGCGAATTCGCGAATTCGTGAAAGATGTGTTCGGTAAAGAACCAAATATGAGTGTGAACCCAGACGAAGTCGTGGCCATGGGCGCGGCTATTCAAGCTGGTGTGTTGCAGGGCGATGTGAAAGACGTTCTATTGCTTGACGTGACCCCGCTGTCGCTGGGCATTGAAACTTTGGGCGGCGTATTTACCCGCCTGATTGACCGCAACACGACAATTCCAACGAAAAAATCGCAAGTCTTCTCAACCGCTGATGACAATCAATCTGCGGTGACCATTTCAGTGTGTCAGGGCGAGCGCGAAATGGCGGCCGATAATAAAAACCTCGGTCAGTTCAACCTTGAGGGCATTCCACCCGCACCGCGCGGCGTGCCACAAATTGAAGTGACTTTCGACATTGACGCCAATGGTTTGGTCAATGTGTCAGCCACCGATAAAGCGACAGGCAAAGAACAAGCCATTCGCATTGAAGCCTCTGGCGGCCTGTCAGACGACGATATTGAACAAATGGTCAAAGACGCCGAAGCCAATGCGGCGGCCGATAAAGAGCGCCGCGAGTCGGTTGAAGCACGCAATAATGCGGAAGGGCTTATCCATGCGACGGAAAAATCAATCAGTGAAAACGAAGAGCTGATTGATGGAGCCGATAAGGAAGCCGCCGAAGCCGCTATTGCTGAGCTGAAAACGGCACTTGAAGGCGAGGACAATGAGGCGATTAATGAAAAAGCCCAAGCCTTGTCGCAAGCGGCAATGAAAATTGGCGAAGCCATTTACAAAGCCCAGCAAGCAGAAAGTGAAGCTGCTGCTGCAGCCGATGCCAATGGTGGCGATGAAAATATTGTCGATGCAGAATTCGAAGAAGTTGTCGATGAGGACGCAGACGATCAAAAGGCATCGTAAGGCGACCGCCCGCTGACCTTTTGAGACAGGAGCCGTCGTATGGCGAAAACCGATTTCTATGAACAGCTCGGCGTTGACCGTTCGGCCAATGCGGCTGAGCTGAAGTCGGCTTATCGCAAGCTTGCCAAAAAATATCACCCGGACGTCAATCCGGGCGATGCGGCGGCAGAGCAAAAGTTCAAAGAAGTCTCGGAAGCCTATGACGTGCTCAAAGACGAGCAACGCCGCGCCGCCTATGACCAATATGGCCACGCCGCCTTTGAAAATGGTAGGGGTGGCAATGCTGGCGGTGGCGGTTTTGGCGGCGGCTTCGGCGACTTTGGCGGCATGGGCGATATTTTCGAAGAATTCTTCGGCGGCCAACGTCGGCAACAACGTCAACAAGCCCGCCGCGGTGGTGATTTACGCATTGAAATTGAGATCACCCTCGAAGACGCGTTCAACGCCACTGAAAAGCAAATTAATCTGACCCGCGCTGGTGCGTGCGGCACGTGTAATGGCTCGGGCGCCCGTGATGGCAGCGCCCCGACCACATGCGGTGTGTGTAATGGCCACGGCAAAGTGCGCGCTCAGCAGGGTTTCTTCATGGTCGAGCGGGCTTGTCATAATTGCCAAGGGCGCGGCCAAGTTGTGCAAGACCCATGCGGCGATTGCCGCGGACGCGGCACAAGCCAACAACAGCGCAATTTGACCGTATCCGTGCCAGCCGGCGTCGAAGATGGCACACGCATTCGTCTTTCCGGCGAAGGCAATGCTGGTGGGCCGGGTGCTACGCCGGGCGATTTATCTGTTTTTGTCAACGTCCGCCCTCACGCATAATTGCAGCGTGATGGGGCTGATTTGATGTGCGCCATCCCGATTGCTTTCGACTTGGCGGCAAGTGGCGGCACGCTGAATGTGCCATTGCTCAACGGCAAGCGGGTGAAGCTGAATATTCCAAGCGGCGCCCAATCCGGCCAGCAATTCCGCCTGCGCGGCAAGGGCATGCCGGTTTTGCGTTCGCGTTCGCATGGCGACCTCTATGTGCAGATTGAGGTTGAAGTGCCGAGCGGGTTGAACAAAAAACAGCAAGCCTTGCTCGATGCCTTCACCGAAAGCCTGAGCGAGGATAATTATCCCGACGTCAAAGATTTCGGCACAAGAAGCAATAATGCCAATAGCTAAGCGGCCAGTGCCCTGCTATATTTAGGCTTATGAGATTAGTAGTAAATGGATGTGCGGGTCGTATGGGGCAGAGCCTCGTGAGACTCATTCAAGCCGATAGCGGGTTAACCCTTGTCGGTGGTTTGGAGCAGGCCGGAAGCAGCGCCTTAGGGGCCGATTTGGGCAGTCTGGCGGGCATGGCGCCGATTGGCGTCACAGCCAGCGATAATTACCTCGATCTATTAGCCAATACGGATGCGGTGATTGATTTCACCACGCCTGAAGCCAGCGTCGAGCTGGCCGCCGCGGCCGCCCAAGCGCGCATTGTGCACGTCATTGGCACCACTGGTTTTGATGCGGCGCAAGAAGACGCCATTGCCGCTGCTGGCCGCCATGCGATGATTGTCAAATCCGGCAATATGAGCCTCGGGGTTAATCTTTTGGCAGGCTTGGTGGCACAGGCGGCGAGCGCCTTGGGTGACGATTGGGACATAGAAATTTTTGACATGCACCACCGCCATAAAGTCGATGCGCCTTCCGGCACAGCTTTGCTCTTGGGTGAAGCGGCGGCGACAGCAAGGGGCGTTGCGCTGACAGACAAAATGCAATCAGGTCGCGACGGCATCACCGAAGCGCGGCAAGCCGGCGACATTGGCTTTAGCGCCTTGCGTGGCGGCAGCGTGGTCGGCGATCATGAAGTTATTTTTGCCGGTGACAGCGAACAAATTCGCCTGACCCATCGGGCTGAAAACCGAGATATTTTTGCTCGCGGCGCGCTAAAAGCCGCGCAATGGGCGACTGGGCAAAAGCCTGGTGTATATTCAATGCAAGACGTGCTCGGCCTCTAGCCGCACCAAATTCAAGGGGAAATTAAATGAGCCAACTCGTTCTCGTGCGCCATGGGCAAAGTGAGTGGAATGAAAAAAACCTGTTTACCGGCTGGCGCGATCCAGATTTGACAGCCAAGGGCGTTGAAGAAGCGCGCGCCGCGGGCCGCGCCCTGAAGGCAGCGGGGGCAGAATTTGATCTCGGCTATACGTCCAATTTGCAGCGGGCGCAAAAAACCTGCGCTCTGCTCTTAGAAGAATTGCAATGCACCGACTTGCCAGTCACCCGCCATGAAAAATTAAACGAACGCGATTATGGCGACCTATCGGGTCTGAACAAAGATGACGCGCGCGAAAAATGGGGCGAGGAGCAAGTGCATATTTGGCGTCGTTCCTTCGATATTCCCCCGCCCGGTGGCGAGAGCCTGAAGGATACGGCGGATCGGGTTTTGCCCTATTTCGATGCTGAAATTATGCCGCAAATCAAAGCGGGTAAAAATATTCTCATCGCCGCCCATGGCAATTCTCTGCGCGCCTTGGTGATGCGCCTTGATGGTTTGACCAGCGAGGAAATCATTGAGGTGAATATCGGCACTGGCGAGCCTTATTGCTATCAGCTTGATGCCAATGGTGCGGTGCTCAGCAAGAAAATTCTCGCCACTTAAATTAGTGCACTGTATCGGGCGCTTTATGGCTGGATAACGCATTGCGCAATTGACCGGCCAATCCGACGCGCTCCTCTGGCGACAAAAATCCGCCAATGCAGACATATTTGCCATGCGACGACAATATGAGCGCGCCAATTTCATCTAATTCGGCGCCTTCGCGCTCTAGCGTGAGCCGCACCCAATAGGGGTTGAAGTGCCACGAGCGCTCGTGTCCGGCGGCGCTCACTTGGGTGACGGTCAGGCGATCATCTTTCAATTCAATTTTTTCGTGCCGTCGAGCGTGGCGATAATTGAGTTTGAAAAAAACATAGAGAAGAATGATATCAAGGCCGAAAAAGCCAAACACTGGCCAAGCGCCAAGCGCCCAAAAAAACCCGCCGGCCACCAAGCTAATGGCGGCGAAACAGATAATCAGAATTGAGAAGCCGCGCGCCGACAAAGACACATTCGGCCGCAGGACAAAAGAAAGCCCTGCCGACATGTCGACTTTTCCTGATCTGTTATATGTGTCCGTTACCATGGGTGAAAAATAGGCCTAAAGGGCATTAAAACAAGGCGGCGTGTAAAAATTCCCTGAGTTGCCATCATGCTTCCGGACGCTTAGGATAGGGCATGAAAAAGGCAGATATTCTCAGGTTTTTTGAACGGCTCTCCCAAACCGCAAGCGAACCCCAAACAGAATTGAATTTTACTAATGATTTCACATTATTAGTCGCTGTCGTGCTGTCTGCGCAAGCGACCGATAAAGGGGTTAATAAGGCCACGCAAAGCCTGTTCAAGAAAGCCGACACGCCAAGCAAAATGGCGGCTCTGGGCGAAAGCCAAATTCGCGAGGAAATTAAAACCATTGGGCTTTACCGCAATAAAGCGAAAAATGTTCTCGCCCTGTCAGAAATTCTACGCGACCAGTTTGATGGTGTGGTGCCGCGCGATCGCGACACACTTATGAGCCTGCCCGGCGTTGGTCGCAAAACCGCCAATGTGGTGATGAATGAAGCCTTTGGCGAAGCGACATTTGCTGTCGATACGCATGTTTTCCGGCTCGGCAATCGCACCGGACTGGCGCCCGGCAAAACCGTATTGGAGGTCGAGAAAAAACTCGATAAGCGCGTGCCCGACCCGTACCGCCTCCACGCCCACCATTGGCTGATTTTACATGGCCGATATGTATGTGTTGCGCGTAAACCAAAATGCTATGAATGCGTGGTTGCCGATTTATGCAGCTTCCGCGCCAAAACCCAGCTTTAACCCTTAAAGGAAACCATCATGTCATCCACACTAATCACCGGAATGGGCGCCGCCCTTGTTGATTTATTCGCCAATGTCAGCGACCAACAATTGCAAGAATTAGGAAGCGCCAAAGCCTCCATGTCCTTGATTGACGCGGCGCAATCCATGCGCTTGCAAAGCGGCGTCGAGGTACACAGCCAACGGCCCGGCGGCTCAGCCGCTAACACAGTGGCCGGCATTGCGGCTCTTGGTCAGGCGGCAGGGTTTTTGGGCAAGACCGGTGATGACGCGCTTGGCCAAGTTTTTAGCGCCGCCTTCGAAGCCTTAAATGTCAGTTTTCCCGTCACCCCCTGCGACGCCAGTCAGCACCCGACCGGCCATTGTTTGGTGCTCATCACCCCCGATGCCGAGCGCACCATGCATACTGTGCTTGGCGCATCGGTGATGACGGCGCGCGATGATATGGACAGTGATTTGCTGGCCCGTACCGGCTTATTATTCTCTGAAGGATATGTTTGGGACAGCCCGTCAGCGCGCGACGGATTTTTGAGCGCCGCTGAAACCGTGCGCGCGCAGGGCGGCAAGATTGCTTTTTCACTATCCGACGGATTTTGCGTCGAGCGACATCACGCAGACTTCCTAGCTTTGCTTGACGGCCAAGTCGACATTGTGCTGGCCAATAAAGTCGAAGCCGAGGCCTTGTTTGGCTGCAGCGATAGCGCCGGTTTGGCGGCCCAAATGCGCGATAAAAATGTGCTGTTATCGGTGACACTGGGAGCCGAAGGGGCGCTGATTGTCGACGCCGACGGCGCCAGCCTCGTAGCGGCAGAGCCCGTCGCAGATGTTGTCGATTTAACCGGCGCTGGCGACCAATATGCGGCAGGCTTCTTGGCCGCCCTGCACAATGGCGTTAACCCGAAACAGGCGGCTCACATTGGCCATTTGGCGGCGGCGGAAGTGATCCGTCATATTGGCCCGCGGCCGCAATCGGATGTGCGTGCGCTGCTGGCAAAAAACGGGCTTGAATTTATCTCGGGCTAGATTTTGCGCAATAAAACGCGATCGATTTGGTGACTGCGGCTTTTGTGCAAAATCAAATCGGCGCGTCCGCGCGTTGGCAAAATATTTTCCAGCAAATTGGTCATATTAATGCGTCGCCAAATATCATGTGCGGTTTCGCGCGCCGCTTCATCATCGAGGTCGGCATAGCGCCGGAAATAAGCCCCGGGTTCGCGAAAGGCGGTTTGGCGCAAAGACATGAAGCGCTCAATATACCATTCTTCAATGGTTTCCGCCTCGGCGTCGATATAGATGGAAAAGTCGAAATAATCAGAAACAAAGGGAATTTCATTGCCCTCTTTGGCCAGCGAGGCCGGCTGCAAAACATTCAGACCTTCAACAATCAAAATATCGGGTTGCGTCACCACAATGTCTTGCTCGGGCAAAATATCATAGGCTTCATGCGAATAGACCGGCGCTGTTACCTCTGGCTGGCCAGATTTCACTTGCGATAAAAACCGCCGCATATTGCGCAGGTCAAAGCTTTCGGGAAAGCCCTTGCGCTGCATCAGGCCGCGTTCTTCAAGAACCGCATTGGGGAATAAAAATCCATCCGTGGTGATCAGCTCGACCTTGGGGTGAGATGGCCAGCGCGCCAACATATCGCGCAAAATCCGTGAGGTGGTGCTTTTGCCAACCGCCACCGAACCAGCCACGCCGATAATAAATGGGACTTTTATCTCGCGCCCCAAAAACGCATTGGTCGCGCCATAGAGGTCTTGCGAGGCTTCGACATATAAATTGAGCAAGCGCGACAATGGCAGATAAATTTCTTCCACCTCATCAAGCGAGACGGTTTCACCGCGCCCGCGCAATTTCTCAAGCTCGCCCTCAGTCAGCGTGAGTTCTGCGTCTTTGCGTAAACGCCCCCATTCGGCAGCCGTGAAGGAGCGATAAGGAGACACGTCTTTTGAATTTTCGCCAAACATCGGCTTAGTCTTTTCCGCGCGCGGCTTTTTCAGCCAGACCTGAGCGCCCGCGTCGAGCGGCTAATTGATCCATGACCGCATCTAATGTGACATCGCGCGCCGCCAGAACCACCAGAAGGTGATACAACACATCGGCCGCCTCACCGATAAGCGCTTCATCATCTTCGCTCAACGCCGCCGTTAGCGCCTCAACCGCTTCTTCGCCTAGCTTGCGTGCCGCGCGTGGCAAATCAGCCAGCAATTGAGCCGAATAGCTTTCATCAGGCGAAGCGCCGCGCCGCGCCAGAATATCGGCGAATAATTCATCTAATTGCGTTGTTTTGGTCACGACAAATTCCTTTCAGCCCTAGCCGTATCCGCTTATTGGCGAACTGGCAAGCCTGCCTGTGCCAGCGCCTGTTTGGCCTGAGCGATTGTGTAAGTTCCAAAGTGAAAAATCGACGCTGCGAGAACCGCACTTGCGTGCCCTTCGCGGACGCCATTGACCAAATCCTCAAGACAGCCAACGCCGCCCGAAGCGATTACCGGTATCGACACGGCATCTGCGACGCGCCGCGTCAGCTCCAAATCAAAACCTGATTTCGTGCCATCGCGATCCATTGAGGTCAGCAATATTTCACCGGCCCCGCGCGCCGCCATATCTTGCGCAAAACTAATCGCCTCAATGCCGGTCGGCTCACGACCACCATGGGTGAAAATCTCCCAGCGACCCTCATCGGTTTGCTTGGCGTCAATCGCCACCACAATACATTGCGAGCCAAATTTGGCGGCTGAAGCGGCAACCACATCGGGGTCGCGCACGGCGGCTGTGTTGAATGATACTTTATCGGCGCCGGCCAAAAGCAATTTGCGGACATCGGCTTCGCTGCGCACACCACCGCCAACAGTAACCGGCATAAAACAATGTTCTGCGGTTTCACGCACCACGCCAATCAGCGTGTCGCGGTTTTCATGGCTGGCGCTAATATCAAGAAAGCAAAGCTCGTCAGCGCCGGCCTCATCATAGGCACGCGCCGCCGCGACCGGATCGCCAGCATCGACCAGATCGACAAAATTCACGCCCTTAACCACGCGCCCATCATGCACGTCGAGGCAGGGAATAATGCGCACTTTCAACATTAGACAACACCATCCAAAGCCAAAGCGGCAGCCGCATCGAGGCGGCCATCATAAAGCGCGCGGCCAGAAATAGCGCCGACGACGCCGTCGCTTTCGACTTTTTGTAAACCAAGCAAATCATCTATTCCGGCAAGGCCGCCTGAAGCGATAATCGGTATCGACGTGCCCCGCGCAAGCGCCGCAGTGGCCTCAATATTCACCCCTTTGAGCAAACCATCGCGGTCAATATCCGTGTAAATCACCGCCGCCACACCAGCGTCTTCAAATTGGCGGGTCAGTTCATCGGCTTTTATTTCCGTCGCCTCAGCCCAACCTTCAACGGCAACGAAACCCTTACGCGCATCAACGCCGACGGCAATATGCCCGGGGAAAGCCTTGCAAGCGTCATAGACCAATTGCGGATTGCGCAAGGCGGCGGTTCCCAAAATCACCCGATCCACGCCAGCGCCAAGCCAACTCTCAATGGTTGCCATATCGCGAATGCCGCCGCCCAATTGAATGGTCAGTTTGCATTGCGCCAAGATATCTTCCACAGCGGCACGATTAACCGGCGCGCCGGCAAAGGCACCATCGAGATCAATAATATGCAAATGCGAAAACCCTTGCGCCTCAAATTGCGCCGCTTGGGCGGCTGGTTCATTGTTGAACACAGTGGCCCGATCCATATCGCCTTGTTCGAGGCGCACGCATTGGCCGGCTTTGAGATCAATCGCAGGATATAAAATCATGGTTTCCATTCCAGAAAATTGGCAATCAATTGCAGCCCCGTCTGCTGGCTTTTTTCAGGGTGAAATTGGGTGCCACAAATTGTGTCGCACGCCAGAGCGGCGACCACAGGCGCGCCATAATCCGTTGTCGCGGCGATAACATTTTCAGCCACTGGCCGCGCCGCATAGCTATGCACGAAATAAGCGTCCTGCCCGTGCAATCCGGCAAACACCGGATGGGCGGTGGTGACGTTCAAATCATTCCACCCCATATGCGGCACTTTCAGCGTGTCAGGCACATCTAATGGCTGAACCGCGCCGTCAATCCAGCCCAGCCCCTGATGGGTGCCGCGCTCATGACCAGTGGCGCACATTAATTGCATGCCGACACAAATGCCGAGAAACGGATAGGCTTGCTGACGAACCCTCTGATTGAGCGCATCTTCCATGCCAGCAATGGCGCGCAGTCCCTCGGCACAATCGCCAAAAGCACCAACGCCCGGCAAAACAATATGATCGGCCTTGAGCACCTCATCTGGCGAGGCGGTGACGACAACTTGGCGGTTGCCGGAGAGGCTGGCGGCGACACGCGCGAAAGCCTTTTCCGCCGAACGCAAATTGCCCGACCCATAATCAATAATTGCAATGCTCACGATGGCACTCTCCGGGCCTAGCTGCCCAAAACACCTTTGGTTGACGGAATGGCGTCTGCCTTGCGCGGATCAATTTCAATGGCTTGACGCAAAGCCCGCGCCAAGGCCTTGAAACAGCTCTCGATAATATGGTGATTATTCTCGCCATAGAGATTTTCGACATGCAGGGTAATGCCCGCCGCTTGGGCAAAGGCTTGGAACCATTCTTTGAATAATTCCGTATCCATATCACCCAATTTCGGCTTGCTGAAATCGACTTTCCAAATCAGATAGGGGCGCTGCGACACATCAAGTGAGACGCGCGAACATGTTTCATCCATCGGAATCGTGGCGCTGCCATAGCGCGTCAGGCCTTTGAAGTCGCCCAGCGCCTCGCACACGGCTTCGCCCAGAACAATGCCGGTGTCTTCCGTCGTGTGGTGAAAATCAATGTGCAAATCGCCAGAGGCCTTGACCGTCAAATCAATCAAAGAGTGGCGCGACAATTGTTCCAGCATATGATCGAGAAAACCGATGCCGGTGGAAATGTCATATTCGCCTGTGCCATCAAGATTAACGCTAACTGAAATTTGCGTTTCTTTTGTCTGGCGCGACCGTGTTGCTATTCGCTCGGACATAGTGCCGGTTCCTCCTCTACGCGTGATACGCTTTGCTTCACACCTTCTATCAAATTCGGCGTCAATTTCAAAGCATTAGCGGCGTGATTTGCGCAATCGCATATATACTGCGCCATCGCCGCCATGGCTCGGGGCGGCTGGGCCGAAAGACACAATGTTTTGCGACAATGGCGGTTGCGCACACCATAGCGGCAATTCGCGGCGCAGAACCCCCTGACCGGCGACACCTTTGCCGGTGATGACCAGCACCCAAGTCAAACCGCGCTCGATACTGTGATAAATAAATTGCGTCAAAACCGCCTTGGCCTGCGCCGCTGTCATGCCGTGTAAGTCAAGCCGAGCCTCAATTTCCAGATGACCGCGGCCGAGGCGGCGACGGGCTTTATGCTCAATTTTCATATCCGGCTTCAGCGCCGGCGCGGGTTTTGCCGCCGGCTTGGTAGGCTGATAAGCACTCGATGACGCGCCCCGAATAGGTTTTTCTGAATGGCCCGCGGCGCGCTTTGACGGCACGACTGATTTCAAGCTTTTGCCAATTTGGCGGCCTTTATGGCGCTTATCGAGCGGCGTTGTCTGGCTAATTATTTTTTGCCAAAGCGCGGCATCTGCGTCATCCTCACCCTTACCGCGAGACATTTTACCCTCCCGCTTGGGTCGCAACCAATCGCCAGTTCGGGTCGGCGCTCTTCAGCGGACGCTCAAAAGTCCATAAATCGACACTCGCCGCCGGCTCTGCATCGTCGCGCGGCGCCCCATTGTGCAAATAAGAAATCAATTCAGCGCGATAGCGCACATCGAGCTGAACAATGCCATTTGCAATGCGGGCGTCTTCCAGCACTGGCCGATCAAGGCGGGTAATTTGCGTTTCTAATTGCTGGCCCTCGGCTTGCCGTGCACTGATGGCATCTGCAAAACCGGCATATACATCATCACCCAGAAAATCGCGCACATCCTGCAAGCGCTCGCCAGCAAAGGCGGTT
Organism: Rhodobiaceae bacterium; assembly: GCA_038105345.1. GTDB lineage: Bacteria > Pseudomonadota > Alphaproteobacteria > RS24 > RS24 > JAHEGN01. Next base: position 43,775 of record JAYOCI010000002.1, read on the forward strand.
AAAATCATTTCATAGGCACGCGCGGCGCCATCAACAAATCGATCGGCATCAAAATCAGGGTCAGCGGCTTGAAAAAACGCCAAGCCTCGCCCTTCATTCGGGTCTTGCTCTGGTTCCTCAGCCGGCGTGTCTTCGACAAGGCGCAAATCAGGCTTGGGTTTTTTGTCTGCGGCAGCTGGCGCTGAGGCTTTTTTGCCAAAAGCCTCGCGGTTCAGCCCATAAGCGTCGCGCCGCGACTTGCCAGCATCTTCATCATTGCGCATGCCCAAAACACTGCGCAATTTTATGCCGACAAAAATCACGATAATTAGCAGAATTAAATTTAACGGATCGATGGCGCACCTCACTTGTCTTTCGCCCAGCTTAGTTCGATACTATGCCCAGTTTTAACCGAGATTGCAAAGCCCAGCTAGGCTACGCAGTGACGCAGGCGCAACAGTGGAGCTGACTATGAGTGGCCTCTTTCTTCTTATCCTTATCCTTCTGCCGATTGTTGAAATCAGCCTGCTTATCTATGTCGGCGGGATTATTGGCCCGGGGGTGACGATTATGCTGATCATCGCCAGCGCCATACTCGGCCTGTCCACCATGCGGCGTCAGGGCATGACCACACTGGCCAGCGCCCAACGCGCGCAAGCCGAGGGCCGCGCGCCTGTCGCCGAAGTCGGCCATGGTATTGTCATTTTAATGGCGGGCCTGTTTTTACTCATCCCAGGGTTTTTGACAGATGCCATTGGCTTGATGTTAATGTTTCGCCCAGTCCGCAGTCTGATTTTTGAAACCGCCTTGGTTTTGATTATTCCTTCGTTATTCGCCGGCTTTGGCACGGCGGCCAATAATATGGCGGCCAAGGCCCGCGACCAAGACGACGACATTATTGAGGGCGATTATACAATTAATGATGACAATGATGACGATGAGCCGCAGTGATGAATTGCGCCAGTGTTCAACAAATGTTAAGAGCTTGAGCTTAAGTTTTAGCCACCGACACGAATCTAAAGGAGTTATCCATGAGCAATAAGAAAAAATCAGAAAATGTCGAAGCAGCAACCGAGGACACACAAAAAGCTGGCATGCAGGTGCTGGCGCAATATGTGCGCGATCTCTCATTTGAAAATCCGGGGGCACCAAATTTCGCCGCCGCCAATAGCCCAAACGTTAATGTGACGGCAAATGTTGGGGCGCGCAAATTTTCAGACACGGATTACGAAGTCAGCCTGAAATTCAAAATCGAAGCTAAGATTGAAGACGATAAGGTGCAATTCATCGCCGAATTGGATTATTGCGGGGTTTTCCGCTTGGTCAATATTCCCGAGCAGGACAAGCGGCCCATTCTCTTGGTTGAAGCACCGCGTCAGCTTTTCCCTTTCGCCCGCCGCGTTCTGGCGGATTCGACACGCGATGGCGGCTACCCGCCGATCATGCTCGACCCGATTGATTTTATGGAATTATACCGCCAAGGCGAAAATCAACCGGCTCCGCAAGATGGTGAAAAAGTTAATTAATCAACCTCTGGGCCATCTTCTTGAAGCCAAATAGCCCGCTGCGGCAGGTCTTGCAGAAATGCGATATGCGCACGCTTTTCCGCTTCACTCAAACGTGACGCCAAGGCTTGCGGCCGGCGGCGTTTGGGCTGGCGCGGTGACAGTGTCGGGCTGGATTGCGACGCATCGGCCTGATGCGCGTCATTGCCTGCGGCTTGGAATACCAAGCCTGATTGTCGGCCGCCCGTCAGCTCGAGATAAACACCGGCCAAAAGCTCGCTGTCAATCAAGGCGCCGTGCAAATCGCGGTTAGAATTATCGACGCCAAAGCGGCGACATAGCGCATCAAGGCTGGCCGGTGCGCCCGGATATTTATTGCGGGCCATGGTCAATGTATCTATGGCGCGGCTGTCGGGCAGTGTCGGCTTGCCAATTTTTTCCAATTCGGCATTGAGAAACTTCATATCAAAATTGGCATTATGAATGACCAGAGGGTCATTGCCGATAAAGGCCAAAAAATCATCGGCGATTTGTGAAAACCGCGGCTTATCAGCCAAGAATTTGGCGCTCAGCCCATGCACTTTTTCAGCCGACGCCGGCATGTCGCGGTCGGGATTGATATAAACGTGATAGGTGTTTTCGGTCGGCAGGCGATTGATCAACTCAATACAGCCGATCTCGACAATGCGGTCGCCGCTGGCCGGATCAAAACCGGTGGTTTCCGTATCTAAAACAATCTCACGCAATTTTTGTCCCTTTTATCCTTTGGCGCGCGCCTCATAGCGAGCTTTTCGCGCTTCATAAGCCCGACCCTCGCGACCCTGTAATTGTTTCATAATATCGCGCACCTGTCGGCGGGCATCTTCGACCGATATTGAGCTGTCCACAATAAAGTCGGCGCGCTGGCGCTTCTCAGCATCTGGCACTTGCTTGGCGAGAATATCATTGAGGCGTTCTTCGCTCATACCGGGTCGCGCCAAAACGCGGGCCTTTTGAATTTCTGCCGGTGCGCTAACGACGACCGTGCAATCGACAAAACCATCGCCGCCGGTTTCAAATAATAGCGGAATATCTAACAAGACAAATGCTGTGTTCCGTTGTATTTCGGCTTCGAGAAACTGCATTTGCGAGGCGCCCGCCAGCGGATGCACAATGGCTTCTAATTGTTTTAGCTTCTCAGCATCTTTCAACACCACTTGGCCCAAAATCGCCCGATCTACAGCGCCATCGACAATCGCCTCCGGACACAGAGCGCCAATCGGTTCCACCGCCGCGCCATTTTTTTCATACAGAGCATGAACCGCTGCATCAGCATCATAGCGCGGCACGCCCTCGTCTTCAAAAAGGCTGGCTGTCAGTGTTTTGCCCATGCCGATAGATCCGGTTAAGCCAATTAGAAACATTATTTTTCTCCCAAATCGGCCATCAGCCGTGCCCGCAAGTCAGCGTCGACCGGCGGCTTGACCCCAAACCAAGTTTCAAAGGATAGCGCCGCTTGGTTCATCAACATGCCAAGACCATCAACCGCGCAATATCCGCCAGCCCGTGCCATGTTCAGCAGCGGCGTGTCGAGCGGCGTATAGACAATGTCACTCACCACCGCGCAAGAAGCCAATGTGTCGAGCGCCAACTCAAGTGGCGGGTGGCCGTCCATGCCGAGGCTGGTGGTGTTAACCAGAAGACCACAATCGGCCAGCCCGTCATGGCGCTGCGCCCAATCGACAATGGTGCATTGCGTGGGGCTATCGTCCAAAAGCGCCACCAATGGTTCGGCCCGCGCCCGCGTGCGATTGGCAAGTGTGATATGCGGCGTGCCAGCTTCGGCCAGGGCGACAATAATCGCCCGCGTCGCGCCGCCCGCGCCCAAAACCACCGCCGGTTTGCCGCGCCAATTTTTTTCTGCCGCATCCAGGGCCGCAACAAAACCAGCGCCATCTGTATTGCTGCCGATAATCTCGCCGTCCTCGAACAATAATGTGTTCACCGCGCCCAATTTCGCGGCGGCCGCATCGCAGCGGTCGACCGCGGCAAAAGCGGTTTCCTTGTGCGGAATGGTGACATTGGCGCCAACAAAACCAACCCGCACCATGGCCTCCAGCGCGCCGCGAAAATCAGCGTCTGGCGAAATCGGGCAGCGGTCATATTGTGCCGATAAGCCTAATTGTTCTATCCAACCATTGTGAATAAGCGGCGAGCGCGAATGCGTTACAGGCCAGCCGATAATGCCTGCCCGTTGGCGCTCTTGTGGGTCGTTCTGGCTCATTGGCTCAGGCCACCATGGCGTCGCAATGCGCCCAGAAGCGGAAGCAGCGGCAAGCCGAGAGTTGAAAAATAATCGCCATCAATGGCGTCAAATAAATGTGCCCCCAAGCCCTCAAGCTGATAACAGCCAACCGACGCCAATACCGCATCGCCAGCCTCGGCCAAATATAAATCGAGGAAGTCGTCGCTAAAATCGCGCACGCTCAAGGTTACGGTTTCGCAATGCTGCCAGAGCGTTTTGCCATTTTCCAAAACCACGACACCGCCAATCAGCTGATGTTTTTTGCCGCGGAAAAATTGCAAATTCTGCCGCGCCTCATCCAGTGAGCTTGGCTTGTCGAACAATCGGCCGTCACACAGCAGCAGTTGGTCGGCGCCAATGACAAGACCCTCGGCCGAAACGGCAAGCGCTTTCGCCTCGGCCAAACCAATGGCAAGACCCGTCGGGTCGCCGCGATGTTGCTGCTTCAGCGCATCCTCATCAACCCCCGATGGCGCAATGTCAAATTGCAAGCCGGCGCCGGATAATACAGTGGCGCGCACGACGCTTTTGGACGCCAGCGTGAGAGGTTTTGAGAGCTTCATAATCG
>JAYOCI010000198.1:0-1995 GCA_038105345.1 Rhodobiaceae bacterium
GCCTCGAACTTGCCTGGTTTGAGCGCCTTGGCGGCGTCAGAAAATTCACTGAAATGGTCGATAATCGCATCGGCGCCCAGTGCGTCGAGGCTGACCCGCCGATAGCCGAAACTGACACAAATACACGCGACTTTTGCGGCCTGTGCGCTGGCTGTGTCGGCTTCGCTGTCACCGACCATAATCGCATCATCGGGCGCCACATCTAAGCGCCGCAGAGCCTCTGTGATTGGTGCGGCGTATCGCCGCCCACCAATGTATCGAAATAGTGATGCACGCCGAGGCGGAAAAGCAATTTGCTGGACAGGCTCTCGCGCTTATTGGTGACCACGGCCATTTTATAATTAGCCGCTTTGGCAGCTTGCAAAATTGGCAATACGCCGTCGAATAGTCTGGTGTGTCGGTCAATGTTTTGGTCATACCAAAGCACCAGCTCTTCGGTCGCTAAATCTAAGGCGGCATCATCCATGCTGGCGTTATTCTCAGCCAAGCCGCGTTGCAAAATCATACGCGCGCCGCCGCCAATCATATTGTGCACCGCATCATTGGGCACGGGTTGGTAGCCGTATTTTTGTAGGACATAATTCATCGCCGCATGGAGGTCGGCATCGGTATTGGCAAGCGTGCCATCAAGATCAAAAAGCAGGGCGGGCATCGGGACTCCGTTGGTTTTACAAGCTGGCTATAGCGCTTTGTTCAAACTCATGCTACATCCGATTCATGGCTCTTCGGCATCTTTTTCTTATGTTTATCATCTGCTTGGTCTGGGGGTTCACTTTCGTCGCTGGCAAAGCGGGGGTGAGCGAAATCCCCCCGATGATGTTTACCGCCCTGCGCTATATATTAATATCGCTGATTTTATTCCCATTTTTGAAAGTCGTCGCCGGCAATATGCGACAGATTTTCATTATTTCCGTGACCATGGGATCGGCCCATTTCACGCTGTTTTATGGCGGCATGTCAGTGGCTGAAAATGTCTCATCCGTGGCCGTCGCCACCCAGCTTGGCGTGCCGATTAGCACGATTATGTCGATTATATTCCTCGGCGAGCAAGTGCGTTGGCGGCGTTGGCTGGGGGTCATTGCGGCCTTTAGCGGGGTGATGGTGATTAGCTTTGATCCGGCCGTCGTCAATGAGCGCCTCGGACTCTTATTGGTTGTCGGCGCTGCCTTTATTGGCTCGGTTGGCACGATTATTATGAAACAAATTCCCAAAATCGGGGTTTATCAAATGCAGGCATGGATTTCTACCCTGAGCTGGCCGCCGCTGATTATTGTCTCCTTAATGTTTGAGAGCAATCAATTGGAAGTGCTGACGCAAGCCAGTTGGATGGCTTGGGGCGGGGTGGTCTATACGGCGGTTGGCGCCAGTCTGATTGGCCATGCTGGCATGTATTATTTGCTGCAACGCTATGACGTGTCTGTGACCGCACCATTGACGCTAATGGCGCCGATTTTTGGCATTGTATTTGGCGTTCTGGTTTGGGGCGATAGTTTTGGTGTGCGGTTTTGGATCGGCAGTGCCATCACCCTGTCTGGGGTTTTGATTATTGGTCTGCGGAAACGCGAGGTGGCACCGGCGGGAGCGGTATTGTGATGCTTTCCATCGACAGCCGACCATCGCCAAATTTTGACACCCGCCAAAGTGCGGTTTCCCTCTTGGTTTTGCATTACACAGATATGCCATCGGCCGAGTTGGCCTTGGCCCGCATATGTGATCCGGCGAGCAAAGTGTCGGCACATTATTTAATCGATCAGCTTGGGCAGATAACACAAAACGTCGATGAGGAGGCGCGTGCGTGGCACGCAGGTGTCGCGCATTGGGCTGGGATTGATGATGTGAACAGCGCCTCCATCGGCATTGAGCTTGATCATGCCGGATATGTTGACGGGAAGATGGCGGCATATCCAGCCGCGCAAATGACCGCTCTGGTGGCCTTGTCGCGCGATATTATCGCCCGCCATAATATCGCCCCATGCAATGTGCTGGGGCATAGTG
>JAYOCI010000054.1:0-11365 GCA_038105345.1 Rhodobiaceae bacterium
GCGCTTAATCACGCCGGCATAATCGCCATTGGGCACAAAGCAAATATCCTGACTATCGGGCTTTTCAGCCACCACCAGACCAAGCTGACCGGCGAAATCGCGAATTTCATCCTTGGTCAGTTGCGCCAAGGGGAAACGCAAAAAGTCGAGCTGTTCTTGTGTTGTCGAAAACAGAAAATACGATTGATCGCGCGCCAAATCGACAGGCCGGTGCATCTCCCAGCCATGCTGACCTCGGCGGGTCGCAATATAATGGCCAGTGACCATGGCCACTGCGCCTAATTCTTTGGCCATGCCCAGCAAATCGCGGAATTTGACGGTTTCATTGCAGCGAATACACGGAATGGGCGTATTGCCGGCCAAATAACTGTCGACGAATTCATCCATGACGCTCTCGCGGAACCGCGATTCATAGTCCAGCACATAATGCGGAATATCGAGACCAGCAGCGACTGTGCGGGCGTCGTGAATATCTTGTCCAGCGCAGCACGCACCTTTGCGGCTAATCGCTTCGCCGTGATCATATAATTGCAGGGTCACGCCAACTGTGTCATAGCCTGCCCGCTTGACCAGAGCCGCCGCCACTGAGCTATCAACGCCGCCAGACATGGCGACCACCACACGCTGCGAGGCGCGCGCCGAGGCTGGCCCAATATTGAGGTCAATATCGGGCAATGCAGATAGATTCATCATGGTCTTTGTGTCGGACATAAAGGCTCCTGTAGACGCAATATATGCATGACGGGCCAGACTGCAAGCTTTTGCGCATAGAGTTGTTCACGAAAAGTTGATTTGTTCGTGATGACAGATTCGCGTGAACTAAAGGCGTGTATTTCAAAACCATTGGAGGGAATATGCGTATTTTGTTAATCGACGACGACATGATGTTTACCGAAAACCTCTCTGCCATGCTGCAAGACGAAGGTTTTCAAATCGACAGCGCCGTCAACGGCGGCGATGGCTTGGCGATAAACCAGAGCTATGACTTTCAAGTGATTATATTAGATCTCGAATTGCCAGATACAGATGGCCAGAAACTCATCAGTAAAATGCGCCGACGTGATGACCAAACACCGATTATGATTTTGTCCGGTCAAGATGCGATAGAAAGGCAAGTCGAGTGTATTGCGAATGGCGCTGATGACTTCATGACCAAACCCTTTCACTTTCAAGAGTTGGTTGTCCGGCTTCACGCTTTGATAAGGCGCAGTAATGGACTTGCCAGAAACGTCATGAATTTTGGTGATCTGACGCTGGATCTGGCGGCCAATGATGTCTATGTGAAGGGCAAGCGCGTTCATTTGACGACAAAAGAATATCAAATGCTCGAATTACTGTGCCTGCGTCGCGGCAAGCTGGTATCGAAAGAACACTTCCTCGACTATTTATATGGCGGGCTTGATGAGCCGGAGATGAAAATCATCGACGTGTTCATGTGCAAATTGCGCAAAAAAATCGAGAGCGCAACGGCTGGGTCGTCGTTGATTAAAACGGTTTGGGGCCGCGGCTATCGCATTGATGAGGTCGCCCAAAGTCGGTAATTTGGCGGCTTGCGGCTATTAAGGCTTGTTAATTGCCCCCAGCGTGATATTTACGGCGCATGACAGATTCACTGACCTTCGACCCTCACGCGCCAGATTTCATGCAGGCTTTGTGCCAAATGTCATTGGAAGCGGGGCAAGTGATCATGCATCACTACCGCAATGGCGTCGCCACTGAGACCAAATCTGATCAATCGCCCGTCACCCAAGCCGACCGCGATGCCGAACAATTGCTCGAAAAAGCTTTAGCTATTGTGGCCCCAAATGTTCAAATTATTGGCGAAGAGGCCTATGCCTCAGCCATGCCGGAAACCCTCGACGCGGTATTTTTCCTGTTAGATCCATTGGATGGCACGCGCGACTTCATTGCCAAGGGCAAAGATTTCACCGTCAATATTGGTCTGGTCTGTGACAAGCAAGTGGTTGCTGGGGTGATTTAGGCGCCTGTGCATGAGAAATTGTATTTCTCCGGTGATGACGCCGCCTATCGTATTGATATTGCCCCTGATGGCGCGCTCGATATGCGCCAGGCCGTGAAGTTAACCGTGCCGCCATTTGACCCAGCCGGATTGCGGGTCATTGCCAGCGCCAAACACCGCGCCAAAGAGACCGATGAACTGATTTCGCAATTGCACATTAAGCAAACCATGGGCGCCTCATCATCATATAAGTTCTGCCTTTTGGCCGAAGGAAAAGCCGATCTCTACCCGCGCCATGGACGCACGATGGAATGGGACACGGCTGCCGGACAGGCAATTTTGCAAGCCGCCGGCGGCGTGGTGACAACCACTGATCACGAACCGCTGACTTATGGCAAACTTGATCGTGGACTTGATAATCCATCTTTCATTGCAGCGACGGCGGCAAACTGGCAAGATGCTGAAAAGTAAACCCAGTTGATAACAGAAAATTAGAGTGTAAATCATGAAAGCGCTTCAAGTTTTTAACTTCATCGGTCTTGTCATCGCCCTTAATCTGGCCGCCTTAAGCGCTCATGCGCAAGAGACCAACACCAATCGTGTGGAAGATTTTTCTGAAAGCGCCTTGGTTGTCGAGGCGGCAAAATTCCTCGGCGCAACGGCTGAGTCCATGGCCGAAGTAATGGACAATGTGTTCACCCAATATGGCGAGCCAACCGCCGTGATACGTGGCGAAGAAGTCGGCGCTGCGGTGGTTTTTGGCCTGCGCTATGGGCGCGGCGATGTGTTATTCAAAAACGGCACCAGCCACCCAATTTATTGGCGCGGCCCATCAGCTGGTATTGACACTGGCGGCAATGCCTCAAAGACCTTTACGCTGGTCTATGGCACGGACAATGTTGATGATTTATATCGTCGCATTGGCGGCGTCGATGGTTCAGCCTTTTATATTGGCGGCGTGGCCGTAAGCTTTTTGCAGCGCGACCAAGTGGTGCTGGCGCCGATGCGCGTTGGCGTTGGTTTTCGTGCAGGTGTCAGCGTCGGCTATGTGAAATTTACACCCGAATCTGGCTGGTTCCCGTTTTAGTTCTATCGCGGCGCTTGCGCCTTGAAAAACCCGTCCAATTTTGCTGACAATTCTTCCGCCCGCCCGCTGGAGAAGAAATGCCCGCCGGTATATTGATGCACTTCCGGATTGTCATAATGTGATAAAGCCTGCTCGACTTGCGCGGCAGCAATTTCCGTGTCGTCAGTAGCATAAACAAATTGCGCGGCCATGCCCGAGGCGGCAATTTTTTGATGATCGGCCATGCGGTCGCTGAGCGCGTCGCCGGTCAACATTTGCCGCATCATGCGCTCTGTGCCATGCACTAAAAATTGCTGCTTGAAATGGGCGACGACATCGCGGGCGCCCTGCGTATCCGTACCAAAACTTTCACCGCGCGCAATAATCGCCGGTATCGCATAAAACCGTGCCAACATGGGGCCAATCAGCGGCAAGCGCGACAAAACCAGCGCTGGCGAAACCGTTGCACCAGCAATCAGCGGCACTTGATAGGCCATCGAAGTCACCCTATCGCCATGCTCGGCGGCAAAGCGGGCAATCACCGCACCGCCCAGTGAAATGCCGAATAAATGAGCTTTTTCAATCTGCAAATCATCCATCAGCTCAAGCAATTGGCGGCGCATTAAATCAATGGTGAACCGAGCGGCGGGGCGGTCGGAAAACCCGCGACCATATTGGTCGTAAATCACCACACGATAGCCAGCCGCCACCAATGGCGGCACATAGGCCTGATAAGCCATGGAACCAAGCGTGGCGCCATGCACAATAATCACCCAAGGGCCACCATCCGCACCAGCAAGTTTATAGGCTGTAACACCATCGGATAAATTGGCTGTCTGATAGCCAGCGCCAAGGCGGAAATCTTCGGCCGTCATGGTTTCGCGGTCGGCCCGTTGATAGGCCGCCGTCAAAATAACCACCAGCACAAGGACGAGGACGGAAATCATAACAAGAAACTTCATAGCTTTGCCTTTACTCTGGACGCAGGCGGATGCGGCCTTTTTCTTCACCTTTGCGCGGATCTAGAAGGATCAATAAACTGCCCTGCGCGTCGCGCATATGAACAATAATCCGGCTTTCGCCATTTTCAATCGAAACAATTTTACCCTGCGCCGGCACAGCTATGTCATTGGCGCCAAATCCAGGTTTGCTCGGCTGATTATCAGGATTATTGACCCGTTTGATAATCGTGCCGACAACAACCGCCGCGCCTGCCAGAAGAACAAGACCAAGACCGATGACAACAATCAGCAAAACGCGTACATAACGCGGGGACGGCGCTCGGGCATCAAGCTCAGAAGGCGTTTCCCCGTCAGCGTTTATCGGTGTATCTTGTGTCATGACTACTGAAACCTCACAATTTGACAATATTGCTCTGACCATTGGGCCAGAACATGATAGCGAACGCCTCGATCGGTGTTTGGCGGATGCCGTTCGCGATATGAGCCGTGTGCGATTGCAAGACCTTATCAGAAACAATCATTGTCAGATAGTCCGCCAAGGGCAATCTCTGGAGATAAAAGACCCGTCATGGCGGGTCAAATTGGATGACGAAATTCGTCTGCAATTGCCGCCGCCGGCTGACACGCGCGTGCTTGGGCAGGAAATTGATTTGGATATTCTTTATGAAGACGATGCACTCATTGTCATCAATAAGGCAGCGGGCATGGTGGTGCATCCAGCCCCGGGCAGTCCCGATAAAACATTGGTCAATGCGCTCATCGCCCATTGCGGCGATTCATTGTCAGGTATTGGCGGCGAAAAACGACCCGGTATTGTCCACCGGCTCGACAAAGACACTAGCGGCGTCATGGTGGCAGCCAAAAGCGATAAGGCGCACCATAGTCTGAGCGATCAATTTGCTTCGCATGGCCGTGATGGACGGATGAAACGCCTCTATCAAGCCTTTGTTTGGGGCACGATTTTACCGGCCACCGGCTCGATTGATGCGCCGATTTTCCGCGCCCCGCATAATCGCAAGAAAATGGCCGTATCGAAAAGCGAACGGGCCCGCCATGCGGTGACGCATTATCGCCACATGGGGAGCTTTGTCGATGGTCAGGTGAGCCATGTGCAATGCGAATTGGAAACCGGCCGCACCCATCAGATTCGGGTGCATATGGCGCATATCGGCCATCCGGTGCTGAGCGATAGCCTATATGGCAGCGGCATGAAAAGCCGCACCAAACATTTAACTGAGGCGCAAAAAACCGCCCTCGATGCCTTGCAGCGCCAAGCCCTGCACGCCAGCGCCTTGGGTTTCGAACATCCTGAGACCGGCGAAGCTATGTATTTTGAGGCCGATATGCCCGAAGATATGCGCAATTTTGCCGACACATTGGGCGTCAGCAATAAAAAATAATTCGCCATTTTCCCTTTAATCGCCATTTATTTGTTCTTATATCTGTCTAAGGAGTAATGAATGACCGATAAAAAACCCGTCACGCGTTCTACCGCCTTAGCCCCTGCCCCGTCACCGGAAGGCAGCCTTTCGCGCTATTTGGCAGATATTCGTAAATTCCCAATGCTGGAAGCACAGGAAGAATATGATTTGGCCAAAGAATATGCCGAAAAGGCTTCGGTTAAATCGGCGCATAAGCTGGTGACCAGCCATTTGCGCTTGGTCGCCAAAATCGCCATGGGCTATCGCGGCTATGGCTTGCCGATTGGCGAAATCATTTCTGAGGGCAATGTCGGCTTGATGCAAGCGGTGAAGAAATTCGACGCTGACCGAGGGTTTCGACTGGCAACCTATGCCATGTGGTGGATCCGCGCCTCCATTCAAGAATATATTTTGCGCAGTTGGTCATTGGTCAAAATTGGCACGACGGCGGCTCAGAAAAAACTATTTTTCAATCTGCGCCGTCTGAAAGGCGAAATTAACGCCATTGACGGCGGCGAGTTAAACCCTGAGCAAGTCACGGAAATTGCTGAACGGCTAGGCGTGCAAGAAGCCGAAGTGGTGAGCATGGACGGGCGCCTATCGACCGGCGACCAATCGCTTAACGCGCCCATGCGGGCTGACGGCGCCGATGGCGATCAGTGGCAGGACTGGCTGGAAGATGAAGCCGACAGCCAAGAAACCGTGTTGATTGAAAACGATGAATTGCAAGCCCGTCGCCAAGTTTTGCTGTCGGCGATGAGCCATTTGAACCCGCGCGAGCAAGAAATTTTGCAGGCCCGCCGTCTGCAAGACGAACCGGCGACATTGGAAGAATTAAGCCAGAAATATGACGTCAGCCGCGAAAGAATTCGGCAAATCGAGGGACGCGCCTTTGAAAAACTGCGCAAAGCCATGACCCAAGAGGCCACGGAAAGCGGCATTATTGACGCCGATTTTACCGAGGATGAAGATTAATCTTCAAACGGGTCTTTCACCAAAATCGTATCGTCACGTTCGGGGCTGGTCGACAGCATGGTCACTGGCGCCCCAATCAGCTCTTCAATATGGCGCACATAACGCACCGCATTGGCTGGCAAATCTGCCCAACTGCGCGCGCCATAGCTGGTTTCGCTCCAGCCTTCGAGGGTTTCATAAATTGGCTCAATGCGTGCTTGTTCAGCCGCATTAACCGGCAAATAATCAATCTCTTTGCCGTCTAATTTATAGCCCACGCAGATTTTGATTTCATCAAAACCGTCGAGCACGTCCAATTTGGTCAGGGCGATGCCGTTAATGCCGGCGGTGCGCACCACTTGGCGCACCAGAACCGCGTCAAACCAGCCACAGCGACGCTTGCGCCCTGTCACTGTGCCAAATTCATGGCCGCGTTCGCCGAGCCGTTGACCATCTTCATTGTCTTGCTCAGTTGGAAAAGGCCCCTCGCCGACACGCGTTGTGTAAGCTTTGGTAATGCCCAAAACATGGTTCAGAGCCGATGGCCCGATACCTGTGCCAATCGCCGCTTGTCCGGCAATCGTATTGGACGAGGTCACATAAGGATATGTGCCATGGTCGATGTCGAGCAGCGTGCCTTGCGCACCCTCAAATAAAATCCGCTGACCCGTGCGGCGGGCCTGATCCAACAGACGCCAGACCGGTGCCGCATATGGGGTGATTTTTGGCCCCACTTCGACCAATTTGTCGAATAAGGGCTGGGCTTCAAACTCCGGCAATGACATGCCGCGACGAATAGCATTGTGATGGCCAAGCAGGTTTTCAATTTTCGCCATCAAACTGTCAGGGTCGTTCAAATCGGCAATCCGCAAAGCGCGGCGTCCGACCTTGTCTTCATAGGCTGGCCCGATACCGCGTTTGGTGGTGCCAATTTTCACACCAGCATTAGACACCTCACGGGCGGCATCCAATTCTTGGTGCAATGGCAAAATCAATGTCGCATTTTCAGCAATTTTAAGATTTTCAGGCGAAATGCTCACCCCCTGCTCGCGCAAGGTTTGCATTTCGCTGAGCAAGGCCCATGGATCAACCACGACGCCATTGCCAATGACCGATAATTTACCGGGCCGGACAATGCCTGACGGCAGCAGCGATAATTTATACACATCGCCATTGATGACCAATGTATGACCAGCATTGTGACCGCCCTGAAAGCGCGCCACAACATCGGCTCGCACCGATAACCAATCGACAATCTTGCCTTTACCTTCATCGCCCCATTGCGAACCGACAACTACGACATTGGCCATTTTAATCTCCCGTCAAACGCCTAGAAAAACAGCTGTTTAACCTGCACCACTTGTTTCAAACTATTAATCTCATCGAGCACTTCTTTTGACGCTTCATTGTCAATATTGACCAGTGAAACAGCGTCCCCACCAGGCTTTTCACGGCCCAATTGGAAGGAAGCAATATTAATCCCATGAGCCCCTAGAACTGAACCTAAGGCACCGATGAAACCTGGCGCATCGGTATTGGTAATATACAATACGCGTGGCGCCAATTCGGCATTAATATTAATCCCCTTGACTTGAATGATGCGTGGCTTGCCATCAGAAAACACCGTGCCAGCGACTGAACGTTGCTGACGCTCGGTTTTCAGGCTCAGGCGAATATAGCTATCAAACGCACCTTTGCTATCGCGCTTCACTTCAGAGACTGAAATGCCACGCTCTTTGGCCATGGCTGGTGCGCTGACCATATTCACATCGCTGAGCAGAGGACGCAGCAAACCAGCAATAATCGCCGAGGTTAGCGGCGCAACATTAAGTTCACTGACTTCGCCGACATATTCAATTTCAACACCCTCAATAGCGCTTTCGGTGAGCTGTCCGGCAAACATGCCCAATTGCTCGGCCAAGGCCACATAGGGGCGCAAACGCGGGGCGTCTTCGGCTGAAATAGATGGCATGTTAATGGCGTTATTAACCGCCCCTGTCATCAAAAAGTCAGCCATTTGCTCGGCCACTTGCAGGGCAACATTTTCCTGCGCTTCTGCTGTTGAGGCGCCCAAATGCGGTGTGCAAATAACATTTTCCATGCCGAATAATGGGTTTTCCTTGGCTGGTTCTTCCTCAAACACATCCAAAGCCACACCGCCGACTTGACCGCTTTCCAAAGCCTCTTTCAAGGCTTTTTCATCAATCAAACCACCACGCGCGCAATTGATAATACGCACACCTTTGCGGCATTTAGCCAGCGCTTCAGCATTGATGATATTGCGGGTTTTGTCAGTCAAAGGCGTGTGCAAAGTAATGAAATCAGAGCGCTTTAGCACATCTTCAAGTTCAACTTTTTCGACACCAATCTCAACCGCACGGTCTGGCGTTAGGAAAGGATCAAAAGCGATGACTTTCATTTTCAAGCCAACACCACGTGAGGCGGCAATCGACCCAATATTACCGCAACCGATAACACCGAGGGTTTTTCCTGTCAGCTCGACGCCCATAAAGCGTGATTTTTCCCATTTGCCCGCATGTGTTGAGGCATTGGCTTCCGGAATATCGCGGGCCAGCGCAAACATCATGGCAATGGCATGTTCGGCGGTGGTGATCGAATTACCAAAAGGCGTATTCATCACCACAATACCTTTGGCCGTGGCCGTTGGCAGGTCAATATTGTCAACACCAATGCCGGCGCGACCGATGACTTTCATATTGGTCGCCGCTTCCAACACAGGCGGTGTCGCCTTGGTTGAGGAACGCACAGCCAGACCATCATATTGATCGATAATCTTAATCAGCTCATCGCGATCAAGGCCTGTGATGACATCGACTTCAACGCCACGTTCTTTGAAAATTTCCGCTGCACGCGGGCTCATTTTGTCAGCAATAAGTACTTTAGGCATAACTATATATCCTGTTTTGCAGTTGCAAAGGCCCAATCGAGCCATGAGGTAAGGGCGGCTAAATCAGCCGCTTCAACAGTGGCACCAGCCCAAATACGCAGGCCGGCTGGCGCATCGCGATAGGCGCCAATATCATAGGCGACGCCTTGGCTATCCAAAAGCGAGGCAATTTTCTTGGCAAATGCAGCTTGCGCATCCGCCTCAAGCGCCAGAATATCGCTGTCGATAATCGTCAAACACACGGAGGTGGTGGAACGATTTTCTGTCTCGGCACACAAATTGCCGGCCCAAGCAGAGGCGTCAATCCAGTCATTCAGCACTTTATTATTCGCTGCGACACGGGCCAAAAGGCCTGACAAACCACCAAGGCTTTCAGCCCATTTCAGCGTATCGAGATAATCTTCCACCGCCAGCATGGACGGCGTGTTGATGGTTTCACCGCGGAAAATGCCATCAATCAGCTTGCCGCCTTTGGTCAAGCGGAAGATTTTTGGCATTGGCCATGGTGGCGTATAGCTTTCCAGACGAGCGACAGCCCGTGGGCTTAAAATCAGCATGCCATGGGCGGCTTCACCGCCCAGAACCTTCTGCCAGCTATAGGTTGTCACATCGAGCTTGTCCCAAGCCAGAGGCATGGCGAAAGCAGCCGAAGTTGCGTCGCATAAGGTCAAGCCTTCACGGTCAGCGGCAATCCAATCGCCATTCGGCACGCAAACACCAGAGGTGGTGCCATTCCATGTAAAGGCGACGTCGCGGGTGAAGTCGACGGCAGATAAATCAGGCAAATGGCCGTAATCAGCTTCCATAACCCGCACATCGTCGAGTTTTAATTGTTTCACCGCGTCAGTAATCCAGCCCTTGCCGAAACTTTCCCAACCGAGAATATCGACACCGCGGGCGCCCAAAAGGCTCCACATGGCCATTTCATAAGCGCCCGTATCAGAGGCTGGGACGATACCAATATGGTAATCTTCCGGCACCCCAAGCACAGCACGGGTAAGATCAATCGCTTCCTGCAGCTTGGCTTTACCAGGCTTTGAGCGATGTGATCGTCCGAGGACGGCATCTTGTAAAACATTTAAAGAAAAACCCGGCCGCTTTGCACATGGGCCGGAAGAAAAATTTGGGTTCGCCGGACGCACGTCTGGCATTTGTATAGCTGTCATATCGCTACCCTCTCAGATAGTTGCCCTTCGGTGGGGAAGGGTGTCCCAATAGCGATATAGGCCGAATATGAGATATTGGCAAATGATGTTTTAGCAAGCAGTGGAAACCCGCAGACAACCGCGAAAATTAACCCTTCAACCCTGTGGAAAAAGGAATCGTCAGCATTATTCTTTCTCGACTCTGCCCCCATGGTTTAACGGGCCATGGCCGGTGCCAATATTGCTCGGAGCTGTGGCAATTGCTTGATGCACATAGTCTAAAGCTTTTTGTGTGGCGGCAAGCAAATCCAAATCGCCAGCCGCTTGCTCATCGCCAGCACGATTTTTCTGCGCCGCCAATTGACCAGCCAAAGCCGAGGCCAGCGTGCACCCCGTGCCATGCGTGTTTTTACTGACCAAACGCTCGTGTTCAAATATTTCAAAGCCGGATGACAGAGCCAATAAATCATAGACCACGCGATCATCAGCGTGACCGCCCTTGATCAAAGCCGCCTGCGCTCCCTTATTCATAATATGGTCGGCTGCCCGTTTCATATCGTCGAGGGTTTCAACATCGCGCCGCGTCATCAAACTGGCTTCGGGTAAATTCGGCGTCACCAAATAGGCTTTGGCGACCAAAAGCTGCATCACCACATCAATGGCTTTGTCTTCTAATAAACGATGGCCCGAGGTGGCCACCATCACCGGATCAACAATCATTGGTGGCGCCGCTTTCATGTCGAAATTTTGCGCCACTGTCTCAATAATCTCGCGCCGATGTAGCATGCCAGTTTTCACCACATCCGTGCCGATATCGCTCATAATCGAATGAATTTGCCGCGCCACAAAGTTTGGCGGCACATTCAGCACATCATCCACACCGCGCGTATTTTGCGCCGTCAGCGCGGTAATCGCTGTCGTTGCATAAGCGCCCTGCGCCATGATTGAT
>JAYOCI010000199.1:0-1985 GCA_038105345.1 Rhodobiaceae bacterium
ACCGAAGCCTATATTTCAGGGAAAATCGGATAATGAATGACGAACATATAGTTTCATCCTTTGACCGCGATCTCGCTGAGTTGAACCAAATGGTGGCGCGTTTGGGCGGTTTGGCCGAGCAGCAATTTGCCGCCGCCATTGATGCGCTGGAAAATCGCAATGCCTCATCGATTGAAACGATTGTCAGCAATGATGCCATGCTCGACCAATTGGAAAAAGATTTGAACGATCGCGCCATTGAAGTGATTGCGACACGCGGCCCCATGGCGACTGATTTGCGGTGCATTTTATCGGCCGTGAAAACCGCCGCCGTGCTCGAGCGGGTCGGCGATTATGCCAAAAACATTGCCAAGCGCAGCCTTGTGATTATTTCCGATGAGACCAATCGCAGCGACACCATATCTGTCGGGCGTATTGCCGATATTGTGCAGGGCATGTTGCGCGAGGCGCTGGATGCCTATGCCACGGCTAATGCCGAATTGGCGATGGAAGTTTGGGAGCGCGACCAAGAGGTTGATGAGCTTTATACCAGCCTGCATGGCGATTTATTGGGCGTCATTGCCAAGGGTGCGGAAGAAGCCAGCGTCAGCTCGCATTTTCTGTTCATCGCCAAAAATATTGAGCGCATTGGCGACCACACAACGGCGGTGGCCGAGCAGGTTTATTTTCAGGTCAATGGCGAAATGCCGAGCGAAGAGCGCCCGAAAGCCGATGCTGCCAGTGGCCCGCCCGACGCTGAAATGTGAGGCGCGCCATGTCAGCAACCATATTGATTGTTGATGACGAAGCGGCGCAGTTGGAATTGCTGCGTTATAATCTCGAAAAAGCCGGTTTCAAAACCGTGCAGGCCGATAATGGTCGCGCCGCCCTTGATTTGGTCGAAGAAACCGACCCGGATTTGGTGGTGCTTGACTGGATGATGCCGGAAGCCTCGGGCATTGATGTGTGCCGCGAATTGCGCGCCCGCGCTGCGACGCGGCTCTTGCCCATCATTATGCTGAGTGCCCGCGGCGAAGAGGGCGACCGCACTTTAGGACTCGATAGCGGGGCCGATGATTATATTTCCAAGCCGTTTTCACCGCGTGAATTGGTAGCCCGGGTGAAGGCGCTTTTGCGCCGCGCGCGCCCCTCGCTCTTGCAAGATGTGATGGAATTTGACGGGCTGGTGCTCAACCCCGACACCATGCGGGTCGAGCGTGATGGCGAGCTGGTTCATTTGGGGCCGAAAGAATTTCGCCTGCTGTCGGTTTTGATGGAACGCCCCGAGCGCGTCTTCAGCCGCGAACAATTACTCGACAAAGTATGGGGGCACGGCATTTATGTCGAGGACCGCACGGTCGATGTGCATATGAGCCGTTTGCGCCGCGCTTTGAACAAAGGCGGCAAGGGCGGGGCGGCGCGGCGCGATATTATCCGCACCGTGCGCGGCACCGGTTATTCGCTATCGCGTGAACATTAAATCATTGGCGCGGCTGAAAGCTTGTTTTAGTGTTTCGGCAAAGGAGACCGATAATGAGCAAAACCGTTGATTTTATATTCGATTTCGCGAGCCCCAATGCCTATTTGGTGCATAAGGTGGTGCCCGATATTGAGGCGCGCACCGGCGCGGCATTCAATTACATTCCCTGCCTATTGGGCGGCATTTTTAAGGCGACAGGCAATCAGGCACCGATGATCGCCTTTGGCGACATTAAAAACAAACCTGAATATGACGCCATTGAAATGCAGCGTTTTATCGCCCGCCATAATCTGAGCGGTTTTAAGATGAACCCGCATTTTCCCGTCATATCGCTGATGCTGGTGCGCGGTGCGCTGGTCGCCGAGCGCGACGGCTATTTGATGAATTATATCGATGCCATGCTCGACGCGATGTGGGAACAAGGCCTCAAGCTCGATGATGCGGAAGTGCTGCACAAAGCGCTGGCCGATGCCGGTTTTGATGCCGATAAAATCATGACCGATATGGGTGATGAGGCGATTAAGGC
>JAYOCI010000055.1:0-11280 GCA_038105345.1 Rhodobiaceae bacterium
TCAGAAAGTAGTGTGCGCCACATCTGGATCGCAGAATTCTGCGCTTTTCGGGGACATGAATGAAACCGAAAAATCATCAGCCAGCAAATGATCGCCAAGGCAAGCGTGATCGTCTGTCAGCTCTTGAACGCGATATTTCTGAGGTGCGGAAACGGCGGCAGCCGGTGCAGGAAAATCGCGCCAATGCGTCTATGCTAGGTCTAGCGTGGCGCTTAACCATAGAAATGCTGGTTGGCATTGGGGTTGGTGGATATCTGGGCTGGTGGCTTGATCAGGTGATGGGCACCAAACCGATTATGATGTTGGTGCTGCTCATTCTGGGCATGGCAGCCGGATTGCTAAATTCAGTCCGCACGGTTAGCGAAATGCGCCGGAAGCTGGACGAAAAAGATTTATCGGCCCAAAGCGGGTCAGAGGATGAGGAGTAGAGCGTGGCAGGCAAAACGACAAATGCTGAAGGTGGCGCCGGTATCGACCCAATGCACCAATTTGAGGTGCATTCGCTCTTTGATCTCCCAACAATCGCAGGCATTGATACATCTTTCACCAACTCATCGCTTTGGATGGTGATTGCTGTCAGCCTGATCACAGTATTTATGGCGGCGGCGTCTCGTGGCACATCTTTGGTGCCAGGTCGTATGCAATTAATGGGCGAGATGGCCTATAGTTTCGTTGCCAATATGATTAAAGAAAATGTCGGCACGGAAGGCATGCGCTTCTTCCCCTTCATTTTCTCGCTTTTCATGTTCATTTTGTTCTGCAACATGCTTGGCATGCTGCCTTACAGCTTTACCGTTACCAGCCATTTGATTGTGACCTTCGCTCTGGCGGCCACAGTCTTTACTCTGGTGACTTTGGTTGGTTTTGCCCGTCACGGCATTGGCTTTTTGAAACTGTTTGTGCCGTCCGGCATTCCAATGGTTTTATTGCCGCTTTTGGTGGTCATTGAACTGATTTCTTATCTTACGCGCCCCGTCAGCCTTTCCGTTCGTTTGTTCGGCAATATGATGGCAGGGCATACGATGCTGAAAATTTTTGGCGGTTTCGTTGTCGGTCTTGGCTCGGCCGGATTGATACCGCTGGCTATTGCGCCATTCGCGCTTATGGTCGCTTTTACAGGCCTTGAATTGTTGATTGCCGGGCTGCAAGCCTATGTGTTCACAATTTTGACCTGTATTTATCTCAACGAAGCCATTCACATGGACCATTAACCATCCGTCTTATTTCACTTTAACGCCCACGGGCACATTTGGAGATTAAAATCATGGAAGCAGAAGCAGCAAAATATATTGGCGCCGGTATCGCGTGTATCGCTCTGGCAGGTGCAGGTATCAGCATTGGTACAATTTTCGGTAATTTCCTTGCCGGCGCATTGCGCAATCCATCAGCCGCTCAGGGTCAGTTCCCGAACCTGCTGTTGGGCTTTGCTCTTGCAGAAGCGACTGGCCTGTTTGGTCTGATTATCGCGCTTATCCTGCTGTTTGTTGTCTAATCAACAAACCCAGTTTACCGGTTAAGATGCTCATAGGATTCTAAGGAGGCCGCGATGCCGCAGCTCGATCCATCCACTTTCGGCTCCCAGCTATTCTGGCTGGCTGTCAGTTTTGTCACGCTTTATGTGGTGCTTTCAGTGCTGGTTTTGCCGCGCATTGGGGCGACCATGGCCAAGCGTAGCGAGCAATTGGATGGCGATTTAGCCGAGGCAGAAGCGCTGCGTGCGAAAGCCGAAGCCGCCCTAGAAGCCTATGAAGAAGCCCTCGCTCAGGCCCGCGCCAAAGCGCTCGTTGTAGCGCAAACCATGCGGGCCGAAGTGCAGGCTGAGACAGCGCGTCAAAAAGCCGAGCTGGATGCAAAATTGGCCGAAGAGGCCGCGGCGGCAGATAGCCGTCTGGCCGCGACACGTGAAGCAGCATTGGCTGGTCTGCGTGACGCTGCCAAAGATATTATTGGCGATGTGATGTCGTCCGTCGGTGTTGATCAGGCCGATGATAAATCTGTAGAAGCAGCCCTTGATGCTGCCAGCGGACGGTAACCCTTATGTTTGATGAAACCTTTTTCGTAGCGCTGTCATTTTTCACCGTCATTGGTGCTTTCATTTATATCGGCCTGCCGCGCCGTTTGATGAAGGGGCTTGATGATAAATCTGCAGCCATTGCAGAAGAATTGGCCCAAGCCAAGGCCTTGCGCGAGCAAGCGGCGAAAGTTCTGGCTGATTACGAAAAGCAACGCAAGCAGGCTGAAAAACAAGCCGATGAGATCATCAGCCAAGCCAAGGCCAGCGCCGAGCGCACGGCTGAGGAAACCAAAGTCGCTATGCAAGCGCAAATGCAGCGCCGTGCCGCCCAAGCCGAATTGAAAATTGCCCGTTCTGAGGAGCAATTGATGAAAGAAGTGCGGGCCGCGATTACTGATTTGGCGGTCGATGCAGCAGCGCAATTAGTGGCTTCGGGATTGTCCGCAGATAAGGCGAAAGAATTGATCGATCGCAATATCGCCGACCTGCCAACAAATCTACAATAGTTTTTCTTTCGATTTTCCGGCGCTACCGGTTTTCAGGCTGACGTTCGGCGTCGGTTCGGACGTTGTGTCATTAATCGTATCGCCTAAATTTTCGTCGATATTATCGCTCATGGCTTCGTCCATGGGGTTGTACATGGGCCAGCTTTCAGCCGCCAAAATGCGCTGGCTGACCGCCTCTTGCTGTAAGCGGTTACGATAGATCCACAAATTGGTCATGACTTTGTGAATATATCCGCGCGTCTCTGGCGCCGGTAAACTCTCGATGAACAGCAGTGGGTCATTGACGTCGTCCAGCTCGCGGTGCCAACGCCGCACATTGCCCGGCCCGCCATTATAGGCGGCTAAGGCCAAAATCAGGTTCTTATTGAAATATTTTTCGCTCATCAAAAGGGCGAGATATTTCTGTCCGAGCACCAGATTAGTGTCGGCATCCAATAATTGATCGCGGCCATGGCGCTTGGAGAAACTGCGGTCGCCGGAGATGAAGGCCGCCGTTTGCGGCATGATTTGCATGAGGCCACGGGCGCCCGCATGCGATTTGGCGCGGGCTTTGAAACGGCTTTCTTGGCGAATAAGGGCCAGCAGTAAAGCCCGATCAAGGCTCAAATCTTCTGAGGTTTGTAAGACCGGATAACTGCTTTCATAAAGGGACACAGGCAAACCAGTGCCGAGCTGCGTGCCAAGGCGATTGGCCAGTGCTAATTGTGCTGCCGGATAATCATTTTCACGCGCGTAAGATAATAAAGTCCGTGCTTCCTTATCATTCAGACGTTCCTGCAAATATAATAATTCCAATTCGGCCAATTCTGGCTGGTCCGCTTCACGCAATAATTGCGCCCGTCGCAGGGCTGGATGATGGGCAAATAAATTGCCCGTTGCATCATCGGCTCTGTGCCAATTAATTGGCAGGTCATTGGTCACATGTTGCATGGCCAGCAGGCCATAAAAATGCGCGCCACTGGCCGCTGCGGCCATGAAATGTTGCTCGGCTTCAACGATTTTGCCTTGCTGGCGCAAAGCCCGCGCCGCCCAGTAAGAGGCTTGCGCGCGCAAGGCATTGCTGGCGGCCGGATTGATGGCCAAAAATTCAAAATGGGTAACAGCAAGGTCAATATCGCCCAAGCGATAAGCCGCCAGACCCGCATGCCAATCGGCCAATTGAACATATTGACGGCTTTCCGCCGCTTCGCGAGCCACTTTCAGAGCAATGGTAACTTTGCCCTCAATGTAATAGCTGCGGGCAATTAGAGATTTAAGAAAATCGGTTTCATAATTACTGAGGCGTCGCTTTTGCGCCGGTTGCGAAATATAGCGCAAGGCTTGCGTCGGTCGTTCTTTATGCACCAGCGACGTCACAAGGGCTTTGATGCGACGGCTTGTGCGGCTTTTGAACAAAGGTGAGGTGCCTCTGACTGTGCTGCCGAAATATTTGCGCGCCGGTGGTTTTTTGGCTTTGGCGGCACCGCGCGGGCGTCTCTTTTCTGATAATTTATAAACCCGCCAAGCGCTAGGGTGGTCGGCATAATGGTGCAGCCAATCGCTTAATTCT
Source organism: Rhodobiaceae bacterium (assembly GCA_038105345.1). GTDB lineage: Bacteria > Pseudomonadota > Alphaproteobacteria > RS24 > RS24 > JAHEGN01. The sequence continues at coordinate 4,070 of JAYOCI010000055.1, forward strand.
GACCATTTGGCGCGATAACCAGTGGGGTGCATATAGCGTTGATAGAGCACATGGCCCATCAGCAAATCATCATCCAATTGTTTGATGAGGCGGTTGGCGCGGCTCCATTTGGCGTTTTCTTGCAGAGTGAAAATTTCACTATAGAGAATATTATCCGGCACTTTATCGGGCGGCAGATAATTGGGCCGCGGGGCCGGCACATAAGTCACGGCATGGGCTGGTGCCATGGTCGCTAAAACAATAGCAGCCAGCGCGATGACAAGCCCGCGGGACAATAAAGTAACACTATGCCTCATGCGTCTGAACCTGCTAGGCGCGCCTTAAAGGCACATAAATCGGCCCACATATCGGCTTTGGTCTCGGGCCGGCGCAATAAATAAGCCGGATGCAATAGCGGTAGTGCTGGAATCTCTCGCCCGTCTGCAAGATAGCTCTGCCATTGGCCACGCAAACGGGTGATGCCGGTCTCGACACCTAAAAGGGCTTTGGCTGACGTGCCGCCAATAAATAAGAGATAATCGGGCTTAGCCAAAACAATATGACGCTGAATAAAGGGCAAACAAACTTCAATCTCTTCGGGGCTTGGGTTGCGGTTACCAGGTGGGCGCCAGGCAATAATATTGGAAATGTAAATATTGCTCTCGCGTGAAAGACCTATATGCGACAGCATTGTGTCCAAAAGTTGGCCACTGACGCCAACAAAGGGTTTGCCGTGGCGGTCTTCGTCTTGGCCCGGCGCTTCGCCCACCAACATCACCGAGGCACCGGCAACACCATCGCTAAATACTGTATTTTTAGCAGTGCGCTTGAGGGCGCATCCGGTAAAACTCTCCAGCGCCTGTTGTAAAGCCGGCAAGTCTTGGGCCTCGGCGGCCAATTGGCGGGCCTGTAAAACGGCACTTTGATGTTCTTGCGGGGCGTGAGCTTGGCCGCCAACAACCGGCTTTGCCGTAGCGCTAGGCTTTGCCGTAGCGCTGGGCTTTGCCACCATAGGCGGCGCGTCATCGTTTATTTCTGGTGTTGGCGCTTCGGCCATGCCCTCGGCGATTGCTTCATGAGCAACTGGTGTGGAGGCTGGCGCTGGTGTGGGGGCGGCAAAATGATTCACCGGCTCAGCCGCTAAAATATCCGTGCATCCCGCTTCAATATGCTGCTGCAAAAGGGCGCGAATCTGTCCCCGCGAAAGGCCGGCCGTTGAAGCAGAAGATGATGAGGCAGTTGATGGCATACCGGCTCCAACTAAAACACGAATTAACTTTGGCATCACGCCCAAAAGAGCTTAATAGATTAACTCTTCTTTCTGCTCAAACCAACGAATCTGTATAGGTTTAGTTTAGCACGACATTGGGTCGCAGTGGGTGAACATTGCAGTTTTTTTGTCGTTGTTTTAGCTTAAAGCAGACATACAGTAGTTTAGGAGACAGTAATGACTGACTTGCCCGTGAATCAGGTAAACGCCCGCCAGGGTTGGGCGCTTGCGCCAGAAGAACGCGAAGCCATGGAATATGATGTGGTCATTGTTGGGGCGGGTCCTGCCGGTCTATCGGCAGCCATTCGTCTTAAGCAAATGGCGGCAGAAACGGGCAAAGACGTATCGGTCTGCGTGCTGGAAAAAGGCTCAGAAGTGGGAGCTCATATTTTATCCGGCGCGGTGATTGATCCGGTTGGCATTAGCCGCCTGTTCCCGAATTGGAAAGAACTGGGCGCGCCTTTGGAAACTGAAGTTACCAGCGACCGCTTTCTGGTTCTTGGCCCGGCCGGTGCTTTGCCGCTGCCAAATATAATGCTGCCACCAATGATGAAAAATCATGGCAATTATATTGCCAGCCTCGGCAATGTGGCGCGTTGGTTGGGCGAGCAAGCCGAAGCGCTTGGCGTTGAAATTTATCCGGGCTTTGCTGCCGCTGAATTATTATTTGATGACAATGGCGCGGTGCGCGGCGTTGCCACAGGTGATATGGGCGTGTCGAAAACCGGCGAGAAAAAAGATGGCTGGATGCCCGGCATGGAATTGCTGGCCAAATATACGTTTCTGGCTGAAGGGGTGCGCGGCTCTTTGTCTAAAGCAGCGATTGCACATTTTGGCCTAGATAAGGATAGCGATGTTCAAAAATATGGTATCGGCATTAAAGAATTGTGGCAGGTAGATCCGTCACAACATAAGCCGGGCTATGTGCAACATACTTTGGGCTGGCCGCTCGACAATCGCACGGGCGGTGGTTCGTGGCTCTATCACTTTGGCGACAATCTGGTATCGATCGGATTTGTTACCCATCTAAATTATGAAAACCCGCATTTGTCGCCCTATGACGAATTTCAGCGGTTCAAAATGCACAGTGCCATTCGCCCAACATTGGAAGGCGGCAAGCGTATTTCTTATGGTGCGCGTGCCATCACTGAGGGTGGTTATCAATCCGTGCCGAAGCTGGCTTTTGCTGGCGGCGCGCTATTGGGTTGCGCGGCTGGCTTTGTCAATGTGCCGCGCATTAAAGGCAGCCATAACGCCATGGAAAGCGGCATTATGGCGGCGGAAGCAGCTTTTGAAGCCTTGGCTGAAGGGCGCGGCTATGACGAGTTGAGCGGCTATCAGACGGCCTATGACAATAGCCGTTTGGCGAAAGAGCTGAAATCAGTGCGCAATGTGAAGCCGCTTTTGGGTAAATTCGGCACGGTTCTGGGCACGATTTTGGGCGGCGTCGAAATGTGGATGCGCACTTTGGGCATTGGCCTACCGTATACGTTAAGCCATGGCAAAGCCGATTATGCGGCCTTGAAAAAAGCCTCAGAGTGAAAAAAAAATGATTATACTAAAAAAGACGGCATTGTGTCTTTTGAAAAATTATCTACGTTGTTTTTATCAGCTACCAATCATGAAGAAGATCAGCCGGCGCATTTGACGTTGAAAGATCCGAGCGTGCCAGTGGCGGTGAATTTGCGCGATTATGACGAGCCGGCACAACGCTATTGTCCGGCCGGCGTTTATGAAATTATTGGTCTCGACACGGGTGATGAACCGAAATTGCAAATCAATGCGCAAAACTGCGTGCATTGCAAAACCTGCGATATCAAAGACCCAAGTCAGAACATCAACTGGGTTGTACCAGAAGGCGCGGGCGGGCCTAATTATCCCAATATGTAAGCCTCGCGACATAATAAGAGGTGTGGAGAGCCGATGAGCTGGAAACAATATGCGCTAATAGGGCTGGCCGCTATCGTCATATTGCTCGGTAGCGCGGTTGTTTTTTTGACATCGCAAGTGCAGCATTATTATGCCGAAAAAGGGGTCGCTGGCTCCTATCTGGCGGCGCGCCAAGCGGCCAAAAATAATGATCCGCTGGCGGCGGGCGATTATTATCAGCAAGTATTGCTTGCCAATCCGCAAGATTTAACGGTTTTGCAGGCGACGATGCAGGCGCAGCTTTTGGCTGGCACCATTCGTGATGCGCTGGTCAGTGCCGAACGCGTGCTCGAAGTTTTGCCTGAAAACCGCCAAGCTCTCTTGCTCAGAGCCATTACCGCCTTTGAGCGCGAAGACTATGGCTTGGCAGAGAGGTCTCTCAGAAATATGCCGCGTGGCCCAATGAGCCAATTGCTTGAGCCAAACATCAGCCTATGGGTGGCCATTGCGCAAAAAGATGAGACATCGCGCCAACAGGCTCTCGATGGTTTGGCGCGCGCTTCATCTTTCGCCGCCGTGAGTTTATCGCAAGCGGCTCATGCGCTGGAGATGAGTGGTGACATGGAGCTCGCGGCGGCGCATTACCAGCGCGCGGCGCAAGCTGGCGGACTGCGTTATTTATTCTTTGCCAAAAGCTATGGGCGGTTTTTGGAGCGTCGCGGGCAAACCGCCGAGGCGGAAAAAATTTATCGCTTTTATCAAGCCACTCACATAGCTGACCCGCATATTGAGCGTGCCTTGGCGCGGTTAGAAAGCGGTGAGGTGCCAGCCATGGAAACGCATGAGGCGATCAATCTGGCAATGGCCTTTTTGGCAATTGGCGAAGTGATGAAGGCCGAACAGCGCATTGAGCTGGCTGCCGCCTATACGCATTTGGCGCTATATTTGGATCCGGAAAATGATCAGGCGTCATTTCAGCTTGGTGAATTGGCGGTGGCGCAGCAACATTGGGCGATTGCCGAGCATCATTTTGGCCGCATCACCCATGATGATGTTTTGTTCAAAGAGGCGCAGGTGCAGCGGGCTCATATGCTCAATGAATTGGGTGCGCTGGAAAACGCGATTACCATATTAAAAGGGCAGATTGAGCTTTATCCCGATCATCAGCCCAGCCTTATTGCATTGGGTGATATTTATCGCCAGCACCGTCGCTTCGTCGAATCGGAGCAGGCCTATAATCGGGCGATTGACAATTTGACGACTGAAAGCAAAGACGATTGGCACTTGTTCTTTGCCCGTGGCATTGCCCGCGAGAGAAATGGCAATTGGCGGCAGGCGGAAATGGATTTGCAAAAAGCCCGTCGCCTGTCAGACGATGAACCCCATGTGCTCAACTATCTCGGCTATAGCTGGGTCGATAAAGGCATTTACCTTGATGAGGGGCTGAAAATCATCGAACAGGCCGTCGCCAAAAGGCCGCAAAATGGCTCTTTTGTCGACAGTCTCGGCTGGGCTTATTTCAAGCTCGGCAAATATGAAAAAGCCCTCGACATATTGCAACGCGCGGCTCAATTGGAACCGACAGATCCGGTGGTAACGGATCATTTGGGCGATGTTTTATGGCGACTGGGGCGCGAATTTGAAGCCCGCTATCAATGGCGCAAAGCCTTGGCTTTTGAGCCGGAAGAAGCGGATCGCAAGGCAATTGAAGAAAAGCTGTTAATTGGTCTTGGGCCGGTTCCGAAAGCCAAGCCGGAAGCCTTCATGCCACGTGGCGGCACCGCAATCTAATGGCTGACACGCTCCGGCTATGCGCGCCAGCCAAGGTCAATCTTTCCCTCGGAGTGCGCGGGCGCTTGCCCTCTGGCTATCATGCGCTTGAAAGCCTTGTCGCCTTTGCCGCCTATGGCGATGTGCTGACACTCGAAAAAGCCAATAGCACCAGCTTTTCCAGCAATATGGCGGGTGACGACAATCTGGTAATGCGCGCCCATGACGCCTTGCAAACCCATATCGGGCAAGCGCTGCCCGTGTCTATTCATTTGCAAAAAAACCTGCCCATTGCCGCTGGTGTGGGGGGCGGGTCAAGTGATGCGGCGGCGTGTTTGCGCGGCTTGGTTGAGCTTTTCGCCCTGCCAGTGTCAGCCGCTGACTTGTCGCATTTGGCGTTGCAGCTGGGCGCCGACGTGCCCGTATGTTTGACGGCGCGGCCGGTGTGGATGACGGATATTGGCGGGGCGTTGGCACCGATTGGTGATTTGCCGGCGGCGGATATTGTTTTGGTTAATCCGCGTCAACAGCTGTCGACGCCAATGGTTTTTGAGGCCCTGCAGGCTGGCCCAGTTAGCGCGGCCAAGCCCCTGCCGCCGGTGTTTTCTTGTTTTGACGATTTGAACGAATATTTGCGTCAGCATGGTAATGATTTGCAAGCGCCCGCCATCTCGCTTGTCGCTGATATTGCTGATTGTCTCGATGATCTGGCTTCTGCTGGTGGGCATTATGTGGCCATGAGCGGCTCTGGTGCCAGTTGCTTTGCCTTATGCCCAGTCGGCCAGGGCGCGGCGGTGGCGCAAAATTATGCGGCGCGACGTCCTGATGATTGGCTTGTGGCGACGGCGCTAGTAAGCGCGGGAAATGCAGAAATCGACCAATTGTTTTAGCAGATCACGGGTTTGCGAATGAGGGAATAAACCGAGGGAATCCTTGGCCTTTTCGCCATAATGCGCGGCCCGTGCAATGGTATCAGCCAGCGCAGAGGTTTTGTCCATATAGGCCAGGGCTTGAGAGAAGTTGGCGGCGTGAAGCGCCTCATCGGCACTGCCAGATTGCGCCGCTTGCAGGGCCGTTTGCCAGAATTCACGCTCTTCCCCGTCGCTGCGGTGAAACGCTAGAATGACCGGCAATGTCAGCTTGCCTTCGCGGAAATCTTCGCCGGCATTTTTGCCAAGCACTTGACCAACGCCGCCATAATCTAGCGCATCGTCAATTAATTGAAAGGCGATGCCGAGATTGCGGCCATAGGATTTCAGAGCTTCGATTTCGCCCGCAGGCGCATCAGCAATGACCCCACCGACTTCCGCCGCGGCTGAAAACAGTGCCGCCGTTTTGGCGTCGATAATGCGCAAATAATGATCTTCCGACATATGCGTGCTTTTTAGCGCCGCCAATTGCATGACTTCGCCCTCGGCAATAATCGCGGCCGCACGCGATAAAATATCCAAAGCTTCCAGCGAACGGGCGGCGACCATCATTCGAAAGGCTTGGCCGAGTAAAAAGTCACCCACCAAAACACTGGCCTGATTGCCCCGAATTTTGCGCGCTGTTGGCTTGCCCCGACGCATGTCGCTATCGTCGACCACATCGTCGTGCAACAAAGTGGCTGTGTGCATATATTCAACAGCCGCAGCGAGGGTCACATGATCAGCCCCTTGATAGCCCGATAGGCTGGCGGCTGACAGGGTCAGCAAAGGCCGCAGACGTTTACCACCAGCGCCGATAATATGTGCGCCGATTTCAGGAATCAGCTCAGCTGCCGATGCCATATGGGCGCTGATTTGTGTTTCCACAAGCGCCAAATCGGCGCTGAAATGCGCCTGTAAATCCGACAGTGCATCACGCGTCACGCGGCCTGTCTCGCTAAAGTTCAAAATTTCTGCCATAACAATCCCCAAAGCATGAGTATCGTCAGAAGTGCGGCGAGGTCAAGGATTAAGCAGATGAGACATAGTGATGCAAGATAAGCCAGCAAACACCATGGCGTTAACCCAAGACGGGTTTCTCGGCCAGAAGCTGAGCATCCAGCAGCCGGCCAAAGGGTTTCGGAGCGGCCATGATGCGGTCATGCTGGCGGCAGCGGCTGGCGGCCAAGGGCGCGTGGCCGAGCTTGGCAGTGGCGCTGGTGTCGCCAGCCTATGCGTGGCGCGGCGCTGTCCACAAGCGCAGGTCACTGGCATTGAAATTAATGCTGATTTGGTGGCCTTGGCCAATGACAATGCGGCGCATAATGATTTATCGCATCGGGTGCAGTTTATGGTTGGCGATGTCGCCGGACGCTTTGCCGCGCTTAATCTGGAGACCCACCAATTTGACGAAG
>JAYOCI010000200.1:0-1954 GCA_038105345.1 Rhodobiaceae bacterium
ATGATGTGCTGTCGGCCGGCGATTTGGCCGGCACATCCTTTGCCGCGCCGCGCGTGTCCGGTGCGGCGGCACTGATACGGCACAAATTTCCCGGCCTTGACGGTTTCCAATTGAAACAATTGCTCCTGTCAACGGCTCAAGATATCGGCGAACCGGGCATTGACCCGATATTCGGTCATGGCAAGCTTGACCTCAGCAATGCCCTAAGCCCGCAAGGGCAGTTGACGGCGGAGTAAACCATGCGGTGGATTTTTTCTTTGCCATTTTTACTTTTGCTCGCAGCCCCGACTGCTCAGGCTGAAAGCCCTTCGGCTTGGCAACTTTTGAGCCTAAAGGCGGAAAGCCGCCATGCCGGGTCAAAAGTGTGGCAGGGTAAATTTACCGGCCTGAACGGGCAAATCTATGATGTCTCGGGTTTTTATCAAACCAAAAGGCCGACCTTCTCAGCCCGTGCCATATTTACCAAAACCGACGGCAAAAAGATAAATTGGCTGTTACCGATTACCCTAGATGGCGGCTATCAAGCGAGACTCTACCAGGCCGAACCGCTTTTGGGCTTGGGTTTTGGTGCTGCCATCAGTCTTGCCCCGCAAACCATGCTTTCCCTGCGCCTCGATAATGCGTTGCGTATGGGCGGGGATATTCGCGAGCAGCCCTGTTATGACGGGTTTCGACGGCAATATCATTGCGGCACCGGCTTGGCATGGCTCGATTACCGCAACATTGACAGCCTCCGGCGTGACAATTTCGCCTTGCCGACGCTGCAGGTCAAATATGTGCGACGGTTTTCTTTTTAGTCGCTAAAACATTAAAGCGGCGATTTTCCGGCGGTGATAGCGCGTATCGCCATAAAGCGCGCAGCCCATAATGGCACGGCGGCGATAAAGCTGGGCATCGCAATCATAGGTAAAACCGAAACCGCCATGAAATTGAATGGCGCGGTCAGCGGCAAAAGAATAAGCCTCTCCGGCTTCTGCCTTGGCCATATGCACGGCCATGTCGCCCTCGCCCTGCTCACCAAAAATATGGGCGGCCGAATAGAGATGCGAGCGCGCCTTTTCATAGGCCTGATGCGCGTCAACAATGGAATGTTTCAACGCTTGATAAGAGCCGATGAGCTTACCGAATTGCTTACGGGTTTTCAGATAATCCAGCGTGTAATCAATGCACGCATAAGCCCCGCCGCACATATCAGCGGCCAACAAGAGCGACCCCGCTTGCTCAATATGGGCCAGCGCATCGCCCGCCAAATCGGTCGGCATGAGCGCCGTTTCAGGCAAGCTGAGCCCGTCCAAGTCAAGCGCATAGGCGCGCTGTGTGTCGTCGATGATTTTTTCGCGGCTGATGCGACCGGCCAGCGCATCGGCCGGGATAAGCAGCAAAGCCGCTTGCCCGTCCAAGGCAACCGAAGCGAGCACAAATTGCGCCGTAGCGGCGTGTAAGACGAGATATTTTTTACCGCGCAATGTCAGCTGGCCGTCTTGTAGGCTGGCAGTGACCGATAGGTTTTGCAAATTCCAATCAGCATGGTCTTCGCACAGCGCCAGACTGGCCGCCGCCCCGCCCGCAATTTGCGGCAAAACTTCCTCTTTTTGCGCTTCCGAGCCGCCGCGCAGCACAGCCTGCGCCGCCAAAACGGTCGGCACAAAGGGCGTGTTCATTAAACTGCGTCCCATATGTTCAACCAGCGGCACAAGCTCAGCCATGCCGAGCCCGATACCGCCATAATTTTCCGGCACACCAATACCGAGCCAGCCCAGTTCGGCAATCTCGTGCCACACAGCGGCATCAAACCCGCCCTCTTCTTCAATCAGCGCGCGCACCTTATCGACCGGCGATTTATCGCGGCAAAAACTTTCGGCAATATCCAAAAGCTGCGCCTGTTCTTCGCTCAGGCCGATGCGCGGCGCCATTCGGGCATTATCAAATGCGGACATGGGGTAATCTCCTGTCG
>JAYOCI010000201.1:0-1939 GCA_038105345.1 Rhodobiaceae bacterium
TGGTAAAAGACGGCAAGCCAATGGATGTGCTGGCCGGTGCCACGCCTTATCTGCGCTTATTCGCTTTGACCGCTGGTGGGCATTATTTGGCGCGCGGTGCTTATGCCGTCACTCAGAACACAGTTAATCCGCGTTTTGCTCAACGCAAAATGGCGACAGCGCAATTTTATGCTCACAATCTCTTATCACAATGCAGCGGCCTGTCGGCGTCGGTAAAAGCCGGCAATGAGATGCTCGATGATATCGGTTTGGAAGCGCTCGTTAGCTAATCGACTTCGTAACAAAGCGCAAAACAGTTTGATTTCTTTTGTGAATCCAACTCAGTCTATAACTGCGTCTAATTAATCCTCGCGCGTCGAAAGTTGATAGATGAAGCAGATAGAATTTAACGCCATTATTTTGGCCGCTGGCAAAGGCACACGTATGAAGTCGGCTTTGCCGAAAGTGCTGCATGAAATTGCTGGTCAGCCGATGTTGGGCTATGCCGTTAAAGCGGCAGTGTCGGCGGGTGCTAAAAGCATTTTTCTGGTGACTTCGCCAGAACAAGACAATGTGCGTGCCTATGCTGATGGCTTGGATTGTGACGTGGTTCATTGTTTGCAAGAGCAGCAAAATGGTACGGGCGACGCCGTGCGGGCGGCCTTGCCGAAATTACCTAATGATGAACGCGTGCTTGTGATGTTTGGCGATACGCCGTTAATGCGCCCGCAAGTATTGCAATCGCTGGCCAGTTGTCCCGAAGAGATCGCCGTGCTTGGTTTTGAGCCAGATGACACGGCGGCTTATGGGCGTATTATTTTGGACGATAAGGGCGCGCCTCAAGCGATTATTGAATTCAAAGACGCGGATGAAGCGACGCGAGCCATTACCCTGTGCAATGGCGGCGCTATGGCGGTGAGCCAAAATGCTTTGGCTGAGCTGTTGCCGCAATTAAGCAATGATAATGCGCAAGGTGAATATTACCTGCCTGATTTACTCGCCCTTGCGGTTCAATCAGGGCGTTCCAGCGCTTTGGTGATGGCCGATACGCAAGACACAATGGGTGTTGATGGACGCGCCGGACAGGCCAAGGCTGAAAAATTAATGCAGCAAAGATTGCGCGCCGCATTTTTGGATGCGGGCGTGGCCATGCAAGACCCCGACACTGTGTTTCTAAGTTTCGATACACAAATCGCCGGCGATGTGACGCTTGAGCCGCACGTAAAAATCAACCCAGGCGTATCGATTGGCGCTGGTTCGATTATTAAATCATTCAGCCATTTGGAAGGCGTATCGATTGGCGCACGCGCGCAAATTGGGCCTTATGCCCGTTTGCGACCCGGCACGATTATTGAGGATGAAGTGAAAATCGGCAATTTTGTCGAAACCAAAAAAGCACATATTGGTGTGGGCGCGAAAGTGAGCCACTTATCCTATATTGGTGATGCGGAATTGGGGCCGGAAGTGAATATTGGTGCTGGCACCATCACCTGCAATTACGACGGCTTTAATAAACATATCACCAAAATCGGCGCCGGCGCTTTTGTCGGTTCTAATTCATCTTTAGTGGCGCCTGTAACCATTGGCGAGGGCGCTTATTTGGGATCAGGCACAACCCTGACCAATGATGTGCCTGATAATGCCTTAGTGGTCACCCGCGCTCCTGAACGTGTGGTTGAAAAATGGGGCAGTAAGTTCCGCAACAAGAATAAAGGGTCGAAGTAAATGTGTGGCATTATTGGCGTGATTGCCGAGCAAGACGTAACCCAACAAGTTTTCGACGGCCTTAAGCGTCTGGAATATCGCGGCTATGACAGCGCCGGTATTGCGACGATCAATCATGGCAAACTCGATCGGCGGCGCGCCGAGGGCAAATTAAACGCCTTGGGTGAGGTGCTGAAGAAAATGCCACTCGAGGGCATGATTGGCATTGGTCATACGCGATGGGCAACCCATGGGC
>JAYOCI010000202.1:0-1930 GCA_038105345.1 Rhodobiaceae bacterium
TCGGCATGCCGTAAATCGGGCTTTGCGGGTCGGTTTTGGCCGACGGATTGGTCACATCATTGGCCCCGATGACAAAAGCCACATCGGCTTGCGCAAATTCAGAATTAATGTCTTCCAATTCAAACACTTCATCATAGGGCACATTGGCCTCGGCCAAGAGCACATTCATATGGCCCGGCATACGACCGGCGACCGGATGAATGGCGTAAGTTACTTTCACGCCTTCTTTTTTCAGTTCGTCTGCCATTTCGCGCAAAGCGTGCTGGGCTTGCGCCACCGCCATGCCATAGCCCGGCACGATAATCACCGAACCGGCATTTTTCATGATAAAGGCCGCATCTTCGGCACTGCCCTGTTTGACCGGTCGTTGCTCAACGCCTCCGGCAGCAACCGCGCCGTCTTCGCCGCCAAAGCCGCCCAGAATGACCGAGATGAAGGAGCGGTTCATACCCTTACACATAATGTAAGACAGAATGGCGCCTGATGAGCCGACCAAAGAGCCGGTGATAATCAGCGCCAAATTGCCGAGCGTGAAGCCGATACCGGCAGCGGCCCAGCCTGAGTAAGAATTCAGCATGGACACCACAACCGGCATATCCGCCCCACCAATGGGAATAATGATTAAAAAGCCGATGGCAAAGGACAATACGGTGACAAACAAAAACACCTCAGCCAGCTGATTGGCCGGGTCAAGGCACAGATAGACAATGCCGGCCAAAATGCTGACGAAAATGATAATATTGATGGCGTGTCGTGTCGGCAGCAATATCGGCGCACCGGACATAGTGCCTTGCAGCTTGGCAAAGGCAATCACCGAGCCGGAGAAAGTAATCGCCCCAATGGCCACGCCAAGCGACATTTCAACAAGGCTGGCCGTCATAATCGCGCCATTCTTCACAATGCCGAAAGCCTCAGGCGACAAAAACGCGGCCCAAGCGACCAATACGGCGGCCATGCCGACCAGCGAGTGAAACGCGGCAACCAATTGCGGCATATCGGTCATGGCAATGCGCCGTGCAATCACCGCGCCGATAATGCCGCCAATGGCAACACCGGCGGCGATAATGCCGAAGCTTTCCAGCGAATTATTGTCGAGAAGCGTCAGCGTTGTGGCAACCGCAATGGCCATGCCGGCCATGCCGAAATAATTGCCTTGGCGTGATGTTTCAGGGCTTGAAAGCCCCCGCAAAGACAGGATGAAAAAGACACCTGAAACCAAATAGAGAAGGGTTGATATATTAGCGCTCATAATTCAGACCCCTAATCTTTTTTACGATACATGGCGAGCATGCGCTGGGTTACCAGAAAGCCGCCAAAAATATTAATGGATGCCAGAATAACGGCAGCGAAGCCGAGCCAGCGTGTCATCGCACCGGCTTCATCTTCAACGCTGACATCAGCGCCAATGGCAACCAGCGCGCCGACAATAATCACCGATGAAATGGCATTGGTGACCGACATAAGTGGCGTGTGCAAAGCCGGTGTCACCGACCAGACCACGTAATAGCCGACAAAAACGGCCATGACGAAAATGCTCAACAGATAAATAATCGCATCTACATTCATTTTTTTGCTCCCTTGACCGCTTTCTTAGCAGGCTTTTTTGCCGCTGCTTTTTTGGCAACCGGTTTTTTTGCTGACTTCTTTGCCGCTTTTTTAGGCTGCAAGGCTGGATGAACGATTTTGCCATCACGCGTCAGGCCGATACCGGCAATAATTTCATCTTCCCAATCAAGTGCCAGTTGTTTTTTCTCTTTATCGAAAAACGCATCGAGGAAATTGAACAAATTGCGCGAAAACAATTCCGACGCATTACCGGCCAGGCGACCCGCCACATTATGATGCGCCACCAGTTTCACGCCTTTATGCGTCACGACTTTACCGGCTTTCGACAATTTGCAATTGCCGCCCTGCTCGACCGCCAAATCAA
>JAYOCI010000056.1:0-10958 GCA_038105345.1 Rhodobiaceae bacterium
CGGCGCGTCTTGATAATATTCGCTTAATTGACAATATGCCCGCCTAGAGCAGGCCCATTTGCATTAATTCACTGCGTAATTCTTCCGGCATATCCTCATCGACTTCTATGTCGTGCGGCATATCAATGGGCGCATCTGAGGGCTGTAGATAGCGCCAGCCTTGGAACGGACGCCGCGCCATTAGGCGGGTTTCAACCAACATTGGGTCTAAAATCAAATGGCAGCGGCGAATGCCTTGGTCATCGACAAATTCTTCGACGTCGAGGATTGACTGACGAACGCGAATTTGCCGCTTAATGACCCAATAAATAGACCCGCCCTCAAGCAAATCAGGCACGCGTTTCGGCACCATGCGCGTGGTGTGAAAAACACGCTTATATCGGCTTTGCAAATGATTTTGCCAATTAACCAAATCGGCAATGTCATCGGCGCCGACGCATAATTTTACAAGATGAATCGTCATGTAGGAGATAATAGGGCAGACAAATGAGAAAGCCAGATGATGGCGGCAAAAGCTGGGGGATTATTTGCTCGAAATTATGGCCGGAAAATCGTCACACGGTCGGAAGCGGTAAACAGCGAGTAAAACCCACCGCCCATCGCGCCGCCGATAATAATCAGCTCATTGCCAGTGCCAAAATAGGCCATTTGATGGCGCGCCTCAGGCAGATTGCTGAGCTTCTTCCAGCCATTTTTTGTCAATGTGATATGCGTGTTCAGCACGCGTCGGCCAGACTGACTATAGCCGCCAGCATAATGCAATTGACCATTTACCAAGCCTAAGGCACCGCCGCTGGAGGCCCTGGGCAAATCAGCCAGCCGTCGCCAACTGCCGGCCTGCGGATTGAAAGCCTGAACCGCCGCTACATCCTGACCGCGGCTGTCCGTGCCGCCAGCCAAAATATATTCATCACCATATTGAGCCGCCGCACTATGCGAGACGGAAACTGGCATTGCATCGGGCCATTGCTTCCATTTGCCCGTATCAATGTCATAGCTGTAGACGCTATCGGCCATTTCGCCATCACCACCAATGATGAACACCTGATTATTGGCGACAAAGCTCGTGTGCCCAACGCGCTTAAACGGCATGGTTGCCAATTCAAGCCATAGGGCATTTTCCGGCGCATACATCCATAATGTATTGCTCTCGACCAAGGTTTCGGTTTCGCGTCCACCTGACACAAATACGCGCCCCTCACCTGCGGCTATTGAAAAATCTGACAGGCTGGTTGGAAGTGGCGTCAAAGGACGCCAGCCATCATTGGCAATATCGTAAAGTTCAAAAAACTGGCGCAGCCCTGCACCCACTGCGCCACTCATCACATAAAGCCGATTTTCCATCTCGGCCGCCACGGCTTTTGGCACAGAAGTCGGTAACGCCGTTGCCGGACGCCATTCAGCGACAGCTGGTGTTGCCGCCAAAGCAAGAAGAAGTGGCACAAAGGCAAGGCTGAGAAAACGGTTCATATGTTCTCTATACCAGAAAAACTGTGGCGAAACTAAGAAAGGCGAAAAATCCGATAACATCGGTCACTGTCGTAACAAAAACCGTTGAGGCCAAAGCCGGATCAATGCCGGCCCGATTGAGACCAATGGGAATGAGGATGCCAGCGATGGCGGCAACGAATAGATTGACCACCATGGCCGCCGCCAGAACAACACCAAGCGCTGTATCGTCAAACCACAAGGCGGCGACAATGCCCGTGACCAGGGCAAAGATAAATCCGTTTAATAAGCCAACGCCAATCTCACGATAAACCACGCGCACCATATTGGCGGCTTTCAGTTCCTGCGTCGCCAGACCGCGCACGGCAATCGTCAAAGTTTGCGTGCCAGCATTGCCGCCCATTGAGGCAACAATTGGCATAAGAATGGCCAGCGCCACCATTTTTTCAATCGAAGCATCAAACCAACCGATAACAATCGAAGCGGCAATAGCGGTCAATAGGTTCAAAAACAGCCATGAAACACGCCCGCGCGCCGTGTCATAGACGCTATCGGTGACCGCCTCATCGCCAACACCACCGAGCAAGAGAATATCCTCACCGGCTTCTTCAACAATCACTTCAAAGACATCATCGGGCGTCACCACGCCGAGCAAGCGCTGGTCTTCGCCGACCACAGCAGCCGACACTAAGTGATAGCGTTCAAAAATCCGCGCCACTTCCTCGCGGTCGAGATCGGCCTGCAACAACATGAAATGGTCATGGGTGAGAGATTCGATTTTTTCACTGCGCTGGGCCCTGAGGATTTGCGACAAATGCACGGCACCAATTGGTTTATAGGTCGGGTCGGTAACGTAAATTTCTAGAAAATCAGTTGGCAGGTCATCGGTGGCGCGCAAATAGTCGATGGTTTGCCCGACCGTCCAATAAGGCGGCACGGCGATAAACTCCGACTGCATAAGACGGCCAGCACTATCTTCGGGAAACTCAAGCGCGCGCTCCAGAACCAAACGGCTAGAGCGCGGAATTTTTTGCAAGATCTGCGCCCGCTCTTCCTCGTCCATATCTTCAAGAACGAAGACCGCGTCATCACTATCAAGCTCTTGAACCGTGGCGACCATTTTTTCAAGGTCGACAAATTCAATCACCTCATCGCGGATGGTCTCATCGAGTTCGGGGAAAACGGCGGAGGGAATATCGACCCCAACCAGTTCCATAAAGGCAAAGCGTTGGTCATAGGTCAGCAGGCTGATAATTTCAGCAATATCGGATTCATGCATCTCATCAATAGCTGCCAATATGGCGGATGCATCGCCCTGACTAATTAAATCGCGAATATTATCGAGCTCTTCCGAGGTCAGCACTTCATGTGCTTGATTGCCTTCTTGGGCTGGCTCAATCTGGTTTGACGACAAATTCACTCCTTTAGCCATCCAAAGGCGCGCCAAAATTTCTGGCCTAACGCCTTACCGCATGCCTAAGATAACCATGTTCGTGATTCGACGAAACCTAGGAGGAAACAATGATTGAAATTATTTTAGCTGCGTTGGTTGTTTATTTGGTGCAACTCATGTTGCCGGCCGTGATTGGTCTTATGACCCGAAATGTAGATGTTGCCTATTTGCTTGGCCCGCGCGACACGGCGCTTGAGGCATCACTTGCTATCATGCGCTTGAAACGCGCGGCTGGTAATATGGGCGAAAGCCTGCCAGCGTTTATGACACTTGCGGTTTTGTCGATTGTTACTGGCGCCGCTAATGCGGAAATCGCTACTTATTGGGTCGGATTGCGTATTGTTTACGTGATTTTTTATTGGGCCCATGTGAACAATGTGCGGACCATTATTTGGCTCTTGTCGGTCGCTTGCTTGATCGCCATGGCGTTGAATTTACTTTAATCACCAGTCAAATTCATCCATCCACTCACTAAAAAACTCGGCTTCGTCGTAGAACCATTCTACGTCGAGGTCGGGTGGTGGCGGCTTTTTCGGCGGTCGCTTGAACGGCACAACATTATCGCCGCGCTCGGTTTTCTTCTTATCGTCATCCATGTGAGCCATTATTTTCACCGTCTTGCATTGTATCATCAAAGTTTACTAGACTTTATGTAAGTCATGTAGCGCGGAAGAAAAGTCCGTGTCGTCTGGGAGAGCACAATGAGTAGTCGTATCACACAAAATAACAAAAACCCTCGCATTGCAATTATTGGCGCGGGCATGTCGGGCATCGCCGCTGTCATTAAATTGCGCAAGGCGGGATACGATAATATTACGGTTTTTGAAAAAAGTGAGAAAGTTGGCGGCACCTGGCGCGCCAATCGCTATCCGGGCCTATCATGTGATGTGCCATCGCACTGGTATAGTTTTACTTTCGCGCCCAATCCTGATTGGTCACATAAATTTTCTTATGGCCCTGAAATTCAGGCCTATATGGAAAAAACCGCAGCCGATTTCGACGTGCTTTCGGTTTGCCGCTTTAATACATCGGTAGAAGCCCTCGACTTTATTGACGAGCAATGGCGTTTGGTCACCCAGCATGGCGATGAAGAAATTTTCGACATTGTGATTTCCGCGACAGGTATTTTGCACCATCCGAGCAAGCCCGATATCGCCGGTCTAGACAGTTTCGAAGGCAAATGCTTCCACAGCGCCGAATGGGATATGGACGCAGATCTAACCGGCAAGCGGGTTGGCATTATTGGTACTGGCTCAACCGCATCGCAAATTATTGGTGACATCACCCCACGCGTTGCGGAAATGAATGTTTTTCAGCGCACCCCACAATGGGTCGCCCCTCTGCCACAGCGCGCTTATTCCGGCTTTGAAAAAGCCATGATGCGGCTTTTGCCATTTATTCCGCGCATGCTTTATTGGCTGAATTACGGCATGTTCAGACTTGTGTTCGGCCCCGCCACTACGGGCAATAAACGCGCGCAGGAGAAAATCTCGCAAATTTGCACCACTCATTTGGAAGAAAACGTTAAGGATCCGGTGTTGCGCGCCAAGCTGACACCGAATTATCAGGCGGCTTGCAAAAGGCTGATTTTCGCTTCTGATTTTTATCCGGCGATGACGCAAGAGCATACGAATTTGATTACCGAACGCATTTCGCAGGTCGAGGCAAAAGGTATTCGGACAGCCGATGGCAAATTGCACGAATTGGATATTCTGATTTTGGCCACGGGATTTGACTCCTCGGCATTTATTCTGCCAACCAAAGTGACCGGAGAAAACAACACTGATTTAGCTGAGTTTTGGGGCCGTTCACCGCGCGCCCATCGCGGCGTTGCCCTGCCCAATTTTCCTAATTTTTGGATGTTGGAGGGGCCAACCAGCCCGATTGGTAATTTGTCACTGATTATGATTTCCGAGCACCAAATTGATTATATTATTTCCATGCTCGACCTGATGCGCAAAAAGGGCCTCACCAGTCTCGCCGCGCGCCATCAAGCCTATGAGCAATATAATGACGCTATTCGCGAACGGGTGAAGGATACGGTCTGGGTCACTGGCGGTTGCGATAGTTGGTATATTGACGAAAGCGGCCTGCCCAACCTCTACCCCTTTCCGCCGCAGCAATATTTGCGCGACATGCACGACCCGCATGAGAGCGAATATGAGGCCACGCCACGGCGCAATATAGCCGCTGAATAAAGCTTAACCCAAGCGGCGGATCGGCAAGAGGCGAAGGCTCACCGCCGCCAGCGCATAGCAGACGACAATAATCGGCCCGGCTGGTGCGTCTGACACAATGGCCAGAAACACCCCTGAAAGCACGGCGACAATGCCGCATAACCAAGCAATGGCATTGGGCCGCGCTGCATGGGTGGCGGCAAGCGCTGGCAAAATCAGGCTGGCAAATACCACATAAACGCCGACCAATTGCACAGAGGCGGTAATCGCCAAGGCGAACAGAACATAAAACCCCATGCCCTGACGCCATGCTGGACGCAGAAACCACAACAGCAGAATAAGCCCATAAATTGGTGACTGAGCGGCCACATCTTGCCATGTGACGAATAGCATTTGGCCCGACAATAAATGTTGGATTTCCTCACCCGCCTGTGGGTGATCGGCGAGCAGTAAAATCGCCAGCGAAGCGGCCAGCACAAAGCTCACACCAATAATCGCCTCTTGTTGTTCGGGTAAATGTTTTTCAACTTGGCGGAAAAACAGACCGGCCAAAATCGCCGCCAGCAAGGCCACTAATTGTGCCTCAATGGCCGATGGCTCGTGCAAAAACCGACTGCTGGCAATCAGGCCGAGACCGGCGATTTGCGCCACAGCGAGATCGATAAAAATAATCCCACGCCGCAAAACTTCAATACCCAGCGGCGCGTGGGTGACGGCAATAATCAACCCCGCTGCCAAGGCTGGCCCGACAATTGCCATCATTTCGCTACTCAGCATGAACAGTCTCCAACAATAGGGATAAAGTGCGCTCAAACAGGGCGAATAAATCTCCCGTGTCGGATACGCCGTCGATTGTATAGGGCAAGACAAGTGCCGGTATATTGGTTTTCGACGACAGCCAAAGGCTCGCCGCTTCCGGCTCATAAGGGGTGCGCAGGATAAGTTGCGCCGGCGCCGCATTGAGTTGCTGAAGCAGACCCTCTAAATGCGAGGTGGTCGGCGGAATACCAGGCTTGGGCTCGAGTGACGCCACTGGTCGCATTTTTAACCAATCGACTAAATAGCTGAATGATTTATGGTGCACCACCACTTGCACCCCCTTGAGCGGCGCTGCTTTGGCCTCCCACGCCTGCAAGGCCTGTTGCCAGCGCAAGGTGAAATCTTGCAAGCGAGACTGATAATAAGCGGCATTGGCACTATCCAGTTGCGACAGCCTATCCGTCAATTGCGCCGCAATCGGCAACATATGATGCGGATTGAGGTGGATATGCGGATTTCCTTCTGGATGCACATCGCCCATGCTGCGGTCGACACCAGCCCCCGTGTCGAGCAAGGGCACATAATGCGACGCCGTTAAATTGCCAAGCGCATTGGGCTGAACTTGCGGGCCTGACTTTTGCAATAAAATTGGCAGCCAGCCAACTTCCAACCCGGCGCCAGAACAAATAATCAAATCGGCCCGCCGCGCTTTTGCAATCAAGCTGGGGCGGGCGCGAATATGATGCGGGTCTTGACGCGCATGTGTGGCTGAAAAACTACTGACTTTCGGCCCCCCAATTTCTTGCGCCAAGGCCGCCCATTCGGGCTCACAGGCCAATATATCGACCTGTGCCAGTGCGCTGAAAGGGGCTGCCGAAAGCAGGCTTGCCACAATCATGGCCACAATCATGGAAAGCATTTTACGCATTATGTTTCCTAATATTTATGCGCACCATGAGCGCCAATGCTCATGACATATTGCAAGATGGCTTGCTCATCGGTGACGCCACTGCTCAATTCCTCGCGGTTTAACTGAAAGCGCACACGACTGAACTCACTATTGGTCCAATCTACCATGAATGACAAGGCTTCTGGGTCGTGGCCTTGGTCGTCGAGCACAGTATTGAGCAAAATTGCCGGAGTTGTATCGCTCATCAATTGGCTATAGCGCGCGCCGACACGCCATTGTGGAGAGAATTTGTAAACCCCTTGAACATACCAACCATCGTCAGATTTTTTGTCGACCGCGCCGGTGGCAATCGGATTGCCACTATTGGGGTCAAACACCGTATAGAGGCCATCTTCTTCGCGCTGGAAATATTCCGCTTGGACAATGACTTCGCGATCACGCGCATTGCCCGTTGGCGCCCAGACATAGCGCAAATCAAGGATTTGCAAATCGCTATCACCGGTAAAGTCGACCGAGTCATCATTGCTCAAGCGCGATGTTTCAGCTTCACCCGACAGCACATAAGCGCCAGCGCGCCAGCTTTGGTTGTCGCCAATATCGCCACCAATACGAGCAAAGGCCGACCAAGCGCCCGTTCCCGAGCCACGACTGCCGCCATAGGGGAAATCATCGCCGCGGTAAATGCCGCCACCAATTTCGCTATAGATTTCCGTCGGCAAGAGATAAGACACTTGCACCCCGTCATCATTAAAAGCGTGGTTCATAAATACCCGATAAGGCAAAGGACGATCGGCAAAATCATCAGCATGGCTGTGATGCTCATTCAAATAGCCCAAAGTCCAAAAGGCACGTCCGGCCTTCACGCTCATACCAACCGGCAGGCCAGCCCCAGGCAGGGTTTGAATATAGACTTCCTCTAATTCAGTTTCCGTGGTGCCTGCATGTTCGACAATGGCCACTGTGCTGCTGGCGTAAAACTTATCGTCCACATTGGCTGATAGGCTTATTTCAGAGTGACCAATGCCTAGGCCCTCTTCGCCCCGCTCGCCCTCATGGCTCACGGCAAAGCCGGCAAATTCGTTTTCACCCTCTGAAAATTGCCGATATTGACCGTTCAAAATCATACCGATGGAGGGGTTGAAACTATTATCGGCAATCCGCCGTCGCGAGGTCGCTGGCGGGGTGCTGGCTGCCTCTCCCACTTGTTTTTGACTGCCTTCAAGCTTATTGAGCTTTGCTTCAAGCTGATTGATACGCTGTTCATAGGCTTGGCGCATTTTTTCGACTTCATTGCGCAAGGCATTGAGATCTTCGTCGGCAGCCAGTGTTGGTGATGCCGATAAAACGGCGATGAGTGCGGCAGAGGCCGCTGTTTTCATTTTTAGCATAATTGTCTCCTAGACATAGGCGCCCGCCATTTGGGCTAGGGCGCGTTAAATTAATTTTGGGTCTAGGAGATTTGTGGCGGCCCTCTTGGCGCGGCGATGATGTGAGATTTTTGTATGACAATCTGCTGTTTTTCGATCGGCAGCCGCCACACAAAATTAACCGCGACAGCCGTTAAGACAAAGGGTGCTGGCGCTGCGGCTTGACCTTGGTCGCGCTGCAGATAGGTTTGGCAAATTTGCCCGTCATGCGTATGTTTGTCGCCGCCATATCTAGCGGCATGGGCAGCGGTCATCAATTGGGCGCCGATGAAGCCGACCAGAAGCAATATGAGAAATTGTTTATTTATTTTCATGGTCTCAAAGATTTATGCGCGTGCTCAGTTTTCATTGTCCCAGCCTAGCCGGAAACAGGTGAGCACTTCTAGCAAAATCGTAAAAAAGGACGCCGCGGCGCCCTTGGTGCGGTCGAGAAGACTCGAACTTCCACGGGTGTTACCCCACAGCGACCTCAACGCTGCGCGTCTACCAATTCCGCCACGACCGCACGTCAGGCAGGCTTGGGGTTTAGCAAGAAACAATCGGTTTAACAAGCAACTTTGGCGGTGTTTTCAGCAACTTATACTTAAATGCCGTCGCCATCGACATTCAGGTGAATGCCGCATTCATCTTTATCGCTTCCGGCCCAGCGACCAGAGCGATAATCGCCGCCATCCGCCACTTTAGAGGTGCAAGGCATGCAACCAATCGACAGATAACCATCCTTGACCAAAGGATGACGCGGTAAATTATGCGTCTCAATATAGCTCTTCAACTCATCGAGCTGCCAATTGGCCAATGGATTTATTTTATAACGCCCGTCAGTGCTGGCTTCGATGACATCCATAGTCTGCCGCGTGTCGGTTTGAAACCGCTTACGGCCGGTGATTAAAGCATCAAAACCCGACACAGCCCGCGCTTGCGGCAAAACTTTTCGAATATGACAGCAGCCATCGGTGTCGCGCTGCCACAGGCTGCCCTTGGGGTCACTGGCCTTCAAATCATCAGGATGTGGTCCAACAGAACGAATGTCAGTCAGCCCTAAAACCGATTGCAAACGATCGCGATAACGCAATGTCTCGCCAAATAATTTGCCCGTGTTCAGGAAAATCACTGGCACAGACGGATCAATCTGCGAAATCATGTGCAGCAAAATGACCGACTCAGCACCAAATGAGGAGACAATACAAATGCGCTCAACAAAAGCCTCGGTGATTGCATGGCGCAATATCTCTTGCGGCGACAAGCTCTCATAGAGCGCATTAATAGCCGGTAGATCAATGGCTGGCGGCGGTGTTTGTAAAGCTAAGCCCATTATAGCCAACCCTCCTCATCAATCACCTGATTGGTGCGCTCAATCAACTCGCCAAATTCAGCCCCCTGCCGACGCCATTCCTCGCGCTTGCGCGCCAGAATCTCCAACCGTTGAGACCATTGTTCGGGATATTGCGCCTCAAGGCTGGCTTTTAAGCGTCGCGCCAATCCGGGCGATTGTCCGCCGGTTGATGCGGTCAGCAGCATATCGCCACGCCGCACAATGGCTGGCACATGGAAATCACATAATGGCTTCACATCCTCGACATTAATCAAGGTTTTATGCGCCCGTCCAACGGCGGTAATCGCCTCAGCCAGCGCATCCTCAACATTGGCCACATAGACAATATGGCAAGCGGCAATGTCAGCGTCGCTCGGCCAGCTTTCAATCAACCGATCGCCAGCCAGCTCAACCATTTCCGGCTCCGCCTGTTCGGCATAGACGCGAACAAATACAGCTCCGGCGGCGTCAACCATTTGCAAACGGCGGCGCGCCTGAGGGCCACTGCCAATAATGGCCAGTGTCAAATTCGTTACATCAAGAATAATCGGCAGCATAAAACACTCCTATGCACTTTATATGTGGCATTTGCATTATTTTATCAATGATTTTTTGTAAATAAATATATTTTACATTGTATTTTGTTTTTAATCAGAGGCCGAGAAATGCTACACAGGCTTATGAGTGAAAACGCCGCCCTGCCCGAGCTTAAATTCAGCGACCAGCTGGTCGACTATCGTGATGCTGTCGACTTTATGGAACAGCGGGTTGATAGCATTATCGCCGGTGACGCGGGCGAATGTTTGTGGTTTCTCGAGCACCCTCCGCTATATACAGCGGGCACATCTGCCAAACCAGAGGATTTATTGCGCCCCGACCAACACCCGATTTATGCCAGTAAACGCGGCGGCGCTTATACTTATCACGGGCCTGGCCAGAGGGTTGTTTATATGATGCTGGACTTGCGCCAACGTGGGCGCGACGTGCGCAAATTCGTTGAGCAAACAGAAAAATGGCTAATAGGCACATTATCTGATTTCAACATTAACGCCCATATCACCCGCGATCGTGTCGGGGTTTGGGTGCCGCGTCCCGATAAAGGGGCGGAGCGTGAGGATAAAATTGCCGCCATTGGCTTGCGTATTCGTCGCTGGGTGAGCTTTCACGGCATTGCCATTAATGTGGAGCCAGAATTGAGCGATTTTGACGCCATTGTGCCCTGCGGTATTAGCGACCAAGGCGTCACCAGCATGATTGATTTAGGCTATCCGATTGCCATGGCTGAGCTTGATAAAGCCCTGATTGATAATTTTGCCGATTATTTCCCGCAAGAAATATCTACTCAAACTCAATCATAACATCGTCGACGGCCAGCTTATCGCCTTGCGCGCACAATACTTTGGCAATGGTGACGTCTTTTTCGGCGCGTAAAATGTTTTCCATTTTCATCGCCTCAACCACTGCCAAAGGC
>JAYOCI010000203.1:0-1912 GCA_038105345.1 Rhodobiaceae bacterium
TCTGAAGGAACTCGTGCGTTCCATGGACGATTTTGAAAATCTTACCGGCTATCTGGAGCATATTTCCTTGGTCATGGAAGCGCAAAATACAGATGATGACGACAAAGTCTCCCTCATGACCCTGCACGCTGCCAAGGGGCTGGAATTTAACACTGTGTTTTTGCCGGGCTGGGAAGAAGGTCTGTTTCCGCACCAGCGCAGTCTGGATGAGAGCGGTAAAAAAGGTCTCGAAGAAGAACGTCGCCTTGCCTATGTCGGCATTACGCGCGCCAAATGTAAGGCAACGATTTCCTTTGCTGGCAATCGCCGCACTCACGGGCAATGGAATTCCGCATTGCCATCGCGGTTTATTGATGAATTGCCGAATGATCATGTTGATGTGTTGGAAGACCCCAGCAGCACGAGCGGTTTTGTCACCCAAAGCCGTTTCGCCAATGACTTCAACGCCTCCAGCTATTCCAGCCCGGGCTGGCAGAGGGCGCAGAATAATCGCAAGCGTTTTGAAACCAGCCAACCGGCCCGCGCCACCCAAAGGTCCGCATCGGCCAGCATGTCGAGCAGTGCTTACAAACGTGGCGAGAGAATTTTTCACCAAAAATTCGGCTATGGCCGAATCGATGAGATTGACGGCAATAAATTGACTGTAAGTTTCGAAAAGGCTGGCGTTAAAAAGGTGCTCGACAGCTATGTCGAAAAACATTAACCCCAGCTTATGAGTGATTGCTGGAAGATAACCCTAACAACAACCAGACCCGAGGACGCCGAAGCGGCCTTGGAAGCGGCTGGCGTCACCGCCATTGGCGCTTTGCCAGTGATTGACGATGATAGCGGCCTATATGAAAAACCAGTGATTGGCGCGCGCCATCAGCTTGAGGGATATTTCGATTTTGAGCCCGTCATCGCTCATATGAACCTGCCCGAAGACACGCTGGCCGAAATTGAAAAATTACCGGCCACTGATTGGGTTAGCGATAGTCAAAAAAACCTGCCGCCAGTCTGTGTGCCGCCATTTTATGTTCACGGCACACATGACCGTCTGGCACAGCGCGGCAGCCGAAAGCTGATTACAATGGAAGCGGGTCTGGCCTTTGGTTCTGGCCATCATGGCACGACGCAAGGTTGTTTGGCCCTATTTGCCGATGTTTTGCGCCGCAGCAAGCCCAACCATGTCGCCGATATTGGTTGCGGCTCGGGCACATTAGCGATTGCGGCAGCGAAGTCAGGCTGTCGCCATATTATGGCTTCGGATAATGATCCAGATGCGGTTCGGGTAACGGCGCAAAATGCCCGACTGAATGGCGTCGCGCCGCAAATCCAAGCCCTTTTGGCCACTGGCATGGCGCATCAAAGATTGCGCGATGCAGCCCCCTATGATTTGATTTTCGCAAATATTCTCGCTCGCCCGCTGCATGGTTTGGCGGCTGAGTTTGAACACGCGCTCGCCGCTGACGGGCGGTTGATTTTATCCGGCCTGCTGCACGAACATGTGCGTCCGATTTTGGCACGTTATCGACAGCATGGATTTATCCCAGAACAACGCCATCAAAGAGGGGCATGGACGAGCCTGCTCTTGCGGCGCTAAGATAGGCATATGATGCAGAGTTTCGAAGATAGTCCCAGCGCGCAATCCAATAATCAACGTATCCCCGCCCTGCGCAAGCAGTTGCGTGACATTGGTCTGGATGGGTTTATTGTGCCGCGCGAAGATGAGTTTCAAGGTGAATATGTGCCAGAGGCTCATGATCGGTTGAGATGGTTGACCGGCTTTGGTGGCTCAGCCGGCACGGCAATTATCATGCGGCGCAAGGCGGCGCTATTTGTCGATGGCCGCTATATTCTTCAAGCCCCTCAACAAGTCGACACCACATTGCTGGAGATTGTGCCGGTCATGGAAACCGCCCCCAGCCAATGG
>JAYOCI010000204.1:0-1910 GCA_038105345.1 Rhodobiaceae bacterium
AATTGGTCACCATATCGACCTTGCCGTCATTTTTCTTGGCAATCGCTTCCATATTGTCGAGCAGGCGGTCCACCTCGCCGGCGACGCGGGTTTGCAATTGGGCAATAAAATCAGGCGTAAAAAACGGCCGATGCGCCATGCGCAGCGGAATATGAAATGGCTGGTCCATATTGATCATGGAGTTCAAGGCCGCCCCGCTCAGCCTTTTCGGCCCCTGCTGGCGGGCGCTATAGCCCATTAAAATACCGCCCTTGCCGGATGAAAACGTCTTGGCATCGAGATCGCATTTTTTGACGTCTTCATAGCGCGACAGCGACCAAAAACCGGCAACATCGGTTTCTTGCGGCGGTTGCCACCAAGCCACCGGCGCTTGTTCGCGCAATGTGTGGAAATAATCATAGGGCTGGCCATGCTCGGCAAAGGCCATAATATCCATCAAATCAAAGCCTTTGGGCGTTTGATATTTAATATGTGGCGGCCGATAGCTATTATCTTCCGGCTGAATTGTTTCCGACAGTGATAGCATGACTAATCCTCAAAAATGATGTTTAGGCCATGAGTATAGGCGGGAAAGCGCAGCGGGCAAGTATCAAGCGCTTTGGCTCCCGCGACATTATTGCGCCATTACAAGGCCAGCAAAATCAACACACCCGTGCCGCCCATTAAAAATGCACCCGGCAAGCGAAGAAGTGCTTTATGCCCGCTCAGGATTAAGAAAAGGAAAACACCGGCCCCGCCCAAATGCATCGCCATGATTGGGT
Organism: Rhodobiaceae bacterium; assembly: GCA_038105345.1. Taxonomy (GTDB): domain Bacteria; phylum Pseudomonadota; class Alphaproteobacteria; order RS24; family RS24; genus JAHEGN01. The sequence continues at coordinate 762 of JAYOCI010000204.1, forward strand.
AAACCATAGCCAGCATTGACGGATGATAAGCGACATAGACCAAGGCGACACCGCTGACCGCCAGCATAACGGTAAACACGTCCCACGACACCAAACTCACCGCTTTTTCGCGCGCCGGCAAATTACTGTCACTGACAAAGCCCGAATAAAGCCGCCGTCCCCAAACACCATGCACATAAACGCTGGCGCCGCAAACGGCCGCCGCAGCCCATAACAAATAAAAGCTCATATGTCTGTCTCCCGTCACATCTGAAAAAAACTTGGCACGGGCGGCGCCAAGAGGCAAGTATGGCGGAGAGAGAGGGATTCGAACCCTCGGTACGCTTCAAGCGCACAACGGTTTTCGAGACCGCCCCGTTCAACCACTCCGGCACCTCTCCGTTTCAGCCCTTATAAATTGCTGACGGAGCGTTGCAAGTGAAACTGCACGCGGCTAGCATTCGCCAGCACATGAGGAGAAAGACATGCAAAATTTCACAGATAAGGTGGCGGTGATCAGCGGCGGCGCCAATGGCATTGGTCTTGATATTGGCAAATGTTTGGCGGCCGAAAAATGCCATCTGGTTATTGCCGATATTGACCAAGCGGCCTGTGACGAGGCGGCGGCGGCGCTCAGCGCTTTGGGGCATGGCGGCGATGTGGTCGGCATGGCCTGCGATGTCACCGATAAGGACCAAATCACCGCTTTGGCCGATAAGGCTTGGGCCCATTTCGGTCATGTCGATCTATTATTCAATAATGCCGGTGTCGGGGCCGGTCTGAAATCGGCCGATAAAACCGATGATGATGATTTACGCTGGATTTTTGAGGTCAATTTTTTCGGCAATTGGAATATGTGCATGGAATTTCTACGCCGCTTTAAAGCACAAGGCAGCCAAGCGCATATTTGCAATACGGCTTCCGAAAACGCGATCGGTTGGCCAATGCCTTTCATGTCGGGCTATAATGCCTCAAAGGCCGCTGTGCTGGGCTATACGGGCATGTTGCGTATGGAATTGCCCGACCATATCACTATATCGCTTTTGTGCCCCGGCTGGACGCGCACCGAGATCGGCAATTCGGGCACCAAGCGACAAGATAAATTTGGCGGCCCGAAACCGTCGCGCCATTGGGACAAGGGTAAGCGCGCATGCACATGCGGGGTTATTT
>JAYOCI010000205.1:0-1900 GCA_038105345.1 Rhodobiaceae bacterium
GTATTCGTAAATTGCTGGCGCGCGGCGCTCTCAAAAGCCTGTTTTTCTATAAAACAAGAATTGCGGCGGACAGGAAAATATCGGCCTATGACGAGCGGGTATTATTGAGCAAAAAGGAGTGCGCGCGGATGGATGAGCGTGCCGTCAAACGCGTGAGCAAGTTTGGCTGGACAAAAGGAGGGAGGGATTCCGTGGGCTTAGGGGATGGACCAAGCTTGGCCGGAAAATGCCCTGTCATGAGCCCCACGAAAACATCCAGCGAGGTCAAACGCCCAGTTTCAAACTAAAATGACTTGCTGTTTGACGGTGGTTTCTTTGGTGACGACAAACCGAAGCCCATCTAAAGAGAAAAAATGCCTGCCAGAGGCCTGTTCCGCCATCGCTTGACGGACATTCTCGTTGTCTCTAGTTTTTTTAAGGGAGAATTAGTATGTCGCAAGCTATCGATTTAACTTATCTTGACGTAAGTAAGCCAGAGTTTTTCGAAAATGACACTTGGATGGAGGGCTTTGCGGAGCTCAGAAAATCGTCTCCGGTGCATTATACGGAAAACAGTGCAAACGGCGCTTATTGGTCGGTCGTCAGCCATGAGCTGATTAAGCAAGTAGATATCGACCACAAAACATTTTCATCGGAACGCGGTGGTATCTCCATAGTAGATGCCTTTGAAGCGGATCGTATGAGCGATGATAATGATGGCATAGCAATTGCCGCGAAAAGTTTTATTAATATGGACGAACCAGAGCATAAAAAACAGCGACTGGCCGTATCGCCCTCCGTTGGACCCAAGAACCTTGCTGAACTGCAACCTCTCATAAGAGAAAGGGCCGCCGATATTTTGGATAACCTTCCAATCGGTAAGACTTTTAACTGGGTTGAACTTGTTTCAGTTGATTTAACCGCTCGCATGTTAGCCACACTTTTCGGCTTCCCTTATGAGAAACGCGGAAAACTGATTGAATGGTCTGATTTGACCACCAATGTGCCGCAGGTGACAGGCGATGATAGCATAGACATGGGCGCGCGCCGCGCTGAGTTGCTCAAGGCAGCAGAAACTTTTTATGCGCTCTGGGCGGAACGCGAAAACCAACCACCCCAGTTCGACTTGATATCTATGCTTATTCATAATCCTGAAACCGCCAAGATGAATGAAGACCCGGCATTGTTTCTCGGCAATATTCTTCTGCTCATCGTTGGTGGTAACGACACAACGCGAAACAGCATTAGCGGCGGTGTTTTGGGGCTAAATCAATTTCCCGAGCAGCTTGATAAGTTAAAAAAAGACCCATCGTTAATCCCGAACATGGTCTCCGAGATGATACGTTGGCAAACACCTGTCATTCACATGCGTCGAACAGCGACGAAAGATGTGGAACTTGGTGGCAAGCTTATCAAGGAAGGTGAAAAGGTCATCATGTGGTACTTATCGGGCAATCGCGATGAGGCGGTATTTGAAAATCCTGACCAACTGATTATCGACCGGCCCAATGCACGCGAGCACGTCGCTTTTGGGTTTGGTGTGCATCGTTGTATGGGCAATCGATTGGCAGAATTACAATTGCAAATTCTTTGGGAAGAAATCCTGAAACGTTTCAAAAGTGTTGAAGTTGTCGGAGACGTGCAACGCTCGTCGAATAATTTCATTCGGGGCATCACAGATCTGCCGGTTCAGGTACATCCGCTTTAGATACCCCGCCGGTCGCCGAAGTTTTACTGGGAGACTCCGCAGGCTTTGGCGCGTCGCTTAGATTTCGTTACTCTACCGCTAAATCAGCCATTGGCACTTTCCGCTCTGCACCGCCAAATTCATCGGGGTCCAATATCACGCGCCACAAAGCTATGCTGGTGGATGGACCGGTCGGTGAGGCGGTCAAACGCGCATGCAGCTTTTCAACGACAT
>JAYOCI010000057.1:0-10855 GCA_038105345.1 Rhodobiaceae bacterium
CTCCAATGGTTCCAATGGTTTGATGTTCAAAACCGAAAAATGGGACGGCACGCCAATGGATCAAGACTATGCGGCAACGCGGATGCGCAATGAGCCTTTGGTTGAAGTCACACAGGTCAAAGGCGACAGCGAAACCCACCCAGCTTTGTCACCTAATGATGAGTTTGCTGATTTTGAAACCATGCCGTTCCGTATTGGCGCATGGGTCGAGAGCCAAGCTGATGGTTCATATGTCCGCCAAGCCTATTTGCGGGGTCTTGAAATGGCCGCCAAGGGCAATGGCAACCCTTATAAATTCGGTCTGATTGGTGCCTCTGACACGCATGTGGCAGCGGGCGCTTTTGATGAGGATAATTATTGGTCAAAAGTTGGCGTGATTGATGCGTCGCCTCGTTTGCGCGGTTCCGTGCCGCTGAAAAAAGCCAATCCCGATGGCAGCAAATATAATGTTAATAATTTCCAAACATGGAGTGCCTCGGGCTTGGCCGCTGTTTGGGCCGATAGCAATACGCGTGGCGATATTTTCGACGCCATGCGCCGCAAAGAGGCTTATGCCACCACTGGCCCGCGGATTAAATTGCGCTTCTTCGCCTCGGAAAATTTTGACGACAATATTCTGACCAGTGTCGATATGGTGAAAAAAGCCTATCAGCAAGGTGTGTCAATGGGCAGCGATTTGTCGGTTGCAGCTGGTAAGGGGCCTGAGTTTCTCGTCTGGGCCATGCGCGATGCACGCTCATATGGTCTGCAGCGGCTTCAAATCGTCAAAGGCTGGGTCGATGCGCAAGGCCGTTCACATGAAAAAATCTTCGATGTGAAATGCGCTGGCGATGTTGCGCCAAATGCGCAAAACCGTTGCCCCGACAACCAAGCCAAGGTTGATTTAACGACCTGCCAAGTGTCGGCCAATACATCAGCTGATGAGCTGAAAACAGTGTGGCGTGACCCTGAATATAAATCCGGTCAATCGGCGTTTTATTATGTCCGTGTGATGGAAAACCCAAGCTGCCGTTGGTCAAGCTGGGATGCGTTGCGGGCCGGTGTCGCGCCGCGTGAGGATATTGCGGCAACCCTGCAGGAACGCGCCTATTCATCGCCGATTTGGGTGAATTAATCGTCTGTTTATCAGACTTTGCGGGTCGCAAGACGAGCGACGAGCACAAGCATAAAGCTGGCGACTGAGACGCATACAATGACCGGACCGGTCGCCAGCTGAAAGTTTTGCGCTAAAGGCAAACCAATCAGCATACAGGCGCTGGCAATAGCGCTGCCGCCAATGGCCATGGCTTCCGGTGAACGGGCAAATAAGCGCGCTGTCGAGGCCGGTATAATCAGCAATGATGTGATGAGCAAAATGCCGACCAATTGAATTGAAGCGGCGACGACAATGCCCATTAGCACCATAAGCGCGAATTCATAACGCACAATATGCACGCCCTCGGCATGTGCCAAATCTTCGCTGGTCGTCATCAAAATAAGCCCCGGCCAAAGCCGCATCAGCAGGCCCAGCGACAAACCGCTACCGGCGATGACCCAGACCGCCATATCTTGCGTGACGGCATCAAGACTGCCGAGCAAATAATCATGCACTTCCACATCGCCAGCCCCCAGAAGGGTCATTGCCACCACCCCAAGAGATAAGGCCGCATGGGCCAAAATGCCGAGCAATGTATCGGTCGCCAGAACCCGCTTGGCGCGCAGCCAAATCAGCGATAGGGCGAAAATAATCGCAATGGCAATCATGCCGATTTGATTGGAAACGCCAATCACCAGACCAAGAGCGACACCGAGCAGGGCGCTATGGGCGAGGCCGTCACCAAAATACGCCATCCGCCGCCATACGACGAAACAGCCGAGCGGGCCAGCGACGACAGCCAGCGCCAGCGTGGTCAGAATAATGTGCGCACTCATTGGTTTTCCTCTGTGTGCGAATGGTCATGATGATGGTCGTGATTGTGATCATGATCATGGGCGTGGCTATGCGGGTAAACGGCCATTAATTTGGCCATATCATCGCCGAAAATAGAGATAAATTCTGGGTCGCGGGCAACGCTTTCAGGGGCGCCTGAGCAACATATATGGTGGAACAGGCAAACCACTTTGCGGGTCGAGGACATCACCAAATGCAAATCATGCGACACCATGAGAACCGATAATTTGCGGTTTTCATAAATCTCATCAATCATCGAGTAGAACTGTAATTGACCGTTCACATCGAGGTTTTGCGCCGGTTCATCCAATATTAGCAAATTGGGTTTGCCAGCCAATGCGCGGGTCAGCAAAACACGCTGCAATTCACCGCCCGATAAATCCGCCAAGGGGCTTTGAAGCAAATGGCTGATATTGGTTTCTGTCGCAAGATTGGCCAGATCAGTACTGGTGATTTGATTATTGACGGTCAAAAACCGTTTCACCGTCATTGGCAGGCTTGGATCAATGGCGACGCGCTGCGGCACATAGCCGATTTTCAATCCCGACTGATGTCGCACAGTGCCGGCATGAGGCGTTTCGAGTTTCAATAAATGCCGCAGGAGAACGGTTTTGCCCGCGCCATTGGGGCCAATTAAGGTGATAAAGTCATGTTTGGCGATATCCAGCGATACGGCATCGAGAATGGTTTGCCCCTGTTTAACAACGGTTAAGTCGCTAACGGTAACAAGATAATCGCTATCGGATATTTTTGCGGACATAAAACAACCTGTTTGTGAGCCATCTTTATGTCGCAAGAAAGCCGCCTCAGCAAGAAAATTAAGACGCTTTCATTTGCTCGAGCGTGGCGGCCATTTTTTCCCAAAGCATATTGACTGCTTGCAAGGGCCGCACCATGACTTTGAATTGGGTAATCTGACCATCATCATTAAAGTCGATAATGTCCACGCCATTGATATATTTGCCGTCAATTTCGGCTTCAAATTCCAGCACCATGCGAGACTCACCAATCAATTCATTGACGTAGCGAAACTTGGTGTCATGAAACACTTGTCCGGCCGATAATAAATATTTCATCGTCATGTCGCGGCCCTTTTGCGGGGTGAACACGACCGGCGAGATAAAGCTGCAATCCTCGTGCAACATGGCTTCAAGGGCTTCTGGGCTTGGCTTATCCATATAGGCATGCCACGCGGTGACTAATTTATTCTGCATAATGACCTCCTAATTTATCAAACCGCAAAGTGGTAAAGCTACCGCTCTGCTGGCTGTTTAATGGCCTTTGTGATGCATCATATCATGCTGCATAGCATTGGCACGCGGCGACACCATATGCTGTATTTTTTGGCCATTATCAAAAACCAACTGTAGGCTGACGGGCGCATTTTTATCGTCAATCTTGTGGTCGAACAGCATTAAGTGATGACCCCCTGGCTTCAGCGTCAATGTCGCGCCAGCGGCCAGATCAAAGCCGGCCACTTGCCGCATACGCATCACCCCATCGGCCTTGATATGGGTGTGTAATTCAATGCGTCCAAATGATGGGCTGGTGACAGCGGTTAAGCGCACGGCTTGGGTGCCGTGATTATGGATCTTGCCATGTATCACCCCAGGCCGCGCCCCAATACCATGTTTGAGGGTCATATCAGACAGCATTATATGCGCCATGGCGCCTTGCGCATAAGCCAGTTGTGTCGAGAAAAAGACGACGAGGGCTGTAGCAAATAAATATTTTTTCATCGACTTATTGCCGCATTATTCAGCGGCGCGGTTTGGCGTCGGCGACACATCATAATCTTGCAGATTAATTTTTTCTGTCGCTTCTTTGTAAATATAGGTGAAGTCGGGCCAATTATTGGTCACTTTACCGGCTTCATTTTTATACCAACTATCGCACTCTTTTTCCCAGACCGAGGTCGCGAGCCGCGCCTTCAAATAATCGGCGAATTCGGCCATTTTGCTGGCTTTCAAATCGAGGGTTTTGAGATTCAAGCTGGCCATATTTTTGACCGCGCTAATGATGTAATTAACCTGACATTCGATCATATAAATAATCGAGTTGTGGCCAAGATTAGTGTTTGGCCCATACAGCATGAACAGATTTGGGAAGTTTGGCATGGTGATGCCGAGATAGGCTTCGGCGCCATCTTTCCAAACTTTATTCAAATCGGTCTTCTGCTTACCGGTGATTTGCATTGGCGCTAAAAAGTCGGTCGATGCAAAGCCGGTGCCATAAATAATCACGTCATATTGGTGACTGGCACCATCGACTGTATCAATACCCGTGGCCGAGATATTCTTAATGCCAGCGGTCTCCACGGATACATTATCGCGGTGCAAAGCAGGATAATAATCATCGGAAATCACCACGCGCTTACAGCCAACCGGATAATCTGGTTTCAGAATCTCGCGCAAATGCGGATCGGTGACTTGCGCATCGAAATGCTCTTCCACTTGATCGCTGATTGTGCCGGAAAAATTCAGGGCTTTGATCAACAAGCGGGTTTTTTTCAGCTCGTTAAAAGCTGTGAAATTACTTTCCAGCGACCAATAAATCAGCCCGCGCATGAATTTCCGATAGCCGGGAATATATTTGAACATGGCTTGCTGCAGGGCTGAATAAGGCTCGTCATTGCGCGGTACCACATGACAAGGCGAGCGCTGGAAAACCGTCAAATGGCCAGCCACTTTAGCGACTTCTGGAATGAACTGCGCGGCTGATGGGCCATTGCCAATCACTGCCACGCGTTTGCCCTCAAGCGAAACGTCGTGCTGCCATTCAGCAGAGTGGAAAATCGGCCCTTTAAAGTCTTTTTGGCCTTTGATTTCCGGTATTTTCGGGCGGTTTAATTGTCCCAAAGCCGTCACCACAATATCGGTTTCTAGGGTTTGGCCCGATTTGGTGTGCAATTTCCATTTCTGGCTGGTTTCGTCAAATTCGGCCTTTTCAATTTCCGTATTAAACCGAGTTTTGCCGCGCAATTTATATTTTTCAACGAGGCTTTCGAGATAGGCATAAATCTCTTTTTGTGGCGGAAATGTGCGTGACCAGTCTGAGCGGCCCTCAAAGGAAAATGAGTAAAAATGCGATGGCACGTCGCAAGCACAACCCGGATAAGTATTGTCGCGCCATGTGCCGCCAATGTCATCAGCCTTCTCGACGATTTCGAAATTCGTCAGGCCAGCATTTTCTAATTGCATGGCCATGCACAGGCCACCAACGCCGCTACCAATGACGGTAACATGAGGTAAATTTACTTTAGACTTTGACATTTTAACTCTCCCTTTGAATTTCATATTAGAAAAATAAGCCACGCCCGCAACCTTATAGTTTGGCTGGCTGAAAAAATTTTTCGTTTTCGACAATCCGCCCTTGTTCTTAGCCCTCGAATGTCATTAGACTTATCGTCATGTATGTGGAGGAGAGTAGATATGGCACATCCATCTTTTAATCGTAAGCAGGCGACGACCATCAACGTCGTTGCGCTTGGCATAATTTCGTTAATGGTTCTAATCGGCTTGTCGCCGTCCGAGCAAACATCATCAAGCCAAGCGCCGGAAGCCGGTGCCACAGCGAGTGATTCATTGGGTCAAATCGACACCGCCCGCATCGTCAATGCCGATGCCGCGCCTGGTGATTGGTTGGCTTATGGACGCGACTATCGCGAACAGCGTTTCTCACCGCTGACGCAAATCAATAAAAACAGTATTGATGATTTGGAATTGGCATGGTCGTTCGACATGCTGACCACGCGTGGGCTTGAGGCGTCACCAATTGTCGCCGATGGCGTGATGTATATGACCGGCTCATGGAGTGTGGTTTATGCGGTTGACGCAAAAACAGGTGAAGAGCTGTGGTCTTATGATCCGGAAGTGCCCGGCGATTGGGCCCGCAAAGCCTGTTGCGACGTGGTTAATCGCGGTGTCGCCGTTTATGATGGTGCGGTTTATGTCGCGAGCCTCGACGGCTATTTGATTGCCCTGAATGCGCAGACTGGCGATGTCATCTGGCGCAAAAACACGATTATTGATCGCTCGCGCGCCTACACAATTACTGGCGCGCCGCGCGTTGCCAATGGCCGCGTGTTTATCGGCAATGGCGGCGGTGAATATGGTGTGCGCGGATATGTGACAGCTTATGACGCCAAAACCGGCGAACAAGATTGGCGCTTTTACACAGTGCCGGGCGATCCTTCAAAACCATTTGAGCATCCTGAGATGGAAGAAGCCGCTGCCACTTGGAAAGGTGGCGAGTGGTGGAAAATCGGCGGTGGCGGCACCGTTTGGAATTCGATTGTTTATGACCCAGATACTGACACGGTATTTTTAGGCGTTGGCAATGGCTCACCTTGGACACGCTCAATCCGTTCTCCGGGCGGTGGTGATAATTTATTCCTATCCTCTATTGTGGCGCTTGATCCCCATACACGCCGTAAGAAATCGCATTATCATACAACTCCGGGCGACACATGGGTCTACACAGCCGTGCAGGACATGATGTTGGCGGATATGGAAATCGACGGCAAACAGCGCAAAGTGATTATGCAAGCCCCGAAAAATGGCTTCTTCTATGTGTTGGATCGCGCGACTGGTGAACTATTGCGCGCCAATCCATATGTCGCCGTCAACTGGGCCAGCCATATTGATATGGAAACAGGTCGTCCGGTTGAAATTGCTGAACGCGATTGGAGCAGCACGAAGAAATCGGCGTGGATTTTGCCAGGGCCGCTCGGTGGTCACAATTGGCAGGCCATGTCCTATAACCCTGACACCGGCCTTGTTTATATTCCAGCCATGGAAAGCCCATTGGTTTATGACGTCGACCATGATTTCAAAGCCACAGGTCGGTATAAATATATCGAAGGCGGCTGGAATACAGGTATTGAATTTGGCCGCTTGCTTGAGGTGATGGGCAATCACCCCGATCTGCCACCGGCCAAGGGCTATATCACTGCTTTTGATCCGCTGACTGGTAAAACCCATTGGGTGAAAGAACATGGCACGCATTGGAATGGCGGCACATTGTCAACCGCAGCTGGCCTTGTCTTCCAAGGTAATGGCGATGGCTTTATTGTTGCCTATGACGCCACAACCGGCGCTGAAGTGTGGAAAGTAAATACTTACACCAGCATTATTGCACCGCCTGTCACCTATATGGTGGATGGCGAGCAATATATTGCCATTCAAGTTGGCTCCGGCGGTGCCGCTGGCCTGACAGAAGGTGATGCGGCAACTCCAGCCTCTGCGAAATATGGCAACTTCGGGCGTCTCATTGCCTTTAAGCTGAATGGCGGTCTGTCGATTGACGAGCCAGAGAGCTGGGCGCGGGAAATTCCTGAACCTCCGGTAATCAATGCCTCAGCTGAGCAAATTGACCGCGGTATGGAAAAATATCATGAGGTCTGCACCTTCTGCCACGGCATTGGTGTCTATGGCGGGGCGGTGGTGCCAGATTTGCGCAAAATGAGCCCGCAAACGCATCGTATGTTCAAAGAAATTGTGCTTGAGGGTCTGCTCGAAGAACGCGGTATGTCGAACTTCTCAGATCGTTTGAATGAGCAGGATGTTGACGATATTTACGCCTTCATCAACGCCCGTTCATGGCAAGATTACAATTTGCAAGAAGAAGCTAAAAAGGCAGCTGCTGGCGACAAGACCAGCGCCTTGGAAAACGCTGCGCCAGTAGCGCGCTAGCGGGCAGACTTTGGCGGCAAGCTCGGCGCTGGCAATTCTCTGAATTCCAGTTTGAGCCGATCTTTATCGCCTTCAGAATCGGGACGGCTCTTTTGGCCGTCCCTTTTTTGTGACTTTTCCTTATCGTCCGGATTGGCCGCCTTATAGCTCAAATTAGCTTCCAATGGCTTGCCATTGTCGACCTCTTTCAAAGCCTCATCAATTTGTTCAGCCAGCTCTGGCGAAAACGGTAATTGATAAAGCCGCGGGCTGGCCAGAAGCGCGCCAAGCTCTGATAGGGGCTGGGCCAGAATATAAATGGCGCCCTCGGTTTTTTGAGCTTTATCAGGCTCTTCAACCACCGCCCAGTGAAGCTTGAAAGGATTAGGCGGGGTTTCAGCAATGGCCCAGCCGCGCAAGTCTTGCGTGCCCTCATAGGCGGCAAAATATAGCAAGGTCACCAAGCCGATGGCCGCCAGTTTAATTTCCTGACGCCATGATGAATTGAGGTTGAGGTTCAGCAGCAATGCCGCCAGCACCGCATAAGCGACGCCCAGCATGAGAGGAATGGTCATTGGCCACCTGCCTTTTGCTGTTCCACCGGATTGGCACGAATGAGCAATTTATTGCGCCGCGCCATTTCTACCACATTGCCCGCCGCATCGAGGCGGAAGCGAATGGCGGTTTGCTCGTCGCCCGCGCCGGTAAGCGTATTTGTGCCAGCAAAAATCAGTGACACTTGCGGGTTCAGTTTTTCGACCTTCACTTTGACTTCAACCGGACGCTTGGTCGGCGATTTATAGTGCAATAAATTAACTACATATTCGCCCGCCGCAATGCCGCGCAGGGTCACGATTTCTTGGTTGAGCGGATTATCAATCCGTTGCCCATTGACGGTGATATTATCGCCGAGTGCGCCACGGTCATCGCGGTCGAGATGCATTAGTCCGGCTTCGCGGGTGTCAAACCAGACCAGATTACCCTCGCCATCTTCGACAATCAGATCAACATCATCCGTGTGACCATCGGGCCATTGGGCGGTAATCATAAACTCAGCTTTAGGCGAAATTTTGCCATCGGGAATTTGCGGCCGAATAAGAATAAAGGCGACAAAAAACATAAAGGCGAAACCCAATAACGCATTGAACAAAATATCTGTAAAAGCGTTTTGGTCTTCAGCCGGTGTTTGCAGGCGGCTTCCAATCATAGCGATTCTTGCTCACTCATTCTGAGAAGAAGATGTTGCATGGCATCGGCCAAAAACTGGAATTGCAGGCGTAACAATAAATTGCACACCAGGCCGGTCAGCGTGGTGTAAAGCGCCACCGCCATGCCGCCACTCATTTGCCCAAGCGCGGTCTGTAGGCTGGCTGGCTCAAAACTTTGCATATTGGCAATCGGCGAGAGCATGAGAATAAAGCCGATGATCGTCCCCAAAAGCCCGAGTTTGAGCACCGCATCTGAGGCAAACCAGCCATGGTTCAGCCATCGCGCCAAAATAGTTTCGGTGATGTCGATTGATTGACCGCGCAAAGTGCTCATATCGCGATTTTTTCGTTGCACCCAAAGCAGCAGATAGAGCCAGCGGGCGCTCATCACCAACCAAATGCCGACAATGCCCCATGAAATACGGCTATTGTCGCCCTCGAACAAAAGCGCCACAAAGCCGCGATCGTGCAAGAGATAAATTGCAAAAATAATCAGGCCCAGTAAAATAAGGCCCTGCATGAATGATTTATTGGCGTTTAAATGCGTTTCGACCACGACAACTCCCCCGCGAAAACTGGCGTCAGTTTAAGCAAGCCAAGCCATAGTGTCGACCCCATGAGGATGAAATTAACATGCCATTGGCGGGTCAAATTGCTTGCAAAAAAAGCCAATTAATGGTGCTGTCTTGACTGGGAGTGCAACGAAATGAGTAGTGTTACAGCGACAAATGCAGGCGGTCAGACCGCCGCCGTGAAGCTTAGAACAATGATTTTTTATGCGCTGCCGCCAATTGGCGCCGGCTATATGTTCTGCATTGTGTCGCTTTATGTCATGAAATTTTCCACCGATGTATTATTGATTGCGCCAGCCATTATGGGGCTCATTTTTGGCATTTCGCGATTCTGGGATGCAATTTCAGATCCGCTGGTCGGTTATTTGTCGGACAAAACCGAATCCCGCTGGGGGCGACGGCGTCCTTGGCTGTTCTGGAGCGTGATTCCGATTTTCGTTAGTTTTTGGATGGTCACCGCACCGCCGGCCAGTTTGTCCGGCTCGCTATTGGCATGGTGGATGGGCGCTGGGGTTATCCTATTTTATTCAGCTCAAACCATGTTTATCGTGCCGCATATGTCGCTGGGCGCCGAGCTGAGCGATGATTACCATGAACGCAATAAAATTTTTGGTGCGCGCCATGCTGGCTGGATATTGGGTTATATCAGCGCCTTGGCCACCATGTATTGGCTCATTAAAGCCGAACAGGCAGGGCCTGAGCAGGTTCGGGAATTGGCTGGCGCGCAGTCAATTTATGCCGGCATTATCAGCGCCATTCTGCTTTTAGCCTGTGTCTATGGCATTCGTGAACGCTCTGAATTCGCAGGTCGCGGCGCGGAAAAGCCATGGACGGCGGCCAAGGATATTTGGCAAAACTCGCATGCGCGTCTATTGCTGATTGTGATTTTCATTGAGAATCTGGGTGGCGCGGTGATCACGATTTTGACCCTGTATAACGCCCAATATGTTTTGAAAGCGCCGACCATGGCGCCGTTTTTTATTCTCGCCTATATGGTCTGGTCGCTCATTCTCGTGCCGATTTGGATGCCCTTGGCGCGGCGTGTCGGTAAGAAAAAATTATGGATTTATTCCATGATTGTCACCGGTTTTGCCTTTGGCGGCATGTTCTTCTTAAATGAAGGCGATGATTTGATTCTGATTGTTCTCGCCTCTATCGCTGGTGCGGCGGGGGGCTGCGGTGGAACCATTAACCCATCGATTAAATCAGATGTCATTGACTATGATGAATATCAAACCGGCGAGCGCAAAGAAGGCGCCTATTTTGCCGCTTGGTATTTCGTTACCAAATCGGCTTATGGGGTGATGCTGACCGTTACCGGCTTTGCCCTGAGCATTGTCGGCTTCATGCCAAATGTCGACCAAACCGAGGGCGTCATTCTGATGATGAAATTCCTCTATGGCGGCGTGCCGTTTATTTTCTATTTGGCGGGTGCGGCTTTATTAATGCGGTTTGCTTTCAATGAATCAGAGC
>JAYOCI010000058.1:0-10842 GCA_038105345.1 Rhodobiaceae bacterium
GCTCTGGACGAGTCGTTCCTTGTATTGGCTGAGGTCTTCAATCGCTCACTTAATCTCTCGGCGGTAACAAATTTTATCTCAGACTGTCCCTTATCACTTTTCCTTGTTACCCGAATACTCTCAAACCGTTCTCCGGAGACGAAATATGGACTGTGTGTTGTTATTAGAATCTGAGAGCCAGCATTGGAAAGGTTTTCTAAAACTTCAGAAATATGGCGAGCTTGAGGCGGATGTTGGTACAATTCTGGCTCTTCGCAAGCAAGAATAAGATTGGGTTTAGTGTCTAATTGAGATTCCGAGTAAACTTGCAGAAGTGCCAGAAAAATAGACCTTTGCAGCCCATGGCCGAAATTATCAAGTAGTCCTTCATGCCCTCCTTCGCGGGCTTGTAACTTGGCGCGTAGAGGTTTAAGGCCTTGGAACGCCGTTTCGGTGTTCCAATTGAGTTTTAGCTCAGTATTAGGGTGCGCCCATTGCCTTAGACGGTTGGTTAGGTTTTCTGATACATCATTTAGCTGTTCCATGTTGGCGTCTGCCAGACTCTGGAGTTCGTCATTGGTGCTTTTGTTAAGTGTATCTAATGCATTTTGGAAATCGCTATTCTGTTCTAGGTTTATTGCTAATAATTTTTCTAAATAGGAGTTTTTGGTCTCGTCTTGCTCAGAAGGAATATCTTTAGCGGCCGGAACGTAAATCCATTTGAGGTGCCTCTCAATTTTTGTAATTATTCCAGCCTTCCCGTATGCTTCTACATCGCTGTTAATTTCATCACATAAATCTGGATTGTTAGCCTCGAAGCTATGAAGGGCTGATTCGCGTTCAGAACTATTCTTCGCGCTCGGAAGGTCGGAATAAGAATCTAGCTCCTTCAAATTCTTGTATATCTCAGCTTGCCTCTTACTAGCTGCGAAATATTCCGCAAAATCGTGTATTCCTGACCTTGTTCCGCGGTGGGTAAGTGTAATGCCATTGCCATCTCGACGCTCTACCAAAACTCTAAAAATGAGGGTGTTTTGACGATAATAATGTTTAAACTCCTCTTGTGCCTCTTCTGAAAGCCCCTCGAAAGTCACACTGACCTCAATAGGGGAGTCCGTATTTCTTTCATAAAAATCATCAGCGGATAGCGCTAAATTATTGGGTAATTTGCCTTCAAAAAAGAGGTTGAGAGCTGTCAACACATTAGACTTGCCTGCTCCATTTGCGCCTACAAATGCCGTGTAATTGTCTATAGGTATCGTGACATCTGTAAGTGAGCGAAAGTTGTTTATTTTTACTTCTTTGATTTTCATTGGTTGGTCATTCTTATTTTTATTATCCATTGGAGGCTATAGTGAAAACTTTTCATCGGCAAGCCTGCTACTCGTTGGCCGAAAAATCTTAATCTGTTTCACGTTACGGTTCTCCAAGTTTCTCTTTTATCCGCCTCAAATCAGCATGCGCATATCTGAAGAGCATTGATGGCGTTTTGTGGCCGCTGATAGAGGCGACTTCGGGAACCGTGAGCCCCTTCTCGAACATACTTGATATCGCTTCGTGCCTTAAATTTACGTTTGGATGCTTATGCGATTTTGACTGTAATGCTGTCCAGGGATAAAACTCGGGGTTAGGGTGTGAATTTAAATAAGCAAGTGCTGATAGTCGGAATATTTATTTCCATTATTGCTCTTGGCCCATGGCCGATTGGGTTTTATGCGTTTTCCCGAATTGTACTTTTCTTGTGTTGTGCCTATGCAGCCTGTTTCCTTTTGTCGCAAAAAAGGGGCGAGGATTAGAGGAGGGTGAATTAGAAAAGGCCCATCAAAAATTCCTAACAATGCCAATGCGAAAAGAGCGCCCCTGAAAGTCTGAGCTGGTCAGCGAAAACTCGAGATCATGTCGCTGCGATATTTGTGTGCGACTCGACGCATTGACCACATATCCCTGCTTGCCACCCCTCAGGTCGCTCCTTTGATAGTGCAAGCGGGCCTTGGTGTTGGCGCCGATATTCGTCAGCAAACCAGCCGAAAGGCCAACATGGACTTGGTTAAAAATTTGCGATCTTTCCTGAATGTAAGCGTGCCCCATCAGATAGCCATTCACCCCTTGGCCTAACCGCCTGTTAATGCCAATGCCGCCGGTGAGATAGGTTTTCAACGATGACGGCTCAGCATCACCATCTCTTTTGAGACCGGCCGACAAATGCCAAACTTGCCCCGGATTAAAACGTTTGGGCACGTCAGCCACCGATAGGTTTTCGATTTCGATCGCAGTCAATTCCTGCAAACGCAGATCGCCCTTTTTGTCGGAAAATCTAAGCTTTCCCATATGCAAAGAACTATGCGCAATTTTACCCGTATCCGGCGCCAAACTATCTGTGTAGGCCGGGCGAATAATAATTTCCGAATAGCCACCAATCGACCGGTTCTCAACCGCACTTATGGTGATGGCCGTGCCATTGCGACCGCTTTTGTGAGGTGCGGCGGGGGTCTTTGGATGGGTAATGTGGGTGTCTACACCGCGCAAGCCCAAAAGCGCAATCAGAATTTTCTGACGCTGTGAAGCCAGCGCTTGGCGTTTGTCTTCATCGTCCTGTGTGGCAGATAAATTACGCAGATGAATATCAGCCGCAATCAAAACGCGCTTTTGTTGCGCTCGCGTGATATCCGTCATGGGGCCGGATGGGTCGGCTAAAATGGCCTCAAGGGCGCGGCGCTCCTCGGCTGACATATGTTCAATCAAAGTCAGCAATTTGGTTCTAGGGGATGGCAAGTAACGAATATGGCGCACCAGCTTGACCGGATGCGCGGCCTTCTCTTGCGCCAATCCTTGCAATAATTGCATGGGCATAAACCACACGCCATTATCACGCGCCACAGAATATCCGGTGACATCGCTAATGAGATCTCTGACGCGATGGGTGCAATTGTCTCCGAAGAAATAATAGTCGAATTGAGCGTTTTGAAGTTCCAGCGCCCGTCTGGCAATTTGTTGCGACTGTTTGGTGGTCAGGTTCAAGTCATAGGCCCAGAAATCTCTATATTCGCGATCGGCATATTGCGTCGTGTTCAGAAAAAACCTATTGGGTTGGAAAGACCCTTGGTAAAAGCCGAAAACCCCCCGAAAAATATAAGAAACTGGGTTCTCATTGGGCGGGATAGAAGCGCCATAATTAATCGCCGTGTCTAATAGCCCCGTGTCGTCATCGCGCGGCGTGGTTTGATTATTCAGTTTAAGCAGAACATGACCATAATAGGAGGCGGGATTGCCAAAATAGCCGTCGGCGAATATCACAGAGACCGACTTCACCTCCTCAATTTTATGATGAATTTTAGTCTCATCGCAGAGAGCTTTAATCGGCGTGTGCTTGCGAAGCAATGCCAGTCGCGCTGGATAGCGACACAGGGTTGATAATTGCGCGGGCGAGTGAGATTGAAGCTGCGCCAAGGCGACGAAACTGGATAGTTCTTTTTCTGGGTTTGTTTGGCCATCCGCCGTTATGAAGAAGTCGGCATTGCGGATATGTGAGTGCCATGATCCGCCACGATACTCATATGCATTTAGATTTAGCCATTCATCATTCGTGTAATGCAGAGAGCTGGCTTGAACGCTACTGGCCCAAGCCATAAAACAAATACAGCTAATGCGTAATAATTTTATCGACAATTTGAAGTCAATAAAAAGTCGCCCCACGATTTAGCGGGGCGACTTCTCATATTGTTAGAGGACTGTTT
The DNA here is from genome assembly GCA_038105345.1 of Rhodobiaceae bacterium. Classification (GTDB taxonomy): domain Bacteria; phylum Pseudomonadota; class Alphaproteobacteria; order RS24; family RS24; genus JAHEGN01. Next base: position 3,714 of record JAYOCI010000058.1, read on the forward strand.
TGCAGTATCTGGTATCAGATGCTTTCAAAATACCGTAAAAAGCCAACGCTTTGTTCATTTTGCTGGCTGATTGATATTCTTCGCTTGATACGAAAGACGCATAACCGCTTGACGTCACATCCGCCAAATTAGTGGTGCCATCGCATTGCATCAAGCTGGCGAGGGCCTCAACATGTTCGCCTTCACCACGCGCAACATCGCTTTCCAAATTATCGATGGTTTCGAGGATGAATTTGGCCGTGTCGACGGTTTCTGAACTACAGGTTTCCGGAGAAAGTGTGGCTGAGGTGATGGCAGTTGAGCCCAAATCCCAGATGGCATTTGAGATTGCTGCCGCTGTTCCATTAGTTGGAAACAGCGCGGCACCAATGCCACAATCACGGTAAGGGTTTACAGCTTTGGCCGGCATTGAACCAAGGCCTACTAATAATATAACAGCGAAGAGTATAGTTCTGTGCATTTTCAAACTCCTTGTTTTTCTTATTTGCGTTAAGACTATGAACCAATTTTTCACAATTATCACGTTTTTTTTGCCCCTCATTTTGAAGCGGACACGGCGCGGGCGAAGCCGCTATCGTCGGCCTCAAGCCATGTTGCCCGCTCTGGTAAAAATTGTCTGTCGTCGCCCTGCATGATATAAATCCATCTACAGGGGGCGTTTATGAAGTCGCAGAGTACAAGCCATATGGCGATTAAGGCGTTTTATGACCCGCAGACCAATACGGTCAGCTATGTCGTTTCAGATAATCAAACGCGGCGCGCGGCGGTTATTGATTCCGTGCTCGGCTTTGATTATGCCGCTGGTGAAATTTCCTATGATGAAGCCGATGCGATCCTCGCTTATATCCGGCAGGCCGACTTGCACGTCGATTGGCATATTGAAACCCATGTGCACGCCGACCATTTGTCAGCCGCGCCATATTTGCAAGACTGTCTCGGCGGCAAAATTGGTATTTCTGAAAAAATCATCGAAGTGCAAAACGTCTTTGGCAAAATGTTCAATGCGGGCACTGCCTTTGAGCGCGATGGCAGTCAGTTCGACCATTTGTTTACCGATAATGAGACCTATCAAATTGGCAGTTTGACCGCGCAAGCCCTGCATACGCCCGGTCATACGCCGGCTTGTATGGCGCATTTGATTGGCGATGCTGTATTTGTCGGCGACACACTTTTCATGCCTGATGGCGGCACGGCGCGGGCTGATTTTCCAGGTGGCGATGCGCGCACGCTTTATCGCTCCATCAAACGCATTCTCGCCTTGCCAGCTGAAACGCGGATTTTCGTTTGTCATGATTACGGCCCAGAGGGGCGCGATTATGCGTGGGAAACAACAGTAGCCGATGAATTGGCGAATAATATTCATGTCGGCCATAATATCTCCGAGGATGATTTTGTTGCCATGCGCACGCAACGCGACCATGGGCTGGATATGCCAAAGCTGATCATGCCGTCGATTCAGGTCAATATGCGGGCTGGACATATGCCGCCCAGTGAAGACGACGGGCAGGTTTATTTGAAAGTGCCGGTGCAAGACCCGCGCAAACGCAAATAGCCAACGGATTATCTATCTAAATTTTGCCTGCGTGCTATAAGGCGCCATGGATATAGAGCAACAAAATTACGATGTGATTATTATCGGTGCCGGTGCTGCTGGGCTGATGTGCGCCATACAGGCGGGCAATCGCGGGCGGCGTGTCTGGTTGATTGATCACGCCAGTAAAATCGCTGAAAAAATCCGCATTTCAGGCGGCGGGCGCTGTAATTTCACCAATATTAACGCCAGTGCCGAGCAATTTTTATCGGCCAATCCGCATTTTTGTAAATCAGCCTTGCAGCAATATACCCAGCATGATTTCGTCGCTCTGGTGCGCAAGCATAAGATTGATTTCCACGAAAAAAACCTCGGGCAATTATTTTGCGACAATAGTGCGCAAGATATTATTGATATGTTATTGCGCGAAGTCGTGAACGCTGGCGTGCAGATGGATATGGAAACGGAGGTCAGTGATATCACTCATGATGAGCGCGGCTATCATTTGACCACCTCGCGCGGATCGGCCCATGCCGAGTCATTAGTGATTGCCACAGGTGGCTTATCGATTCCGAAAATTGGCGCGACGAAATTTGGCTATGAAGTGGCAAGCCAATTCGGCATTAATGTGTTGGAACGCCGCGCCGCCCTGGTGCCGCTGACCTTTCAAAGTCAAATTTTGGAGCGCTGCAAGGCTTTGGCTGGCGTGTCGGTGGATGCGATTGTGAGCTGTGCCAAAAAACAATTTTCCGAAGCCATGTTATTCACCCACCGCGGCCTATCCGGCCCGTCGATTTTGCAAATCTCATCCTATTGGCGCGAAGGCCTGCCGGTCAGTGTTAATCTGGCGCCAGCCCATGATGTGACGGCGCATTTACTGACCCGCAAACAGGCCGCCAAACAAGAAAGCGTGGTAACCGCCTTGGCTGAGATTTTGCCAAAACGACTGGCGCAAAGCATTTGCGACGACCAAGGCTTGGCTGGTCGCTTGGCTGAAGTATCGGGCAAGGCGCTGGAAAAACTGGGGGCGGCGGTCAATCAATGGCAATTAATGCCAGCCGGATCGGAGGGGTATCGAACAGCCGAAGTGACGCTGGGCGGTGTCGATACGAATGAGCTATCTTCCAAAACCATGCAGGCAAAAAATCAGCCAGGGCTATATTTTATTGGCGAAGTCGTCGATGTGACCGGCCATTTGGGCGGTTATAATTTTCAATGGGCGTGGTCGTCAGGCTATGTCGCGGGTCAGAACGCCTAATCCTTTTTGCGGGCTGCCATCATCTGCTCAATCAGCAAGGGCACGTCATATTCTTCATCACCCTCATAGCGCGGGGCATAAGTGGCATAGGCTTTGGCCAAGGCTTCGGCGCGTGGGGCGATGCGCTCAACATTATAAGCGTGTGAGACAATATAGGTTTCGCCGGCTTCCACTTGTTTTTTGACAATATCGGCAAAACGATCAGCGTCCATGGCGTTATCGGCAATAGGGCTGCCGGCGGTCATTGGCGTGCTGACAAAGCCCGGGAAAATCACCCCATAATGGATGAAGTCAGGCGCGTCATGCTGCAAACTCTCGGTCAGACCAAGCACAGCGTGTTTGGCGGCGATATAGGCGGCGGTATAGGGCACGGCGACAAATAATGAGTTTTCAGAACCCGTATTGTAAATTTTCGCCGGCGTGGCTTGCTCAATCATCCGCCGTGTGAAAGCCCGACAGCCATGCCACACGCCAAAGAAATTGACATCAAAAACCCGCCGCACAGCATCCATGTCGCTTTTGTCAATCGAACTGCGCGGTGCACCAATGCCCGCATTGTTAAATAGAATATCGACCTTGCCAAAGCGCTGCCATGCAAAGTCAGCAAAGGCTTCAACCGAGTCATTATCGGTGACGTCAAGCACCATGCAATCGGCTTCAATGCCAAGTTGCGTCAATTGGGCAACGGCATCTTGCAATACGTCAGCGCGTGGCTCGCCAATGAGAATTTTACCGCCATCGGCACCAAAGGCTTTGGCCAAAGCAAAGCCAATACCTGTTGCCCCGCCGGTAATAACGATAACTTGATTGTCGAAGTTTTTCATATGTCCCCGATTTGATATGAGCTTGGTTGATTAGGCAGCGTGCGAGCCGGTTAATTTCATGAACACGGTTTCCAATTCAGCGCCTTCGGTATCCAAATCAACGATTTCTATGCCGCTATTGGTGATTTGGCTCAGCACTTGGCCAGCTGAAGTCTCGGCTGGATTATATTGCACCGCCAGTCGCCCATCGTCGAGAATTTGGCAGTTCAAACCGGCAATATCGGGCGCTGCCGTGAGCGCTGATGGGGGCCGAATGATCATGGTTTTATTATCAATTCGACGCAGCAAATCACTGGTCGATTCACAAGCCACCAGACTGCCCTTATCAATAATGGCAATCGTGTCGCATAATTCTTGGGCTTCTTCGAGATAATGTGTGGTCAACATAATGGTCACGCCGAGCTTGTTCAGCTCCAAGACATAATCCCATAATTGCCGCCGCAATTCGATATCGACACCAGCTGTTGGCTCGTCGAGCACCAAAATCGGCGGATTATGCACCAGCGCTTTGGCCACTAAGAGGCGTCGCCGCATCCCGCCCGAAAGCGTGCGCGAATAAGCGTCTACTTTGTCGGCTAGGCCAAGGGCGGTGAGAATTTCCATGGTGCGGCGTTGCTTGCGCGGCACGCCATATAAGCCAGCTTGCAGGTCCATGATTTCACCGGGGGTGAAAAATGGGTCAATGCTCAGCTCTTGCGGCACAATGCCAATCGAGGCGCGCGACTGACGTGGGTTTTGATCAATGTCAAAGCCCCAAATCGACGCGCTGCCGGATGTTTTCATCACCAGACCAGCGAGAATATTAATAAAGGTTGATTTGCCCGCACCATTTGGCCCCAAAAGCCCGAAAATAGACCCGCGCGGCACATCAAGATTAATGCCTTTCAGGGCTTGTTTGGCGGGCTGTTTGCCGTTCGCCTTATAGGTTTTTTGCAAATCGCGCACACTGAGCGCATAGGCTGACTGATGATTGGAATTTGTCATTTAACTCTCCTGATTATCAGGTGTAGCATTTTTGTTCTGGGGAATAAACGCCGAAACCGCGATTTAGGGCCTGTCATTTGAGGCAGCAATGCTAGATTAACTGATACGACTCAAACCGACCAAAGGTGATGGATGACAAAGCTTGGTAAAAACGACCACCTATATCTCGTGGATGGATCCGGTTATATTTTCCGCGCTTATCATGCCTTGCCGCCCTTGACGCGCAAGTCCGATGGCCTGCCCGTTGGGGCGGTGTCCGGCTTTTGCAATATGCTGGTTAAATTGCTCAATGATATGGATGCGGCGGAAAGCCCAACCCATTTGGCGGTTATTTTTGATGCCAGCGGCAATACGTTCCGCAATGACATTTATCCCGAATATAAAGCCCATCGGCCACCGGCGCCGGAAGATTTAGTGCCGCAATTTTCTCTGGTCCGCGAGGCGGTGCGGGCGTTTAACATTCCGGTCATTGAGATGTCTGGCTATGAAGCGGACGATTTAATCGCCAGCTATGCCGTGCAGGCGGCGGCCGATGGCGCGCATGTTTCGATTGTCTCCTCGGATAAGGATTTGATGCAATTGGTCGGCCCCAATATCGACATGATCGATACGATGAAAGACAAAAAAATCAATGCTGCGGAAGTGGTCGAGAAATTCGGCGTCGGGCCGGAGCGGGTGATTGATGTGCAATCGCTGGCCGGTGACAGTGTAGATAATGTGCCCGGCGTGCCTGGCATTGGCATTAAAACCGCCGCGCTGTTGATTGAGGAGTTTGGCGACCTCGATTCTTTATTGGCGCGGGCAGGCGAGATTAAACAAAATAAGCGGCGGGAAAATCTTATTGAATTCGCCGACCAAGCGCGCATCAGCCGCGAATTGGTGACCTTGAAACAAGATACGCCTTTGCCCATTGGCTTTGAAGAGATGGCCCTCACACCGCCCGATGCGGCGACATTAATGGGCTTCACCAAGGCCTTGGAATTCAAAACACTCACCAAGCGCTTGGCTGAACGCTTCTCTTTTGATGCGGATGCGTTTGAGGCGGCGCCAGATTTGGCGTCCGCCCATGCGCCGGTTGACGGCGCTTCCTCTGCGGGGGGCTCGGCAGGGGCCTCGGCTGGGTCGCAAGCAACAAACGAGGCGACGGCACCAAATGCCGCCAGCAGCCTGCCAGCGCCAATGCCAGCTTTATCAGATGCGGTTTATCAGACGGTGACGCAAGAAGCGCAATTGCACGATTGGGTGGCGCGCGCCTATCAGGCGGGGGTGATTGGTCTGGATACGGAAACCAATGGCTTGGACACGATGCAGTGCCGTTTGGTCGGCATATCGTTGGCCACAGCCGTCGGTGAGGCTTGTTATATACCGCTCACTCACGGGGTTTCTGATGGATTAGATTTGGGCGATGAAATGCCCGAGCAATTGGAAATGACACGGGCGCTGGCGATTTTGAAGCCGCTGCTGGAAGATGGCTCAGTGCTCAAAGTGCTGCAAAATGCGAAATTTGATTTGCAAGTTTTCGCCCGTCACGAGATTGCCGTCGCGCCGATTGATGACACTATGCTCATGTCCTATGCCCTCGATGCGGGTGCCCATGGCCATGGTATGGATGAATTATCGCAACTCTATTTGGACCATCAGCCAATCTCCATCAAAGAGCTGATTGGCAGCGGCAAGTCACAAATCACCTTTGACCAAGTGCCAATCGACAAAGCCGCCCCTTATGCGGCGGAAGATGCTGATGTGACCTTGCGCCTCTGGCATCATTTGAAGCCGCGTTTAGTGGCCGAGCATATGGTGGGGGTTTATCAATCGACGGAACGGCCGCTGGTGTCGGTTTTGCGGCAAATGGAGAGCGAAGGCATTTTGATTGATCGCTCAGTATTGTCGCGCCTGTCGGGTGAATTTGCGCAGAAAATGGCAGCCATGGAGGATGAGATTTATCAGCTTGCTGGTGAACGCTTCAACATTGCGAGCCCGAAACAATTGGGCGACATTCTGTTTGGTAAAATGGCCTTGCCGGGTGGCAAGAAAACCAAGACGGGCGCTTTTGCAACTGGCGCCGAGGTGCTCGAGAGTCTGGCTGCCGAGGGATATGATTTGGCGGCGCGCGTGCTCGACTGGCGCGGCTTGGCGAAATTAAAATCGACTTATACGGACGCGCTGCCGGAATTTATCAATCCGCAAACCGGCCGCATTCATACCTCTTATTCCTTGGCGGCGACGACCACGGGGCGGCTTTCTTCATCGGATCCGAATTTGCAAAATATTCCCATCCGGACGGAAGATGGGCGCCGTATCCGCACCGCCTTTGTCTCGGCGCCGGATCATGTTTTGGTGAGCGCCGATTATAGTCAGATTGAATTGCGTATTCTGGCTCATATGGCTGAGATCAGTAGCCTGCGGCAAGCCTTCGCCGATGGGCTGGATATTCATGCCATGACGGCATCGGAAATGTTTGGTGTGCCTTTGGCCGATATGACTGGTGCCATCCGCCGCCGCGCCAAGGCCATTAACTTTGGCATTATTTAC
>JAYOCI010000206.1:0-1858 GCA_038105345.1 Rhodobiaceae bacterium
AAGATAAGTTGTTCGCTGATCCAACGAATATCGAAATCAATCTAGCTTATTTGCAACAGCAGCTTGCGGGCGGCAATTTCAAGGGCGCGGCGGCAACGTTGCAGCGTGTTTTGCTGCTTGACCCTAGCAGTAAGCTGGCGAAAGTGCTTTATGCCGAAGTGCAATTAAAACTCGGCAACCGCGCCGATGCGCGATTGATTTTGCGGCAGCTCTTGGCCGATAAATCGCTTAGCATTGAGATGCGCGCGCGGGCGCAAGCATTAAGCGATGCATTGGAGCAAAGCGAGAAGCGTCTCTCGATTGCCGGTTCGGCCGGTTTTGCCGGCGGTTCAGCTGACAATGCTCTGGCTGTGCCGAAAGGGCCGGTCGTTCTGTTCAACGATACAGAGATTGCCAATAGTTCAGACGAGGTTGCCGAACCTTTTGTTGATTTTGACGGCGTGGTATCGCTTTCCTACAAATTGCCAACCTATCGTAAGCGCGGTTTGACCGCCGGTGCAGGTGTAGCCGGCCGTGACTATATTGATGTCAATATGGCCGACTCAATCACCGGCTTTGTCAGCTTCGGCTATAATGAGGAACGCGGACTTCCTTGGAGCTTTAATTATAGCACTTATGCGACAGATGTGAGCGGCCACCCCTATAATGCAGGGCAGCAGGGTATTTTTGGTATCAGCAGTAATTTACCTCGCGGTGCCAGCCTGCGTGCCAGTTTGCGCGTTGGCGAAACCCGCCACTTCAAATATTTGGGCAACAGTGCCGGTAAAGAGCGTGATAGTGAAGGTGTCGGTTTCACATTAACCTATGCACAGCCGATTGGCGGTTTACCGATACCCTTATTGCTGTCGACCAGCTTGGGCGGCGATGAAAGCGATGCAGAAGTGGATTATTTCTCCACGCAGTCAGTATCCGCCGGAATTACCGCACGCACCCGCTTGGCAGACATTAATCTTTCTTTGACGGCTGATTTTCTTGCCACGGAATATGATGCGCCAAACACAATAATCAGCAGTAAAGCCAGGGAAGATGAGCGCAGCCGAGCAAGTTTCAGCTTGGGCTATAAATTGCCGCCGCAATATGGTGCGTTCAATATCGGTTTAAGCGGCTTTGTCGCTGACACGAGATCCAATATCCCGAATTCAACAAAAACCTTGAGCGAGCTTAAGCTCGGCATTCGCCATAACTTTTAGGAGTTTAAGATGCGCCGAATTCTCTCCCTTATTGTGTTTCTCACCATCAGTAATACTGCTTATGGCAGCAAAACCGTCTCGGGCGTGGTGGCTGTCAGCACCGGGCCAATGCAGGCCTATACGCAATCTATCGGCCGCGATTTGGCGGCGGGTGATGATGTATTCTTGAACGATGAAGTCGAAACGGGCGAGACAACGCGCGCCCAAGTATTGCTGCGTGATGAGAGTGTTTTCTCGCTTGCGCCATCTTCTAAAGTGCTGTTTGACGAATTTGTTTATGACCCGTTGGCGGGCGAGGGCGTATTGGAGGCCAGCTTGTTGTCAGGCGGCATGCGCTTTGTGTCGGGCCAACTGTCGAAAAACCAGCCTGAGAACATCAAGATTAAGGCCGGGAAGGCAACTGTGGGCATTCGGGGTACTGAAATTATGGCTAAGCATGGCGAGCAGGGGACGACGTTTGTTTTGCTCTCGGGGTCCATGGAAATTGCGACAGAAAGCGGTCGTCAGTTGATTGACCGTTCAGGTTATGGCATCGATATTTCAAATGATGGGATGCTGGGCATTGTTCGTCAGGTGCCACTGGCGGAAATAAACGCCATCCTTGCACCACCAACGAAAAAGGAAGAAAGCAAATCCGGCGACAGCGAAGCGTCTTCTGATGAAAATGG
>JAYOCI010000207.1:0-1845 GCA_038105345.1 Rhodobiaceae bacterium
GCGAAAAACAGCGAGCCTGACAAGGCCACAACAATCGGCAGCAACCGAATACGCAAGCCCGAAAGCGGCATGTCATTAATGCGCAAAGTATAGACACCGGCATAGAAAATCACCGTCACCAATAGCAGCAGAAACACAAACACATTGGTAGATAAAACCATCACGCATAGCGCCGGAAAAATGACGCCGATAAGATTAAAGGCACCGGGGCGTCCGTCTTCGCCGACCTGTTCGCATGCTGATAAGACCAAAATAACCAGCATGAAATAAGGGGCTTGCGGCGGCCGCGCCAATTGCGCCAAAACCACCAGCATGAACGGAATAAGGGCCAGTAGAAAAACCGTGCGCCACCAGCGCCGCGGCATCAGCGTGACCGGCCACATAAGCAGCCATAAGATAAAGGCGCGCATATCGATAAAATAGGCCATGGCCAGCGCCACGGGTGATGCAGCGAAAGCCAATAAGAGCGCGGTGAATCGCGCACGCGCCGTGCCGGGCAAAAAGCACAATCTATTATGTTCGCGCCAGCGCATAAAAAGCCTTCTCGCGAGCCGGTTTGTCATAGACTTGATAATCGGCGCCCTGCAAAGTCATGCGGGCCGGCGCGCCAATGCGCTCAGCTACCAGCAGACCGCCCGCCAAATAAGACAGGCTGTTTTCCAAATCGCCCTTGGGTTGGCGCAAAATCATTTCCCCTTGCGCGTCCAGCCCGTGATCGCGCACCATGGTTTCGCGGGTTGCGGCATAACGTTTCCAATCAATACGCGCCGGCGGATCGCTATCGGCATAATCACGCAAATCGCCGAGCTCATCGGCGACGTTATTTTGCTGGCGTTTTTGCTCCGCCTTTTGCGCCATGGCCGGATTACCTCGCGGATAGGCGGCAATCGCCTGCTCACGCGGCATCGGCGCTACCACCACATCGCCGGGCGGGCGCAGCCAACTCCATGCGCGTGCAATACCGAAGGGAAATAATGTTTCAATCTTAATAGGCGGCACCTCGTGCACACCGCGCGGCAATTTCCCGACCGGCACTAAGAGACTGGTCGCAGATTTTGACAAATCAAGCACCATATCGCCCATCGGGCCTGACAGCTTCAAATTGAAAGCGGGTTGGTCTTTGCGCAAAGAAAGGCGGATATGATGCATTTGGCCGACAAAATAATAGGGCTCAATATGCACATCGATTTTGAGCCCTTGAATATTGCGTACACTGGCGATGAGCGACAGCATGAAAACCAGAAACAAAAAAATCACGCCGAGCAAGATGAAATTATTTTGCACCTTATAGCCCATGGCGAAACTGGCGAGCACCAGAAAGCCAGCGTAAAAGCCGTAACGATTGGGCAAGATGAAAATATGGCTTTGCCGAATATGCCAAACCCCGCTTGTCCATTTGCGCCGCCGCAAGGCAAGACGCCGCGTCAAGCGCTCGGAAAAGGACAAAGCTTTTGTTTTTTGCCTATCGCGCGCGGCCATGGCCGGGCTCCCCCTAGGGCACGTCCACTTGCTGCAAAATGTCCTGCAGCAAAGCTCTGTTGGCCCCGCTGACCGGCCCCAAGCGGTGACGCAAAGCGGGGGTGAAAACCGCCTGCACGTCTTCGGGCTGACAATAATCGCGGCCCTCAATCATGGCATGCGCTTGCGCCAATCCTTTGACCTGAATCAGCGCGCGAACCGATAAATTGGGCAGGCTGGCGGCACGCAATTGCGTTGCCAGCGCCTGTAAATAACCGATAATGGCATCGCTAAAGGTAATTTGCACACGTTGGCGGCGCAGCAAATTGAAATCTCCGGCGGCCAAGACAGGCTCACCTTGTTCGAAATTTTCTTCACCGGAAACAG
>JAYOCI010000208.1:0-1822 GCA_038105345.1 Rhodobiaceae bacterium
TTGCAACATGCTCGCGCCAAATGAATACGCCTCATCGCGATAGCTGATGGCAATATTTTGTGCGACGATTTCATGCGCTCCCGCATATTTAACAATATCCACGAATTCGAGGTTCTCGCTTTCAGTTTGGCTGAAACCGAAATTCCAGTTTTGATAGCTCACACTAGCCGCAATGCTGTCGCTTTCGACGTCTTGATCAACGCCGACAGTTTTGGCACGCACGCTAGCCAGGCTGAACTCATAACCCCAATCCTTGTTAAAAGCGCCGTCAACGCCAAGGCTCAATTCGAAAATATCCTCTTGTTTTGTCAAATTGCCAAAATTTGTCGAGCCGCCATTGGCGTTTTCATTATTCGGAGCAAATGAGCCACCAATCTGCACACCCGCGACTTTCGGGGTGAAAAATGAAACCTTATTGGCGTCACCTGAAATCACCTTAGGTGAGGTGGTTATATTCGCCCGAGACAGCGTATGGTTGCCAATCACCGTATTGAAGGAGTTGAAGTAAATTTCATCGGTAAGCTCATTGTCATGGCTCGATAAGCCCGGCACAAAACGCGCCGTGCCAGCGTGAGCCAAATGCGCCACACCATTTTCAGCACCAACAATCAACTTGCCCCAAGGGCCGCGGATAAATAGATAATGTTCATCGACCTGATCGCTATGGTCGGATGCTTCCAGTTCAACGCGAATGCCAATCTCAGTGCCACTATCCAACGTGGCCACACCCTTGAAATGAACTTCCGCGTTTTGATCGAGCGCTTCGTCTTCAAGATTGAGCACGCCGGCATCGTCAATATCGACAATGGTCGCTGATTGGGTGAAATATCCGCCCACCGACATGCGGGGCTGAGAAGCAGCGTGTGACAGGCTTGCAAAACAAAGGGGCGCGACGAAAAAACTCACGCGTAATCCTAATTTAGATATATTTTTCATTGGCTTATTCCTTTTTATTTTTCAATGAGAGTGTCATTTTTAATTTTTATTTTGCATTTAACGCAAGGCCACCGCACTGAACCGCTTCACATTGAGACTTTTAGCGCTGAAAGAGTTAAAAAAGCACTAAGCAGCCCAATCACAGACGATCTAGTTCAGGCAAAATACGCGAGTTGCGCGCTCGAACAAGCGAATAACAAACGCGATAGGCGGAGAGACTCGCTTTCAACCCGCGCTGTAGCAATAGCGCAACAGCACGCAAAAAGTGCATAGGCGCAGCAATACACTCACAAAAAGAAAATGGCGGCGCCGAAGCACCGCCATCTATTAAATTTCAACCCATATTGGGTTGATGGGAGGAAGCTTAGAACTTCAACAAAAGGCCAACACCGATAAAGTCCGTGTCACCTTTTGATGGGTTATCGCTCTCAACCATTTCATAGGAATAAGTAACGCTTGCCCCTGAACCAATTTTGGTCGAGCCGCCAACAACAGTAATATCTGTGTCGTCATTGCCTGTGGCACCGACTTTGTCGTCTTCTTGTTGCTGAAGCGCAAAACCGATGGTGGTCGCTGAAGTCAATTTATATGACACAGAAACCGACGTAATATCCCAGTCATTGCCCGGGTTGGTCGCGGTTGCTTCATCGGATTCAAACTTGTGACCACCAATGGTGAAATTGCCGCTTGAAAGGCTCAAGCCATAGGCTTTTTCTTCATGCTCGCCGTCAATCGTGCCAGCAAGTTTAGAGTAATCACCTTTTTCAGTCGTATATGAGGCCTTTACTTTCACGCCACCAAGGGTGCCGCTATAGTTAATGCCCATGGCCGTCACATCATCATATGATTTGTCGGCACCGCTCTCGACGAGCTGGTTATTACCGCC
>JAYOCI010000209.1:0-1816 GCA_038105345.1 Rhodobiaceae bacterium
GTGATGAGCCGGCGTATGTCGCTTCTCGATGCCCTGTTCAGTAGCAGCGAGCCTGACTATGTGCGCGAAAAATACGCACCGACCCGCGACGTCGATAAGTTCTTCTTCATGCCAAATAGCTGCGACCCGTCAATGGATACGGGTAATGCCTATGACGTCGGCGAACCGCTGCACGACGTAATTTTTATCGGCAGGTCATTTGGTAGCCGCGACGATCTCCTCACCCATATCAAGCAAAATATGAGCGATTTGAATGTTGGCCTATACGGTCAGAGCCGCGAAAACTTTGTTACCGGCCACCGCTATTTGGAATTGGTATCCAACAGCCGCATTGGCATCAGCTTCAATCGCGACAATTCAATGCCGCTTTATACTTCTAACCGTATGGTGCATCTGGCTGCCAATGGATGTTTGGTCATGACGCCGGATACGCCGCGTATGAAGGAAATTTTCACACCCGAAGAGGTGGTCTATTTTTCGTCGGCGCAAGATTGTGAAGAGAAAGTCAGGTATTATTTGGAACATTCCGATGAAGCCAAAACAATTGCAAAAGCTGGCCAAGCCCGGGCCCATAAGGATTATAATGCCCAGGTGATTTCGTCGGAAATGTTGAGAAAAATATTGGCTTAGCGGGCCGCTGCTGGGGCTCTTTGATTTGCCGTGACCGCGGCCAAAATCACAAAATGTGCGAGGAATAATTGGCTGCGATAGAAGTCATAAGCGAACATTCCGACGATCAACATCATGAGCATCATCAATAAAGCAAAATGGTTTTTGAACTGTAAACCTAAACGGGCAATACTCGCCAAAATTACTGAATAGGCAATCAGACCGACTGACCCCATCGTCGTCAGTACTGAGACAAATATATTGTGCTCGTGATAAATAGAATTGCGGGTCAATAGTTTTTCACGCACATCGAGGCCATAACCAAATATTGGTTTTTGGACAAATAGGCTCCATGCATTTTGCCAAGTTTCAACGCGGTAAGACGAGTAGCCATCCAGCAGCAGTGCCAGGCGCTGAGCAGGGCCGGAAAGCTGCATAAATACCAGCCCCCCTATGAGCCCAATAGCGACCGCGACGCTGGTAATCTTTCTGGGATTTTTAGGAAATATAGCAACAAAAAAAATTCCCGAACTGACAAAAAGTGCAACCCAGCTGCCCCGATTGCCTGACGCCAGCAGCGCGATAAGCGCCATCGCGCCTAAAAGGATGGCTACGGGATATCTAATCCTGCGCGCCAAGCCCTCATAAAATGCCAAATACAAACTCAGCATTGCCAATCCAGCAGCCTTAAAGCCCGCCGTATTAGGATTTCTGTCCATACCCTCGAAACGTGTATCAAAAATACTCAAATCCAACATGGCTGGGATATACGGCATAAAGTGCAGTGCGAGACCAAGTGTGGCAGCGACAAAAAGGGCACGCACAGACGTCATCCGCCAATGCAAAAGGCATGAGAAGATTGTAAAAAGAAGCCAATATCGCGGGCCGAATTGGATCATTGTGCGCCATGCTTCCGCCGATTGGGCGTTTAATGCGTTGGACACCAGCATGATAGCCCATATAGCCGCGAAGGACACATGCACCCATTTGGCGTGATCAATAGCCGACTTCACCCGCTCCACGCCTATCCACCGCAAACTTGCGCAAAACGCGAGCAGTATAAGCAAAGAAAGAAAGTGGAACAGTGCATTGTCGAACGGCAAGGACGCAGTCAGAGCAAATGCGAGAAACTGTATGGCACGGATAAGGTTTCGCGGAACTATTAGATGCGGTTCTTGCATAACACCGTATTAATCGAATTGAGATA
>JAYOCI010000210.1:0-1816 GCA_038105345.1 Rhodobiaceae bacterium
GTGCCGCTTCGATCTATGGGAGCCCGACACCTTCGCCATGAACAAGGCGCTGCCTTTATGGCGGCAACCTATGGTCGGCTGACGGGCAAGACTGGTGTTTGTCTGGCCACGCTGGGGCCAGGGGCGACGAATTTTGTTACCGCCGCCGCCTATGCGCAATTGGGTGGCTTCCCCTTGCTGATGATCACCGGTCAAAAGCCGATTAAAAAAAGCAAACAGGGGCAGTTTCAAATTGTCGATGTCGTCGCCATGATGAAACCCATCACCAAATATGCCCGTCAAATCGTCAATGTCGATATGATCCCTTCCATGGTGCGAGAAGCGTTTCGGCTGTCGCAAGAAGAACGCCCTGGTGCCGCTCTATTGGAATTGCCAGAAGATGTCGCGGCTGAAAATGTTGACGCCAAGACGACACCAATCTTTCCAATCTCTGACGCCCATTATGCCCATGCTGATCGTGGCAATTTGGACGCTGCCGCGAAAATGATTAATCAAGCGCGCCATCCATTGCTCTTGGTCGGGGCTGGTGCTAATCGGGCGCGCATTTGGGGGCCGCTATCCGATTTTGTAGAGCGCACGCAATTGCCTTTTGTGAACACGCAAATGGGCAAGGGGGTGATTTATGGCCATAGCGATAAATATCTCGGCACAGCGGCGCTGTCGGATGGCGATTATGTGCATGACGCCATCGACCATGCGGATTTGATTATTAATGTCGGTCATGATGTCGTCGAAAAGCCGCCGTTTTTCATGGAACATGGCGGCACGCCGGTCATCCATATTAATTACACAACGGCGCAAGTGGATAATGTTTATTTTCCCCAACTCGAAGTGATTGGCGATATTGCCACTTCGATTCAGCGTTTAGCCGATCGGGTCGAGCCATCTGATAATCATGACTTCAGCTATTTTGATCGGGTACGAGCGGAAGTGCTCGCCCATATTAAAGCCGGTGCCGATGATGATGCCTTCCCGATGAAGCCGCAGCGCTTTGTCGCCGATGTGCGCGCCGCCATGCCCGATGACGGCATTATTGCCCTTGATAATGGCGTTTATAAGGTGTGGTTTGCCCGCAATTATCGCACCTCAAGGCCGAATTCGGTTTTGCTGGATAATGCGCTGGCGACCATGGGGGCAGGCCTGCCTTCGGCTATGGAGGCGGCGCGGCTTTATCCGGAACGCAAAGTAATGGCGATTTGCGGCGATGGCGGCTTCATGATGAATAGCCAAGAATTGGAAACCGCGGTTCGGTTAAAACTCAATCTGGTGGTGTTGGTGCTCAATGATTCTTCCTATGGCATGATCCGCTGGAAGCAATATGGCATGGGCTTTACAGACTTTGGCCTTGAGTTCGGCAATCCTGATTTTGTGCAATATGCCAATAGCTATGGGGCGAAGGGTCACCGCGTCGCCGATTGCGCCAGTTTTCTGCCCTTGATCAACCAATGCTATAATCAAGGCGGCGTGCATCTGATTGATCTGCCGGTCGATTATTCTGAAAACACCAAAGTCTTGATTGATGAGCTGAAATCGAAAGGGCACATCAAATGAGCCGCCGCCGCAAACAAGATAAACCGCAATTACTCGAGGTCACTTCGCCCAATGACGGGCGGGTTCTGGCAACGCTGACCATGCATGATGAAGCCGATGCCCAAGCCATGCTGGCGCGCGCGCAAAGCCTATATGCGCATCGCGATGGCTGGCTGGCACATTATCAGCGCGCCCGTATTTTGAAAAATCTGGCGGCGATGGTGGCGGCAGAGGCGGAAGATTTCGCCATGCTGATTGCTCAAGAGGGTGGCAAGCCGTTGAGTGA
>JAYOCI010000211.1:0-1814 GCA_038105345.1 Rhodobiaceae bacterium
CCTCTGACGTTGTGTTGAATGGGCATGATACAGATTTACGAGAATTTTTCGACTACTTGTCGCATCTTCTGCAAAAATTCTCGTTTATTTCATTGCTGGCAATACCCGTTTGCCAAGTGCGGCGACGAGAAAACTTGATGGGGACGTTGGGTCTCAGCGGAGCCTCCTCTATTTGGCGACGATTGTAATGGAATCGGCTATAGTATCAACTCTAAGCTGACCGCTGGTCACTGCCGATTGATGAGGACAAATAAAAATGCAAATTCAAGCCAGCCTGTCGCGCATTGTTTTTTCCATCTTATTTGCCGGCTTGCTTTTCGCCAGCGGGATGGGTCTCGGTCGGGCCGAGGCGGCGAATGTGGCATTTGATGCTTTCCTCGATGAGATTCGCGTGGAAGCGGCCAAAAATGGCGTGCGCCCAGAGATTATTGCGGCGCTGGATGGATTGCAGCCAGACCCAGATGTGCAGCGACTGGCCGCGCGTCAGCCGGAATATGTTAAGCCAATTTGGTCATATTTGACGCATTTGATCACCGATCGGCGGTTGAGCTTGGGCCAAGAGAAACTGGCTGAAGAGGCGCAGATTTTGGCGCAATTAGAGGAAAAATATGGCGTGCCGCGCGGTATTCTCGTCGCCATATGGGGCGTGGAAACCAATTACGGCAGTAATAAAGGCTATTTCCCCGTGCTTCAGGCGCTGGCGACATTGGGCTATCAGGGCAAGCGCGCCAAATTTGGCCGCCAACAATTGCTGGCTGCTCTGGAGATATTGCAAACCGGTGATGTGAAACTGGAAGATTTCAAAGGCAGTTGGGCTGGCGCCATGGGACACACGCAATTCATCCCGACCACTTATCAAGGCTATGCTGCCGATGGCACCGGCGATGGCGTGCGTAATATTTGGACACAGCCGCATGACGCGCTGGCCTCGACCGCCAATTACCTCAAAGTTTCAGGCTGGAAGCGCGGTTTGCCATGGGGCTTTGAAGTGCGTGTGCCGGATGACTTCGACTTTGCTCTCGCTGACTTAAACCGCCTTGAACCGGCTGCTTTTTGGCGCGCCCGCGGTGTGCAGGCCAATCATCGTGAACTTGGTGATGAGCTGGGGGATATGGCGCTTTTCGCGCCCGGCGGTTTGCGCGGCCCAGTATTTTTGGTGACCGTTAATTTCAAGGCTTTATTGCGCTATAATACAGCGCCAGCCTATGCCTTGGCGGTTGGCCATTTAAGCGAGCGCTTTACCGATGCGGCCAATTTTGATCGCCCTTGGCCGATGACTGATCGGCCACTTTTGCCGGAAGAAATTAGTGTTCTGCAAAATAGGCTCAATGCCGCTGGTTATCAGGCCGGCGATGCTGATGGTATTTTGGGCACATCGACCCGTCGCGCCGTGCGAGATTATCAACGCGATGTGAATTTAGTGGCCGACGGTTTTGCGACGCCCGGACTATTATCGCATTTGGGTGTGCGTTAACCCCTAGCCAGCCAGCAGGAATGTGCTATCTTCCGCCGCATGAATGAGATAGGTAAATCGGCGCGTGACGCCATTGATGCAATCCAGAACGGCTATGAGCAGCTTGGGTATGTTAGTGACGAACAAATTGCGACAGCATTGTTTTTGGCTCAAACCCTAGAAAAACCATTGTTGGTTGAGGGCCCTCCGGGGGTTGGCAAGACAGAATTGGCCAAGGCGACGGCTAATTTTCTCGGCCTCGATATGATTCGGCTGCAATGCTATGAGGGCCTCGATGAAGCCAAAGCATTGTATGAATGGCAATATGGCAAGCAATTGCTCTATACGCAGGTGCTGAAAG
>JAYOCI010000212.1:0-1804 GCA_038105345.1 Rhodobiaceae bacterium
ATTACGGCCAATGCGCATCCGCATAGCACGCAACGCGTTGCCGTGGTTCACAATGGCATTATTGAAAATTACAAACCCCTGAAAAAACAACTGATTGAGGCGGGAGCCAAATTCACCTCCGATACTGACACAGAAGTGATTGCGCATTTGTTTACCAGCCATTTAGAAAATGGCGCGACGATTGAACAAGCGGCGCAGCAAACCTTCTCCAGCCTCACTGGCGCTTATGCCATTGGCCTGATTATTGATGGCAATGACAAGCAAATGATTTTCGCGCGCCATGGTAGCCCGCTGGCCATTGGCCATGGGGTAGGGGCGATGTATCTCGGCTCTGACGCCTTTGCGCTCGCGCCCTTTACCAATAAAGTTTCTTATTTGCATGATGGCGATTGGGGCATTTTGTCGATTGATGGGCTGGAAGTTTTCGACATTGACGGCAATCGCGTATCGCGCCCCGTTGAGCTGGTGGATGCCGCCAGCGGCATGGTCGATAAAGGCAATTATCGGCATTTCATGCGCAAGGAAATCCACGAACAGCCTGACGTTTTATCGCGCACATTTGGTCAATATGTGCAGCCCGAAGAACAAGCCATCAGACTGCCGGCGCATGACATTGACATCGCCAATGTGAAACGCGTGGTGTTGGTGGCTTGCGGCACCGCCTATTTTGCCGCGCAAGTGGGGCGTAATTGGATTGAACGCTATGCGCGTATTCCGGCGGGTATTGATATTGCTTCCGAGTTTCGTTATCGCGAGGCGCCAATGGATAAGGATTGTTTGGCGGTTTTCGTGTCGCAATCGGGCGAGACGGCGGACACATTAGCCGCTTTGCGCCATTGTAAAGAACACGGCTTGCCGACATTGGGCGTGGTTAATGTGCCGGAAAGTTCCATCACGCGCGAAGTTGATTTGACTTTGCCGACCTATGCCGGGCCAGAAATTGGCGTCGCCTCGACCAAAGCCTTCACCGCGCAATTAGGTGCCTTGGCGGCCTTGGCGATTCATTTAGGGCGGCTGAAACAGACCATATCGGCGGAAGATGAGGCGCGGCTGTGCAATCTTTTGCTCACGACGCCGCGCTTGGCCAATGAAGTGCTGGCCGGAGAGGCGCATATTGAAGAAATTGCCCGCGGTTTCGTCGACACAAATAGCGCGCTTTATATTGGCCGCGCGACCATGTATCCCTTGGCTCTTGAGGGCGCGTTAAAGCTGAAAGAGATTTCTTATATTCACGCCGAGGGCTTTGCCGCCGGTGAGTTGAAACACGGCTCGATCGCCCTTGTTGATGAGCATATACCGATTGTCACAGTGGCGCCTGATGGGCCGATGTTTGAAAAAACCGTTTCCAATATGCAGGAAGTCATGGCGCGCGGTGGTCGGGTTATTATGTTGGCCAGTGCGCAGGGTTTGGCGGCGGCTGGCGAGGGCTGTGCCGAGACCATCACCATGCCCGACATAGACGCCTTTATTGCGCCGATTATTTATGCGCTACCGCTGCAATTATTGGCTTATCACGTGGCTGTCGCCAAAGGCACAGACGTCGATCAGCCGCGCAATTTAGCGAAATCTGTTACCGTCGAGTAGAAACAACGCTGAGGCATTTAGTTTATTTTTCTCGTTGTTAATATTTGAAATTAACAAGCTTGCCTTAGTTTCGAAAGAAGCTAATCTCACGGCGCGGAATGTGTGAGATAATAATAATGACAATGAGAGTGTATTTGTTTTTGTTTGAGTACTCCGCGCATTTCGCGCTTGCGCGCGTTCTTCCCACCGATCGCCCCTAAGTGTCGCGGCCAATCCGCGC
>JAYOCI010000213.1:0-1786 GCA_038105345.1 Rhodobiaceae bacterium
GCCCGCATGTTTGTCTCGGCCAACGCATTGCCAATATGCAGCTTGAGACGGCCTATCGCCGCATTCTTGACCGTTTCCCGAATATTGAATGGACCGGCAAGCAAGCCCATGCGCCGAATAATTTCGTCAATGCGATTTCGCATTTGGAAGTCGATTTGGGCCTTCAATAATGCCCGTCACCGCCGCAGCAAGGGTTAAAATATGGCTTAAACGCCTCGCCCTTTTACTGGCTTTGCCGGTGCTAGCAATTATTGTGACGATGGTCTATGTGAGCGTCAAAATCGCCACTTATGAGCAGCGCGATGATGCCGCCCATATGGCGTCAAAAGCCGATTATTTGAGATTTATTGCCCGCTCTGCACCGGATAATGCCCCCGATTTGGTGGTGATTTTATTCGATGATTTGGGCTATGGCGATGTCGGCTTTACCGGCAATCAAATGATTGCCACACCGCATATGGACAAGCTGGCCGCCAAGGGTATGGTGCTGGAAAATTATTACGCCCCCGCGCCGGTCTGTTCGCCGTCACGCGCCGCCATGTTGACCGGTCGCATGGCACCGCGCGCCGGGCTCACCCATGTGCCGTTTCCCTCGGGAACAATATTTGACCGCCTCAATCGTTTTTTCAACAATCCGGTGCGCCTGCCGCGCGAGGAAATTCTCATCGCCGATATTTTGCAAGCGGTCGGCTATGAAACCGCAATGGTCGGCAAATGGCATATGGGCGACCATGGCGGTTCCGTGCCGACGCAATTCGGCTTTCAGCGCTTTTTCGGCACGTATTATTCCAATGATATGAACCCGTTTACGCTGGTTCGCGGCACGGCGGAGGCGGGCGAGCAAATATCTCATGCAGCGCCGGTCGACCAAAGCGCGCTCAACCCGCTTTACGCGGAAGTGGCAGAGGAATTTATCGGCCAAGCGGCGCATGACAAGCCGCTGTTTCTTTATTTTGCCCATAATTTCCCCCATGTGCCGCTTTATGCCGCGCCGTCTGAAGAAGGGCGTTCCGATGCCGGTCTTTATGGTGATGTTGTGCAGGGGCTGGACGATACGGTCGGGCGCATTGTGGCGGCGCTCAAAAAACGCGGGCGTTGGGACAATACGCTTATTGTCATCACCAGCGATAACGGCCCGTGGTGGGAAGGGCGCGGCGTTGGGCGTGGACGCAAAGGAGTCAGTTTTGAAGGCGGCATTCGCGTCCCCTTTATTGCCCATTGGCCTCAACAGATAAATCCGGCGCGCTCTGAGGCGCTGGCCATGGGAACGGATTTATTACCGACCATGCTTGATGAGCTAAGCCTGCCGCTGCCGCCCGACCGCATCATTGACGGCAAAAGCCTTGCTGTGACCTTGCGCGGCGGGCCAAGTCCGCATGACGTGCTTTATCATTACGCCGCCGGTACGCTGATGGCGGTGCGCAATGCGACGCATAAATATCGCGACCGCAAGGCCATTGCTTATCCGACCGATCCGGTGCGGTTGCCGATTTGGCAAGTGCATGGCCCGTGGCTGTTTGATATGCGGGCCGACAGCCAAGAGGCCTATGATATTTCCATGAAACGGCCGGCAATTGCTGCGCGCATGAAAGCGTTGGTCGATGCCAAAAATGCCGAAATGAAAAAAAACCCGCGCGGCTGGAAAATGTCAAATCGCAAATAAGGCGATTTCGCTTTGGGTAATCTTTAGGCGTAAAAACCCTCTAAAGGGTTTGAAAATTACCGAGATTTACCGCGCCGGGCAATAATTCTGCTTATTTTTCACATCGCTGGACAAGCGCTGCGG
>JAYOCI010000214.1:0-1785 GCA_038105345.1 Rhodobiaceae bacterium
GTCTTGGACCGACACCACCGATTATCAGGTTCGCAAAATCGTCTATTATGACCGCAAGGACGGGCTGCTCAAAACCCTCACATTTGACGATTACCGCCAATATTTGGGTAAATTCTGGCGCGCCCATGAGCTTTTCATGGAAAATCACATCAATAAAAAGACCACTTTGCTGCGCTGGGAAGATTATCAATTTAACAATGGTCTGAGTGAAGAAGATTTCAATCAAAACAGCCTGAAGCGGACACGTTAATCATCATGTTGCGTCGCTTTGTTTCTCCGTTTGCCATTTGCCTTGGTCTCAGCACAGCGCCCGCCTTGGCCTTGGATATTGAATTCGAGGGCAGCTTAGAATTTGAAGCGCGGCACTATTTCGAGCCCGGCGGCCTTGCCCAGCAAGAGGAGATTTTCACCTCCGTCGCCGGTGAATTCGAGCTTGGATTTTATTCTCCCAATGGCCGCCATGCGGTCATTATCAAGCCTTTTGGCCGTGTCGATGAACATGACCATGAGCGCACGCATTTTGATCTGCGTGAGGCCAAATATCGCTATGTTAATGGTGCCTATGAAGTGACCATTGGCGCCGATAAGGTCTTCTGGGGGGTCACCGAGTTCTTGCACCTCGTCGATATTATCAATCAGACAGATAATGTTGAGAGCGTCGATGGTGAACAAAAACTTGGCCAGCCAATGGTGCGCTTATCGGTCGCCAAAAACTGGGGCACATTGACTGGATTTTACATGCCATCGTTCCGCATTCGTCAATATCCCGATGCTGAAACTGGCCGTCATAGTCTGGGTTTTGTCGTCAATGACTCAACAAGCCTGTTTGAAAGTGAAGACGAGCGAAGCAACCAAGATTATGCCATTCGCTATAACAATAGTTTCGGCCCCGTCGACCTCGGCCTTGCTTGGTTTGACGGCACCTCGCGTAGCCCAAGCTTTGTGCCGACTGGCACGACCTATAATGGCTTGAATGTGCTGAACGCTTATTACCCATTGCTCAAACAAGCCAGCCTCGACGTGCAGGCAACATTTGGGCCGTGGCTGTTGAAATTGGAAGCCATTGAGAGCGAAGTCGATAATATCACCACCTCACGCGCTACTGGCGGTTTTGAATATACTTTCTACAATTTATTCGATAGCGGCACGGATATTGGCTTGGTCAGCGAATATATGTGGGATGAAAATGAACTGGCGGCCCCGCATCCGTTTGGCAATGATATTGGCGTTGGTTTGCGCTGGACGGCCAATGATACGCAATCGACGGCCATTCTGGTCGGCGCCTTGATCGACTTGGATAGCGACAGCACCGCCTATTCGATCGAAGCCGAGCGGCGGATTGGCCAGAATTTTAAGGTCATCCTTGAAGCCCGCGTGCAAGATAAAGTCGGTGACAATGATTTGCCAGCCAGCCTCAATGCTGATGAGGATTTTTTACGGCTGCGTTTGAACTGGTATTTTTAGCCCCTGACGTACCGATAAATCTCGCCAATCGACATTTTTGTGCCTAAACTCTCTTTGAGGGAGTTCCATATGTCGATTTCAGATTCTACCGCCGCATCAGCACCAAGCAATGCCGTGCGCAATTATACTTTGGCCGTCATTGTTTTGATTTATGCGTCAAGCCATGTCGACCGGCAAATTGTATCCATTCTGGCTGAATCGATTAAACAGGATTTGCTATTGTCAGATAGTCAGCTCGGCTTTCTCATCGGCCTATCCTTTGCCCTATTCTATGCGACATTGGGCATTCCCATCGCCATATTGGCCGACCGATATTCGCGC
>JAYOCI010000215.1:0-1777 GCA_038105345.1 Rhodobiaceae bacterium
CGCTTTACGATTACTTTAACTACACGGCGGTAGACAGTTTCGGCAATACCGACACCGCCGTTTTGAGAATAACCATAAGCGGCCAAAACACTGCGCCGACCATGACATCCAATGCGCTTTTGCACACATTTACCGAGGCCGATGACGCCGCCGCGCAAGCCTTGAGCGCGACGGGCACAATCGCCCTTTCCGATGATGATGCGACCAATCTCAGTGTCTCAAGCTATCAAACCCTGGCCTCGACCGTGACATTGGGCGGCGGCCTCACATCTATCCCCAGCGCTCTGCAAGCCGCATTGGAAGCCGATAATGCGCTGTCCATCTCACATAATACCGGTGACACGACCGCCACATGGACGTTTAATGTCGCGGCGCAAGATTTGGATTTCCTGAAATATGGCGAGACCATTACGGTCGAAGAGACCATTCAGATTAACGATAATCAGGGCGGCAGCATAACCGAGACCATTCAGGTGGTGATACAGGGCCGCGATGACAAGCCGACCTCGGCCAATGTGGTGCGCACCATAAATGAAAATGAAACCTACACTTTCCTTGCTAGTGATTTCACGCGCATTGACGTCGACGGCGGCACGCAAGAGTTTGATTTGGAAATCGAGGCACCGACAAACGGCACGCTGCGCGTTAACGGGTCGGAAATTTCGTCCGGCGGAGACGTTACGGTTCCGTTTGATGATTTATTTGCCGACTCCGTCACCTTCACACCTGACACCGGTGCAAGCGGCCAGAATTACAGCATAATCACGTTTAGAATAGCATCGGACCAAATAGATCAAGATTTGGCTTTGGGTGACGGTAGCTATGTCAGCCAAGACTATACCTTCACCTTCCATGTAAATGGCACGCCGACGGCAAGCGATGAGACCGTCTATATAAATGAGCGCAATCTGTATCAGACTGATGGCGACCGAACACCGGCAAATACCTCGAAAGTATTTGCAGCCAGCGATTTCGCATCTTTTTCTGACCCAGAGGACAGTGCATTTTCCAATTTGAAAATTACCTCATTGGAAACAGATGGCGATTTGCAATACTCCTCCGATGGCTCAAGTTGGGCCGTTGTGATGGAAAACCAAATCATCAGCTATACCGATATTAATAACGGGCGACTTCGTTTTATGCCCGACCGGAATGCAGAAAATGATGTCAGTTTTGGATTTCAGTTGAGCGATTCTGCCGGTGTTTATACCGCCGAGCAGACCATGACGATCTCGGTCAATGCAGCGCCGACCGCATCCAATTATGTTGAGGGCGGTTCCGGCATTGATGCCGGCGCAACTGACATCGGCAATGTCAAAGACATCGGAATTGCTGATAGCGACGACACGGATGCGGTTCTGGTTTTAACAGGCCTTATCGTCGGTGATGAGTTTTCCAACTGGGAGAATGATGCCGATTTTATCACTGATGGGACGGGCATTGGCACAGATGTGGTGGGGCTTTACGGCACGCTTCAAATGGCATCAAACGGCGACTTCACTTATACGGCAAACTCTACAAACAACATTGCAGCGGGCGAAACGGCTCAAGATCATTTCACTTATACTGTTCGCGACGATGAGACCAATGCCGGTTCATTTGCTTATGATGTCGGCAATTTATCTTTCCGCGTTAATGCCTCCAACCATGCGCCTGTGGCTGCCGATACGTCAATATCAGTGGCAGAGGATAGAACGACCACAGGGGCGTCGCTGGCAGACGCTTCACTGATAGGCCCTTTGGAAAATACTGTTGCGGAGGGCGGTTACCAAACCGG
>JAYOCI010000059.1:0-10200 GCA_038105345.1 Rhodobiaceae bacterium
CATCGTTTTCTGACACTGGTGCAAATGGACGGTGAAAAGCATAAGGCCTATCGCGATTTAACCGCCTCTTGGTTTGGCCCGCGCTCGCTGCGCAATCTTGAGCCGCGTATTCGTCATTTGATGGGGCAGAGTTTGGAGCGTCTGGAAAAGGCTGGCGGGAAATGTGACTTCGCGCCTGATATTGCGCTGCGTTATCCCTTGCGGGTGATTATGAATGTGCTGGGGGTTGAAGACGAAGCCGAAGATATGATGCTGCGCTTGACGCAGGAAGTGTTTGGCAGTTCCGATGCTGAGGCCAATGCCACGGGCAAAACCTATGAGACGCCGCAGCAACAGCAGCAGGCAATTAGCGAAATTTCCATGGAGTGTTTTGCTTATTTTTCAGCCCTCACCGAAGCGCGGCGCAAAGACCCGAAAGATGATCTGGCCAGCCTATTTGCCAATGGGCAAATTAATGGCGCGCCTTTGGGAGAGATTGAAACCTTTGGCTATTATGCCATCACCGCCACGGCGGGTCATGATACGACGTCCAACTCAACGTCGGCGGGGATGATTGCGCTTTGCGAAGACCCGTCGCTTTTGAAAAAATTGCAGGATGATCCGTCTCTCATTCCTGGCTTTGTCGAGGAGAGCATTCGCTGGGAATCGCCGGTGAAACATTTTATGCGTTCGCCCACGCGCGACACGCAAATTCGCGGCATCGACATTAAAAAAGATGATTGGATGATGATTAATTTTGCCAGCGCCAATCGTGATGAAGAGGTTTATGAAAATCCATTTGAGTTTGATATTACGCGCAAGCCCAATCGGCATATGGCGCTCGGCTATGGCGCCCATGTTTGCCTTGGCCAGCATTTGGCGCGTTTAGAAATGCGGATTTTCTGGGAAGAACTTCTGCCACGGCTGAAATCTGTGGCGTTAACCGGCCCGGTCAAACGGGTTGGCGCGAGTTTTGTATCCGGCCCGTTTTCAGTGCCGATTGAGTTTACGCTAAAAGATGCGTGACAGCTGATTGCCTGCCGGAGATGTCTATCTCAAGGCTCAGCCGTGGCGCACAATGCGGCTGGCCAGAGCCGGTGACAGGCGATTGATGAGCTGCAATAGGCCGGCTTTGCCGACATAAATATTCTCTTTATTGGCGCGCCAGCCGCGCCAGAAAATATCGGCCAGCTTATCCGTGGTTATTTTGCCAGTGCCGCGCCCGCGGGTCATATCCGTATCGACCAAAGGCGGCACCACATCGATCACACGAATAGGGCTGCCGGCCAGCTGATAGCGCAAGCTCTTGGTAAAGGAGCGGACAAATGCCTTGCTGGCACAATAAATCGGCGCATCTTGTTTCGGCTGAATGGCCAGTGCTGAAGAAATATTAACAATCGCCGTTTCCTTGCGGGCTTTCAGCAATGGCAGCAAGCCATCGGTCAGCGCCACCACTGCATTGATATTGGTGGCCAGCTCTGGCGCATAATCATCATAATGCCAATCTGTGGCAAATACGCCTTCATGCTGTAAACCTGCATTATTGATGAGCACGGATAAATCAGCATGGTCTTTGGTGATATGGGCGATCAAATCCTGTCGGGCTTTTTGGTTGGCCAAATCGCAAGCGATAAAGATCGCCTGATCGGGCAGATTATCCGGCTGGCTGCGTCCGACAATCAATAGCTGATTGCCGGCTGCGGCAAAGCGGTCGGCCAAAGCGCGACCAATGCCGCGCCCGCCGCCAGTTATCAAAACCTTATGCCCTGTCTCTTGCATGATTATGCCGCCTCCTGTGCGTCCCAATCGCTAACCAAATCGGAGAACATTTGCCCCCATAGCTGATAGGTGATGCGCGCCGTATCAATAATGATGGCTTGCTTTTCCTCATCGTCAATTTGGTTTACCAGATTTTCGAAAAACTGCACATGGTGTTGGTCGACCGCGCCATGCGAGGTCAGATAGCTGAAACCTTTGGTGGTTGGAATGCCGAGCCTTTTGGCAATGGAATCTGCGGCCAGTGAGGCAATATCCACTGATGTGCCTTCCAGCACATGCACCATGCCGAGCATGGCATAGGGGCTGATGCGGTCAATGGCGTAATAAACATAGCCGACCATCATCCGCACGGCCCGATCGCCTTCATAGCTCAAGGCGCGCTCAACGGCGGCATCACCGCCAATGGCGCGAATATCATTGAGAATCCATTTCTCATGGCCTTTTTCATCATCAATATATTCAATCAAAGCCGTCCGCAGCACTTCGTCTTGTGCGCCGCAACGGCCCAAAGCGGCGGCCAGAAGCGGACAAGTATGGCGCACATGGTGATAGGCTTGTGTCAGATAATTAATATAAAGACCGGCCTCAACGCCGTTTTCAGCCGCGTCCAGCAACATGGGTGTTGAAAAAAATGACTGCCTTGCAGCTTCGGTTTGGTTTTGCAGGACTTGGTAAAAACTTTGTTTAGACATTTTGTGTCTCCTTTAATTTTGACATCACATATTCATTTATGACGCGGCGTCTCGGACGTCCGCTGGCAGTAAATAGCTGAGCTTCGCTGGCGGCTTCTGCATTGATACAGATAAAATCATCGGGCCGCGCATAAGCTGGCGCCTCGGCGCAAAGCGCGCGCAGGCTCTCAAGGTTTTGTTCATATTGGTCGTTATCGTATAGCGCCTCACCCAGAAGGGTTGGGTTGATCAGGGCGCAAAATTTACCGTCACGACCATGCGCCAGCACAGCGCGGCCAATACGGAAGTCATTGCTCATCATCGCCTCTACCCATTCCGGCGAAACATTGCGCCCAAAGCCATTGACCAGCACACTATCTTTGCGGCCATGCACGATTAAAAATCCGTCTTCGTCAATGGCACCCAAATCGCCGGTCGCCCATGGCCCATCATGCGGCGTCTGGCCGAGATAGCCCGACATCACATTGGCACCCGCCACAGTGATTTCGCCGTCGATGATTTTGACATCAAGGCCCGGCAGGGGACGCCCGACTGTATTGGCGCGCGACGCGCCCGGCAGATTAAGCGCGACCACTGAGCCGCATTCCGACAAGCCGTAACCTTCAAAAGCCGGCAGGCCCAAATCGCGCGCCAAGGCCAAGGCCTCGGGCGGGGTTTTGGCGCCACCAACGGCTAAAAAGCGCAGGCTTTCCGGTGCTTTGTCGCCGCTTAACATAAGCGCCGCCGTCCATGCGCGCAGCAATTCGGGCACCAGCACCATGACGCTAGGTTGTGCGACCATGGCCGATTCTTGCAGAGCCGAGACATGACCATTGCCAACCGCCTCAGCCGCCGCCGCATCAATGATACAGCTACCGCCGACCATGAGCGGCACGTGCAGGCCGCATAATTCTTCCAACAGCAAGGCAAAAGGCAGAACCGATAAATAACGGTCATCAGCGCAGGCTGAAATGGCGTCGGTCAAAGCCTGCATGGTGAAGTTTAATTGCGCCTCGCCCAAACGCACGCCTTTCGGTGTGCCAGTGGTGCCAGAGGTATAAATCACCCGCGTGGCATTGGGTTTTGGTGTCAGCACTGCCTCGCTTGTGGTGACCGGACGGGTCAGCAAGGTCGTGGTCGCACCGATATTTTGCAAGCTTTGCTGATAGCTCTCATCGCATAGAAACAGACCGATATCGGCGTCTTGCATAACATGGCGCATTTGGTCGGCGGAGAAAAAGCCGGGCATTGGCACCAGTGTTTTACCAGCTGCGGTTATTGCCAAATCGGCAATCACCCATTCAACGCTATTTTTGGCGCATAAGCCGATGGTCGGCGGCGCATCGGCCAAACGCGCGGCCAAATCGGCAATGGCGGCATAAAGCTCGCCATAGCTGAGCTGGGTCTGGCTGTCTTGAAAAGCCGGCGCGTCAGATGATTGGCGCTCGATTAAAGCGGCGAGAGATAAAAGCATGATTTAGTGGCCCTTGTTTGCCTGTAAGAATAAATCACCGGCATAGGCCTGATCGTCGGGCAGCACATAAACATTGGTGCCGGGGCCGTAATAATCGCCCCATGGGCCTTCGCCTGGCGCGCAGGTTTCATCGGCATTGGCGAGAAATATGGTTTTGACTTTTTGACGTCGCAAAATTCTGCTGATCAATTCCGTCGTTGTGAAAATCGCAAGGCTCTTGCCGCGCCGACGTGCCTCATCGCGCGCCGCTTGTAATACGTGCATCAAGCTGTCCAATCGATTGGCCGCTAAAGAGGTGAACTCAATCAAATCTGACGCTTGGCCCGGGCGACCCAGCGCCCGCGATACGCAAGTGGCCGGATCATCTGGCAAATAAGCGGCGGAGATAAGCCCCTCTTCATGAGAGCGCAAGCCGCAGGCGGCGGCCAATGTTTTAGTGTCGTCATAATAGGCGATCAAAACATCGGGGAAATGATTGATATGGGCGCCATAGCAATCCAAATAGCGTTTGGCAATGAATGCCTCAACTTCGGCGCGTGTGGCGTCAGTGCGGGGGACGAGTCTGTAGAAACCATGTGTCATAAGCATTTCCTTTCAAAAAGGAAATTAACCCAAACGTCTTACAACTGGCTTACAGCCGAGAGCGAAAATGCCAATCTGATTTCCAGCCCACCCATATCGGCATGATGAGCGCTGACGCTGGCGTTTTGCGCATCGGCAAGGGCGCGCACAATGGCGAGGCCGAGACCGGCATGGCCATCTGTTGTGCTGTCGGAAAGGCGCACAAAGCGGTCAAAAATCTTGCTTAATTTATCATCCGGCACGCCCGGGCCATTATCGGCAATAAATACCGAACCTGTCGCATCATAAGAAATGGTGACGGTGCTATCGGCACCACCGGCGGCGGCGGCATTATCCAAAAGATTGCGTAGCATGACTTCCAGCATGGCCTGATCGGCATTGATGTGCACGGGCTGCGGCAATCTGGTCAAAGAAAGCTGCATACCGTCGCGAATAAGTGCGCCACCAATCTCCGATAAAATCTCGCCCAGCGTCTCGCCCAATTCAAGGCTTTGATGGGCGCCGACCATGGCTGATTCAGAGCGCGATAATTGCATCAGACGCGTCAGCACTTGTTCCATATTGCCGATGTCATCGAGCAGCATATTTTTTTCTGCACTGTCGGCCAATGCCTCGGCTTGGCAGCGCACAATGGCCAAAGGGCTGCGCAATTCATGTGCTGCCATATCGCTGTAATTTTTCTGCATGACATAGGCTTCATTGAGACGGCTCAACGCCTCATTGATTTGGCTGACCAGCGGCACTAATTCGCTAGGCACACGCGCCACTTGCAGTTTTTGATCTTGCGCCCCGGGACGAATGGTGATGGCTTGTTTTTCCAATTGGCGCAAAGAGCCGGTTAATTGGTTAACGATGAATATCACCCCACCAATCAGCGTGGCAATTAGCCCGCCGATTAGCAGACCGTTTCGTTCAAACATTTCAAACAATATTTCATCGGCCAACACATCCTCATGCGCTGGGCCTTGGCCGACTTGAATATTGACCCATTTATCGGGGCCGATGGTGAACCATTTTTCGGCGGCGAAAAACTTCAACTCATTGCCGGCCAGCTCGCGCAATGTTGAAAACAGCTGCATATTATCATTCAGCCCTTTGGCCGACATGTCTAGCGGGCGCAAATGTTGCGTGCTGCCAAAACTGTCGAGAATGCGGCCTTTTTCATCGCTAACAATATAGATGAATTGACCAGCACCAGTGCGATAATCGCGGCGCAAGGAGACCGGCACGTCAACGGCGATGCGCCCGTCTTGCCAAGAAAGGGCGGCGGCAATATCGCCCATTTGTTCGCTCAGCGATAAATCTTCCAGCGGGGCCATGCGCGAGCTTACGGCCAGTGAAAACACCATTAAGCTGCCGATAAAAGTAATGCCGACCGTTAGCACCACCATGACGATAAGTTTGATGCGTAGCGAACTCATGGGTTCGGCCCATCTGCCATATAACCGATGCCGCGCACGGTTTTCACCTCGCAAGTGCTGCCACCAGCTTGTAATTTTTTGCGCAAGCGATGAATGGAGACTTCCAAAGCATTATCGCTGAGGGCATCGCCGGTTTCGTGCATGGCTTCCATCAGCGCTTGTTTGGTCACAATATGGCCGCTGCGCCGTAACATGATTTCCAGCGCATCGACTTCGCGGCGGCTCAAGGAAAGCGGCTGCTCACTAATTTCAACTTTGCGCTCATTGGCATTGAGCGAAAGATTGCCGCAGCGCAGGCTATGGCCGAGAAAATTTTCCGGCCGGCGCAAAAGCGCCCGCAGGCGGGCGGCCAATTCATCATTGTGAAACGGTTTTAAGAGATAATCATCGGCGCCCAAATCCAGCCCCTTAATGCGGCTGTCAATGCCGTCACGCGCCGTCAATATTAAGATCGGCACGCTGTCGCCGGACCGGCGCAAGTCAGCGAGGAAGGAAAAGCCATCGCCATCGGGCAGGCCGAGATCAAGAACAATCACATCATAGGATGCGACGGCGCAAAAATCATGGGCCATGGCCAAGCTCTCTGCACGGTCGACCCGATAGCCGCTTTTATCGAGATAGTCGGCCAGTAAATCGGCTAGGCGGCGATTATCCTCAATTAGTAAAAGACGCAAAAAAACTTCCTATTGCAATTCATACTCAATGGTGGAGCCGTCTTCACCAAAAAATTTGACCCGCACCAAACGCTCATCAGCATACCACAATTCGCGCTGTAATTCGCCGCTCATAATGAAATGCCGCGCCTCGATATTCTTGCCCGCGGCTGTGATTGTCTGAAGACCAGCATCCTCAATGGAAACCGCCATATTATGGCCATCCAACGTGTTCATCAGCTGCTCTTGCGTGGCTGTGGCCTTATGCCAAAGGCTGGCCGGCAAGGCCATATCGGCGGCTTCGAAACGTCCAGCGCTGCCATCAACCGTGTAAGTATTTCCGGCCAAGCTCAGATTGAGAAATTTATCCGTCCCATTATCGTCGGTTTTTGAATGATAAGAGGTCAGCTTGCTGTTCTGCCATTGCTCTTCGGCTTCATGGGCAAAGCGATAAACCGTCAAAAAGGCGATTTTCACCCGCACATCGGTTTCAACTTCAACTGTCAAACGCTCACCTTTGCGCTCAAATTCAACCTCATGCGTGCCGATAGCTTTGCCATTGCGCTGCACCTCATAACGCAGCGTTTCTTCGTCGGCAAAAGCCGCCATATTCAGGCTCATAAGGGCAATTAGGGCAATCAGGAATTTTTTGTGCAACATGCGAAACCTCCAAGTTTTCTCTTACTTAGCGGCCGCGCCTTACATTTGCCTTACGCTTTTGAAACGAAATATTTTGGTGGATTTGAGTTTAATCGTTTTGAAACAGCCGTAGCTGTGCGCCCCGTGGGCTAGGTGTTTTATGCTCATCCGGCAATTGGCAAATGCGGTTCATGCGGGTCGTGCTGCCATCTGCATATTCCCAAATCAGCTGCTCGCCCTCACGATAGCGGCGAACGGCGACCGGCCCCCAGCCAAAGACATGAAAATTGAGCACTTTATCTTTCCATATCATGGCGGCTGATGTGCGCGGGCAATAGTCTTTATCGCCAATGGAAAAACTGACACCGCCTTCCGTATCATTGGTGTTTAAGCCCGCCGTGCTATTGGGGCCGTAATCGTGAATAATGCCAGCGGCGGTAATGACGGTTCGGTTGCCACATTGCTCAACCCGCTCGACATGGCCGACTTTGCCTTCCACGCCAATCCATAGGCCGCGAATATCATCGGCCTCGGGCGGCAATGGCTCGCTGCAGGCTTGTAATATGGGGTCTGGGAAATGCTTATAGCCACAGCCGGGCGTATTGCCCTTGGCAATCTCACTGGCCCGCTTACGGCTGCCATCCAAGACTGGCAAGCGGCAATAATCCAGCCGACTGCCATCACCTGCCAGCACAGCCGGATCGGTTGTCAAAGGCGGGCGCGATGAGAAAAAAGCCAGCCAGAATAAGACGAGCAAAAGGCTCAAAACAAATCCAGATGAGAGGATGAGCGCGCGCTTTATCATCTCGCCAGACTCTTTAGATCAAAAATCATGGCATGAAATGACGCGCTTTCGACAAAAACCGTGTCGCGGCAATCGCGCGGAGTAAACACAAAATCGAGGCGGTCAAAGCGCATGGGGATTTCCTTTTGTCGTCGGCCCTAGCCCACATTATAAATTGACATTTATAGTGTCAATAAATATTTTGACGACCGCTGGCGCAGCCAATATGACTGATGAAAAGGACCCGACATGATGAATAAATTCAAGCTCTATAGTTGGAGTGTTTCTCTTTATTCGGGCAAGGCGCGCGCCTATTTGATTAAGCAGCATATCGACTTTGACGATATCTCACCTGCTGACACACATTATGAGACCCATATCCGCCCGATCATTGGCCGCTGGATTATTCCGGTTATGGAAACGCCAGATGATGAGATTGTGCAAGATGGGACAGATATTATTGACTGGTTTGAAAGCCGTAAACTGGCGCGTCTGCCGGCCTATCCCAGCACGCCGCGCCATTTGGTGACGTCGCTGATTATGGAAATGTTCGGCGGCGAGGGGTTGTTGCGCCCTGCCATGCATTATCGGTGGAATTTTGACGCTGATAATCTGGAGTTTATTTTGCAGCAATTCGGCCTTTTTGCCATGCCGCAAGTGCCGCCGTCAGAGCGACGCGACATGGCGTTGCACGCATCCGGACGTATGCGTAAGGCGGCTGTCGCCTTTGGTGTGACCGAGGATACGGCACCGCATATTGAAGCGGCCTATGAGCAGACAATGGCCGAGTTCGACGCCCATTTCGCGGCCCATCCTTATTTGCTTGGCGGTGCGCCGACGATTGGCGATTACGGTCTTTTCGCTTCACTTTATGCCCATTTAGGGCGTGACCCGCATCCGCTGAGAATGATGCAGGATCGAGCGCAAATGCTATTGCGCTGGACCGAACGCATGCGCAACCCATCATCCGATATGGTTGAATTTATCGGCCATGACGAAACCCTGCTTGGTGCCGATGCGATACCCGATACGCTGAAAACCTTATTGCGCCGTGTCGCCTCGGATTATCTGCCGGAAATTGAGTCTATGGTGGCCTTCACCAATGATTGGCTTGTTGAAAATCAGCCGCAAGCGCAGGAAGTTGTCGGCGGCCAGAGCCTCGGGCGCGGCATTGGTATGTGCCAATTTGATTGGCGCGGCCAGAAAATATCAGCAGTGGTCATGCCCTATCGGATTTTCATGCTGCAACGTATCCAAGACGCTTATGACGGGCTGGATGAGCCGAGCCGACAAGCGGTCGACGCGCTATTGGCTGAAACCGGCCTGACGGCGATTATCACCACGCGCTGCACACGCCGCGTCGAAAGGCTGAATCACCGCGAAATCTGGGTTTAATGATTAATCTCGCCGAGAAACGCCAGCAATGCGTTGGCGTAATCATCAGGCAAATCCTCGACCAGAAAATGACTGCCGCCTTTTAAAATCACCGGCTCGCGCGCGCTCGCAGCGGCAATGTAGGGACGCACTGATTGGTGGCCGTTGGGCGCGACAATATCTTTGTCCGAATACAGGCAGAGAAAGGGTTTGTCGAAACCGGCCAGTTTCTCACGGGCGTGGAAATTATCGACCAGCATGGGATTATCATAGCGCGTCGGTAGCATTTGTGTGAACTGCCGATTGCCGGTCAAATATCGAAAATTCGGATAGGGCGCGGCATAGGCGGCAACCACTTGTTTGGGCACGCTGCTGGTGCAAATGGAGGCCATCATATGCCAATGTCGCCAGAACGGATTTAAGCGCACATAGAGTTGGAATTTGCGTAAAAACCCAGAACCGGGCATGGCCATATGTTCAATTTTTTCCGCTGGGTCGCGCACTGGCAGGCCGGTGTTTGAAAAAGTAATACTGGCCAGCCGGTCTTGATGATTGGCCGCCACGCGCAGGCCAATAATGCCGCCCCAGTCATGTAAGACCAAATGCACGTCACGCAGGGCGAGCTTGTCGAACAATGCTTGGGCGACCCATTTTTCATGACGGGCAATGGTGTAATCTTTCATCTTCGTCGGTTTGTCAGACCGCCCCATGCCAATCAGATCAATAGCAATGGCGCGATAGCCGGCATCGCCCAAGGCGCGAACCACTTTGCGCCACATGAAAGACCATGTCGGATTGCCGTGTATCATCACCACGGGCTGACCATCGGCCGGCCCGGCTTCGA
>JAYOCI010000216.1:0-1763 GCA_038105345.1 Rhodobiaceae bacterium
CTCGGCTGTGCGGGTCCGCCGCCCGGGGCCAAAACATTGGTCGAGAAGTTGCTCAATTCCAGCGTGATGCTGCGCTTGTGTTGAAATTATTTGGGTCATGATGAACGTCCTGCGATGGGCCCCATATCGTTTTTCTGGTCAATTATGGGACGATTAAATGCGTGCGAAAGCAAACCGGCAAAAGCCAGTTTGAAACTTATCGTCGTCGCAAAAAATCGATCACGTCATCATTTCCTTATCAACCAGTGTCATGAGCTAACATTGCCCGAGGCTGTTTGTCTAGCGCTTTGTTATCACTGCCTAATCAGGCACCATAGATAAACCAAATATAGCCGACATAAAGGGCCACGCAAATGCCACCCTCCAAACGGCTCATGGTGCGGTGCGTCGACATGAAATAAACCCCCAAAACCGCCACGCCCATCATCACCCAGACATCGCGATTGGCCAGCACATCGGAAATCGCTAAAGGCGCGAGCAGCGATGTACCGCCCAGAATGAGCAGGATATTGGAGATATTACTGCCGATGATATTGCCGACGGCCAAGCCGGCCTGACCGCGCACACTGGCAACAATCGACACTGCCAATTCGGGCAATGATGTGCCAATGGCGACAATGCTCAAAGCAATGACGGCCTCGGAAATACCAAAATGACGAGCCAGTTGAATGGCACCGTCAACCATTAAATCAGCCCCCCAGATAATGCCAATAAGACCGGCGATCAGCACCGGCAAGGCCAGCCATAAACCGCCCGGCAGAACATTTTCAGAGACATTTTCAGAGACATTTTCGCTGGCCTCTGTGGCACCTTGGTTTTGGCTTTGGGCGCTGCGATAAAGCGTGATGAGATAGAATAGCAAAAACAATAATAAGCCAGCGCCCATCAAGGCGTTAATCATGCCCCAAAAGGCCATAGCCACCAAAACCGCCGATGCCGCAAGCATCACACGGCCATCGCGTTTCAGCGTCGTGTCGCTGATTTGAAACGGGTTTATCAGCGCCATCATACCAAGCACCAATAAAATATTGGCGATATTGCTGCCCACGACATTACCAATGGCAATGTCGGCTTGATCGACCAAAGCGGCTTGCACGGAAACTGTAAATTCAGGCGCTGATGTACCCAGCGCGATAATGGTCAGCCCAATGACCAAAGGCGGCAAACGAAATGCCACAGCTGTCGTCACCGCCCCTCTTAGCAAGGCCTCGCCCGACAAAACCAACAAAATAAGTCCACTGAGGAGTAAAGCGACAGATGATTCCATAGAGCTGTCTTAGCACAGCTTTTGAAAACGAGTGGTAAAATTTGGTAAATTTTATTTTAGAAAAAATCCGCTTTCGCGGAAAAAAATTATGCTCTAGCTTGTTTCATCTATTCGCAATCATTTTGAATGAGGGAGACAAAATGGCTTGGAACTTTGGTGACATACTCGATAAAATTATTCCTGTTTTACCGCAGGGGCATTTGGCGCTCGTGCATGGTGAGCGTGAGATCACATGGCAAGAACTGGATGCGCGCAGCAATAATTTGGGTCGCAATCTGCTGGCTGGCGGTGCCAAAGCTGGCGATAAAGTCGGCTTTTATATGCGCAACCGGCCTGAATATATGGAGCTGCTGGCCGCCTGTTTCCGCGCCCAATTGACTCATGTGAATGTGAATTATCGTTATGTCGCCGATGAAGTGCATTATATTTTCGACAATTCCGACGCCACGAGTGTGGTTTATGGCAGCGAGTTTCGCGACAATATCGAGCAATTGCG
>JAYOCI010000217.1:0-1751 GCA_038105345.1 Rhodobiaceae bacterium
TTGCCTCACTTGATCCAAGCTTTGCTAAATTGGCGGATATTCCGCTCGACGAAGAAGGCACAACCTTCCGCAAATTGATTGCTCAGGCCTATCCTGATTTGCAAATCAATCACGTTCACCATGCCGGTAACTCATCAGGCGTGGTCGACGGCGCGGCCGCCTTGCTGTTGGCCTCACCTGAATATGCCAAAGCCAATGGCCTGAAACCACGGGCCCGTATTAAAGCCTTGGCCAATATGGGTGACAGCCCGACCTTGATGCTCAATGCACCAGTACCAGCAGCCAAAAAAGTGCTGCAAAAAGCTGGCCTGAGCGTTGCCGATATCGATTTGTTCGAAGTCAACGAAGCCTTCTCAGTGGTAACTGAGAAATTCATTCGTGACCTTAACATCGACCGCGACCTCATCAATGTGAACGGTGGCGCCATGGCTTTGGGGCACCCGATTGGTGCGACCGGTTCGATTCTTGTTGGCACAATGCTCGATGAGTTGGAGCGCCAAGACAAACAATTTGGTTTGGTCACCATGTGCGCCGCTGGCGGCATGGCACCAGCTGTGATTATCGAACGCATCTAAATCACAAGCCTTAACATAAAAGCGCGGCGGGCAACTGCCGCGCTTTTTTTATGGCGCAAAGCCAATAGCTGTTTTACAGTTTCGGCATAGAGTTCGGGAGATAAACAATGACTGCATTTTACAACCATATGGATCCGTTTCTAGCCGATGAAGACGCCCAGACCATGCTGCGTCTGGCTGAAAATTTCGGTAGTTTTGGCACATATGCCGACGAGGCCTCAAATGACGGCCTTGGCGAAAAACTGCCGCAACGTTTTGATGCCGCCTTTAATTACATTCAAAACGGTATTGATGGCACGGGCAATGACGACGACATTCAAACCGCCGGTCAGCGCACCAATTATTTCCGTGAGACTTATGCCTATGGTGATGAGGTTAAAGCCAGCGGGGTCGAGAACTTCATGAACCATCCGGCGTTGAAAGAAACCGCACGCAAAGTCTCGCATCGCGATATTATTGTGCCAGCGATTATCTATGCCAATCTGCTGGTTCCCGGGCAAGAGCTCGCGGTTCATACAGATGTGCCAGAATTCCGTGGCGCCAATCGCAAATTATTACCGCAATGGTTGCTCGTGGTCATGTTGCACTCTGGCTTGTTCGATGAATGGCGCATTCCGATTGCCACTTGCGTGTCATGGTTTGGTGAAGCCAAGGGCGGTGCTTTCACATTCTATCC
Source organism: Rhodobiaceae bacterium (assembly GCA_038105345.1). Classification (GTDB taxonomy): domain Bacteria; phylum Pseudomonadota; class Alphaproteobacteria; order RS24; family RS24; genus JAHEGN01. The sequence goes on from JAYOCI010000217.1 coordinate 1,252, forward strand.
CGATGGCCCGAAAGGCCCGCGCCAGTCAATTCCGGCGCAACATAACTCGGCGATTTTAATTGATACTGATGAAGTATTTCATGGCGTCGAACGGGTTAATCAAACCCTGCCCGATTTGCCACAAATTGATAAACATATGCGGCTGCATTTCTTGGGCGACAAGAAATGGCAATTGCGCGATGGCGACACGCCTTTAGCTGACTATGATTGGTCAGAAATTCGCTATTCCATCTCGTGGAAAGCCTATTGCTTCGCCTCGCAAGAGGAAGAGGCTTTATGGCGCAGCGGTAGCGATAATTTGACAGTCGATTTTATTCTCGATCGGCTGGAAGCCGCCCTGCGCGAGCAAGGCGTGCTAACCGGCCCGCGCCCTGATCCGACAGCCTTTGCTGGCATGATGGTTGGGCATTTTGTCAAATTCCCGCAAGCGCAAATGGCGGCTGAATAATCAGCCCCAGCCTTGTAATTTAGCAGCTTCTTCGCGCACGGTTTCCGGCCCG